>JBDSLD010000010.1:0-62654 GCA_039916545.1 Ferruginibacter sp.
GCGGCCATGAACTGGTACAGGGGGAAAAAGGCAACCGCCGGGGAATTTCCTGTCCCTACCACAACTGGACCTACGATCTTGACGGAAATTTGCTGCGCGCGCGCGGTATGGCGCCGGACTTTTGTAAGGAAGATTTCGGACTGAACGCCATAAACGTCGCCGTAATTGGCGGCCTTATTTATGTTTGTCTAAACTCACCCGCGCCCACTGATATCGAAGAAGTGCGCAGCAGGCTCGCTCCATACCTTGCTCCATACGAATTGGCCAAGACTAAAATAGCCTGTCAAAAGGATATCATCGAAAACACCAACTGGAAACTCGTCATAGAAAATAACAGGGAGTGCCTGCATTGCGACAGCAACCACCCCGAACTGCTGGTACCGCTTTATAGTTCAGGATTTGGCAAGGGGCTCGATAAAGATAATGTTCAACCGGCGGAACAACGCTTCCAGGAGGAACTGCAGGATAAGGAAAGGGAGTGGGAAAGTCTCGGCCTCCCCTACGAACTGCAGGAGTTCCCGGATGACCTGTGGTTCCGCACTGTCCGACTACCGCTGGCCAACCAGTGCATATCCCACACCATGAAGCCTGAACACGCCTGCAAAAAACTGCTAGGCAATTTCAAACGGCCGGAAGGAAGCGGGCTTTCTTTGTGGACCCATCCGAATTCGTGGAACCACTTTTTAAGCGACCACATTGTTACGTTTGCTGTTTTCCCTATTTCGGTCGACAAGACGCTGGTGCGGACCAAATGGCTCGTCGCCGCCGAGGCAATGGAAGGCGTTGACTATAACCTGGAGGACCTTACCAGGGTTTGGACCCAGACCAATGCACAGGACCAAAGCCTCGCAGAAGGCGCTTACCGCGGCATTTGCTCCGGTGGCTACCAGCCGGGTCCACTGGCCGACGAGGAATACCTCGTTAAACAGTTTTTATCCTGGTACCGCGATCGACTCACCATAACTTCGGAATACTAATGCCAAAAATTGTAATTATAGGAGCGGGTATCGTTGGTTGCTCATTGGCCGACGAGCTCACCGAACGCGGGTATTGCGATGTAATTGTACTTGAAAAAGGCAAACTCTGGAAACCCGGTGGCTCTACCTCACATGCGCCCGGCGTGGTTTTCCAGGCCAATGGGTCACGTACCATGGCCAAGTTTGCCAGCCAGACCGTTGAAAAATTATATAGTCTTAAATATGACGGTGAACCTTGTTTCCTTAAAGTGGGCGGACTGGAGATTGCAACTACGCCGGAGCGGCTGGCGGAACTTCACCGCAGGGCGGGATTGGCCCTGTCTGCCGGAATTGATGCGCATGTGATTTCTCCCGCGGAAGCGTTAGACCTACATCCATTGCTGGTTCATGATAAAATATTGGGTGCCTTATATGTGCCCGATGACGGAATAGCCCGGGCGGTACTGGCTGGGGAAGTGATGGGGGAGCGATCGATCAGCCGCGGTGCGCGATTCATTGCAGACTGCGAAGTACTGGCAATCGATCAAAGCGAGGGTCATGTCACCGGTGTTCAAACAACACAAGGATCATTCCCGGCAGATATTGTTGTTTGCTGCGCCGGAATTTGGGGCCCCGGGATTGGAGCGATGGTGGGTATGTCAATGGCGATACAACCGTTGGCGCACCAGCTTTGCTACACGGCCCCAATGCCTGAACTGGCGGCTTACAAAAGTGAGGCTGAATTGCCTGTAGTACGTCACCAGGGTTCCGACCTTTATTTTAAGCAGAGAGGACAAAGCCTGGCAATTGGCTGGTATGGTCACCGCCCACTTCCCGTGAGGGCGGAAGACATCCTGCCCTGTGGAATTGCGGAAGTAATGCCAAGCCAGGTTTCATTTACGCAGGAAGACTGGAAAGGTGCTATGGAATTGGCAGCCGAAGTTATTCCCGCATTGAAGGACAGCGGGATTGCAGAGTCGATGAATGGCTTGTTCTCCTTTACTGTGGACAATTTCCCGCTGATGGGTGAATGGTCGGGATTGAAAGGCTTTTGGGTTGCCGAGGCAGTCTGGATAACCCATGGCTGTGGTGTGGCACGCGCGATGGCCGAGTGGATCATCGATGGCCACCCCTCACTCGCGGTGCATGAATGCGATGTTAACCGGTTTGAAACCCACCAATTGGGTTTACAGCATATCGAAGAACGCGGTGCGCAAAACTTTGTGGAGGTGTACGATTTGTTGCACCCGCTGCAGCCAATGGAGTCGCCCCGCCCGCTCCGCACCACTGGTTTTTACCAACGCCAGCAGGAACTTGGTGGCTTCTTTCTTGAAGCTTCCGGCTACGAGCGGCCGCAATGGTATGAAGCCAACGCCGGCCTGCTTTCCCGCTACAATAGTCCGCCACGGGACGAGTGGAGTTCAAAATACTGGTCTCCGGTCATCGGTGCCGAGGCACAGGCTGTAAGGGAAGGCGTTGGCATTTTCGATATCACAACTTTGAAACGCATCGAGGTTACCGGAAAGGGCGCACTGGAATTTCTTGAGCAATTGACAACAGGCAACCTGCGCAAAAAGCCAGGTTCCATCACTTATTGCCTGCTGTTGAACGAAAGGGCCGGCATCCTGAGCGATATCACCGTCATGCGGCGTGGCGAGCACGACTTTTTCATCGGCGTAAACAGCAATATCGATATCAATTACTTCAGGCAGTTGGCGCCGGACACGGTGCATGTGAAAGATATCACCGCCGGTACTGTTGGGCTGGGGCTCTTCGGACCTAAGTCGAGGGAACTCGCCCAGTCGTTGACCCGGGATGACATTAGCAACGAAGCATTCGGGTACTTTAAGCTTAAAAGCCTTTATCTAGGCCATGTACCGGTAATGCTGTGCAGGCTCTCTTACGTTGGTGAGCTTGGATATGAAATCTACACTACCGCTGACTTTGCGCTGAAACTTTGGGACACACTTTGGCAGGCAGGAGAGCAATACGGACTCATCGCAGCCGGCCGTGGCGCATTCAACTCCATGCGCCTGGAAAAAGGGTACCGCAGTTATGGGACGGATATGAACAGTGAGCACAACCCCCATGAGGCGGGACTATCTTTCGCGGTTCGCAAGGGTGGCGGATATAAAGGGGCTGAGGCTTTCAATGAATTAGATCCAGCTGCACCTGACAGGCGTTTAGTCTGCCTGGTGCTTGATAACCCTGAGCACGTGGTGCTGGGCAAGGAACCCGTGCTGCACGAAGGAAAGGTGGCAGGCTATGTAACCAGCGCTTACTTTGGCCATACCATTGGCAAGCAACTCGCTTATGCCTGGGTGCCCGAAGCATTGAGCGCGCAGGGGACAGGGCTTTCTATCCGTTATTTCAATCACGATTACCCGGCAACTGTAGGACCGGATCCACAGTACGATCCACAAATGAAACGATTAAGATCATGACGAATACGCATTATACATTGCCACCCGGCACGATCGGGCGACGACGGGCAGCCACGCTTCCGGAGCAGCCTCCAAAGCTCTGGAAATCGGTGAAGCCAAAGAAAGCATACGATGCGATCATCGTGGGCGGCGGCGGTCATGGACTATCAACTGCTTATTACCTGGCAAAGAATCATGGCCTGACGAATATCGCGGTTTTAGAGAAGGGCTGGCTCGCAGGAGGCAATACGGCCCGCAACACGACTATCATCCGCTCCAATTATTTAGGAGACGAATCGGCCGCCATTTACGAGCACTCACTCAAATTATGGGAGACGTTGGAGGAGGACCTCGGCTATGAAATGTTCTTTAGTCAGCGCGGTGTGCTGACACTTGCACATTCAGTTAGTGATGTGCGATCAAAACGCCGGAATTTTTATGCGAATGCCGTTAACGGCATTGATAGCGAATGGCTCACTCCTGGAGAAGTAAAGAAACTGGTGCCCATCATCAATATCAGCGAAGATGTCCGCTACCCGGTTCACGGAGGCACCTACCAGCCGCGGGGCGGCATCGCCAAACATGACTGGGTGGCCTGGGGCTATGCGAAGGCGGCGAGCGACCTTGGAGTGGATATCATCCAGGGCATCGAAGTAACAGGCTTTGACATACAGGACAATAAGGTCCAGGGTGTGCATACCACCCAGGGCACTATCGCTGCCGGCAAGGTGGGCCTGGTTGCAGCGGGTCATTCCTCGCTATTGGCCAATCTCGCCGGGTTCTCTATTCCAATCCAGAGCCGGCCGTTGCAGGCCCTGGTGAGTCCACTGCTTGAACAGGTGCTCAATACAGTTGTAATGAGCGGGGCTGTCCATGTCTATGTAAGCCAGGCCCACAAGGGTGAGCTGGTGATGGGAGCAGGCACTGATGCCTTTAACTCGTACACACAGCGCGGCGGCTTCCATGTGATCGAACACCAGCTGGCAGCTGCGCTGGAACTGTTCCCTATCTTCGCCCGTGCACAGGTGCTGAGGACCTGGGGAGGTATCGTTGACATCGCCCCGGATGCGTCACCCATTATTGGGTTAACCCCGGTGGAGAACCTGTTCATCGACTGCGGTTGGGGAACAGGTGGTTTCAAGGCTACGCCCGGTTCGGGTTGGGTGATGGCCCATACGATGGCACACGGCGCCCCGCATGAATTGAACCAACCTTTTGCACTCGACCGCTTCGTAACAGGACATCTAATCGACGAACACGGAGCGGCAGGGGTTGCACATTAAAACTTATTAGAGTTAGGTGAAACTTTCGCAATTCGTGGTTGGTAGCGGCCTCGAATAAAAAGTGCTAGAAAATTTGAATATGATCCGTGAAGAAATCAAGGCTGTTTGAGCCGGGCATAACCTTTAAATTATTGAACTAATATCGGCGAGTTCCTTGATTTTAGGAACATATTCAAATTTTCAGCCTTTTTATTCGCAGCCTTGATTTTTTTTGTTTCTTTTTTTTATCAAGAAAAAAAAGAAAATGAACTGTAACTTATTCTAAGCTTAGGTTTACGAATATTATATCGAATCCTAAAAACTTTTTTTATGCTTTACATTCCTTGTCCACATTGTGGCCCGCGCAACGAAACCGAGTTCCATTACGGAGCCGAGGCCGGCGTAGCCTACTCGGATACTAATGCGCTGACGGACACCGAATGGGCAAAATACCTTCACATCCGTGCCAATCCAAAAGGATGGCTTGCCGAGCGATGGGTGCATTTCGCCGGATGTGGCCGGTGGTTCAACCTATGGCGCAATACCATTACTCATGAGATCGGGCCGGCTTATCTTCCTTTTACCACACAACCAAAATCTCCCGGTATTATCGGGAAGGAGGGCTCCAACCTATGAGCGAAATTTCATTCAGTTTTGATGACAAGGATTACAAGGGACAACATGGTGAGCCGATGGCGGCCGCCTTGCTGCGTAGTGGTTTACTGTCAATCACCAACAGCACCTACCATGGACGTCCGCGCGGTATCGTCGGACTGGGTGTTGAGGAACCCAATGCACTTGTTCAGCTGGTATCGGGTACCATGGAATCGATGCTTCCGGCCACAATCATTGAAGTGGCGGAGGGACTTGCTGCCCGCAGTCTTACCGGCATCGGTGCACTCCCCCGGGATCCCGAAGAAGCACGCTATGATAAGACTAACCGCTATGTCGATACGCTGGTGATAGGAGCGGGCCTGGCAGGATTTACAGCGGCGGCTGAGCACCTGCGTGAGGGCCGGGAGGTGCTGCTGATCGATGACCAGCCAGGACCAGGTGGCCATCTCCGGCATCTTGGACAGGAATTACCAGCTGCATTGCAGGATGTTCTTGCGCATGAAAACCTTACTTACTTGTGCAGGTGCACCGCAACTGGTTTATACGATCAGAATTATGTCGTCGCCATCGAGCGGCGAAGTGATCACCTTGGGAGTTCTGCGCCGGCCACTCGTTCGCGCATCCGGGTATGGCATATCCGTGCGGAACAGATCGTGCTGGCACCAGGTGCGTTCCAGCGCCCGTTGATCTTCGCAAATAACGACCGGCCTGGCATCATGCTTTCCCATGCGGCAGCCACCTATGTCGCGGTTCATGGTGTGCGAATTTTCACACGTGCCGTGATTATGACTATCGACAACCAGGGATATCGTGATGCGCTTCGGCTTCATCATGCCGGCGTACAGGTAGAAGCCATCTATGACGTGCGGTCCGGGGCCGGAGGTGATAGTGTAGATGCCGCAAGGGAGGCAGGGATCCCCATTCGCTTCCGCGCTGCTGTTCTCGACACTATAGCCAATGTAGCAGGGACTTTGCAAACTGTCGTCATACAGGATATTGACAGGAACGAAACATTTCAAACAGATGCAGATCTGCTCGCAATATCCGGGGGCTGGACTCCAATTGTAGACCTGGCAACGCATATTGGCATCAAACCGATATGGAGTGCGGAGCACGCGGCCTTTTTGGTAAGTCATGCTACAGACAAACTCCGCACTGCCGGCATGCTGGCCGGTGACTTCGGCGCCGACGATGATCCATCGGTATTCTTCGGTCCGGAGCTCAATCCTGAACAAGCCAGTCACGCTTATATCGACCTGCAGCGAGATACAACGCTGCATGATCTGCGACGTGCCGTAGGGGCCGGGCTAAACAGTATCGAACACATTAAAAGATACACTACCATCGGCACGGCACATGACCAGGGCAAGACCAGCGGCATGCTCACGATCGGCGCCATTTGTCAATTGAATGGCGTTGCGCAGGATGGAAAGCCCGGACTTTCTCCTGCTGATGTGGGTACCCTTTCCTTCCGGCCACCTTATGTGCCGGTGCCATTCGCTGCCTTGGCCGGACGTGAGCGAGGTCCGCTTTCTGATCCTATCCGTATTACACCGCTTCATCAATGGCATGTTGAAGCCGGTGCTGTATTCGAGGGCGTGGGGCAATGGAAGCGCCCTTGGTACTTTCCGAAGCCGGGAGAAAGCATGGATGAAGCTGTTCGGCGTGAATGCGCAGCGGCCAGGCAGGGAGCGGCTGTAATGGACGCCTCTACCCTCGGAAAGATTGATATTAAAGGTCCCGATGCTGGCATTTTTCTTGACCGCATCTATACGAATATATTCTCGACATTGCCGGAAGGGCAGTGCCGCTACGGCTTGATGTGTAAGGCGGATGGTATGGTCTTTGATGACGGGGTCACCACCCGGCTGGGTAAAAACCATTTCCTGATGACCACCACCACAGGAGGTGCTGCCCGGGTATTGGCATGGCTGGAAGAGTGGCTGCAGACGGAGTGGCCCGGGCTGAAAGTCTATTGCACCTCTGTTACCGAGCATATTTCCACGATCGCGCTGGTGGGCCCGAAAAGCCGCCAGCTCCTCCGGGAATTGGTCACAGATATTGACCTGTCAAAAGAAGCATTTCCTTTTATGCATAGCCGGTCGGCAACGATCGACGGTCTGCCCGTACGCATTGCCCGAATTTCGTTTTCTGGAGAGCTGGCCTTCGAGATCAACATTGACTGGGGACATGCACTCCATATCTGGAAACGTTTGTGGACGCTCGGACATCCCTATAACCTAACGGCTTATGGTACAGAAACCATGCATGTGCTACGGGCGGAAAAGGGCTACGTAATTATAGGGCAGGATACCGACGGAACGCAAACGCCGTATGACCTGAACATGTCCTGGATTGTTTCCAGGAAGAAGGAGTTTATTGGAAAACGCTCGTTCCAATTGCCTTATCTGAAGGCTACGGGAAGACAGCAACTGGTTGGCCTGCTGCCAGAGAATGGTGAGGAAGTTATTCCGGAGGGAGCATACATCACCCTTATTGGCGCACAACCAAACGAGCAGGGCAAGACCTCCCATATTGGTTTTGTAACGAGTTCTTATTATTCGCCGGAGCTTGGACGTGCGTTCGCACTGGCACTGGTGGCCGATGGCCTGGAGCGCATGAGGGAAGTAGTGGCCGTGCCCATTGGAAAAAAAATAATCCGTGCCACCATTTGCGATGCTGTATTCATTGATAAAGAAAATATCCGAAGAGATTAATCGGGGTTATTGACTAATAATTTTCTTTTTGAAAGATATTATTTGAATTAGGTACTATTATAGTTATGCCAGCGGCATAACCTGTCTGTAGATATCAATGAAAAAGTCAAATTGCTCCAGCGGAGCAACCTGTTACTTATCAAATAACTGCACCAGGGGTAAATGCGGCTTTAAAAACAACTTAACCGGGTGACGAGCCAGCATGACTGATCGGGGGGTAGTTCCCTGGAGAAATTTGATATTATTATCATTTTCTACAAAGAGGCTGCCCTTTCGGGGCAAAGCGCTTCTATCGGCGAATTGTATTCAAGTAAATATTACCTTAAAACAATTTGTCCTGGTATTGAGCCAGCAAAATAAAATGGAGGGTTGCTCCTCTTGAGTAGTTTGATATCATGGTTATTGCACCTTATGATCTTAAAATTTAAAATATTCAATTTGTTCATTGAAAAAATATGATTAGCCGCCTATTTTAATTTCGACATGAAATAGATATGAAGCTAATTTCGAAACATATATGATCACTAAAGAAAGTCCGCTGAAAGGAATGAGTATAGGAACCGTCGCTACTGTAGCTATCCGCGAATTGCCAGGATTGAAAACCATCGACCTTCGTGTGCAACCTGGCACATCAACGCAGGCAGCAGTCACAGAAGTGCTTGGTTTGGATCTGCCAGGAAGGCCGGGCCAAACCAGGGAAGCAGTACCTGGTAAGGGTGTGGCTCATGCCCTTTGCCTTGCGCCGGACTGGTGGCTGATTACAGGATTCGAAGAAGCTGAGCAAAAGCTCGCTGCATTGTTGTTAGAGAACCACTATCATTTCAGCGCAGTCGATGTAAGCGGTCAGCGGACTACGATTGAATTGGAAGGACCCAATGTTCGGGAGGTACTTGCTCACCTTTGGGAGCAGGATCTCCGCGAAAAATATTTCCCTGTGGCAAGAGTTTCCCAGGGACTCATGGCGAAGGCACCGGTGATCATTTGGCACATCGCTCCGTTCCGTTACCGTGTCATGGTTCGAAGCTCTTTCGCTGTGCACTTATGGAAAGCACTGGTGGACGCGGCGGAGGAGTGGATGTAAGCAGCTATTTCTTCCCACAGCTTTTGCGTTATTTCAGGAAACTATTGAATGACAGATTGAAAGCGGCAGGAAAAGGAAACAGCAACGAAGCCGGAACGGCTAATTATTTAGTCTTCCGGTTCCAACTTATTAACCTGGATGTTGCTATTTTTCAGTCCCACGTCCGTGAACTTTAATCCTGTATTCGGTAGGGGACATGCCCGTTTTTAATTTGAACATCGTTACAAAATAGCTGAAAGATTCAAAGTTGAGTTCAAAGCAAATTTCTTTTACCATCATCACTGTGCCTGTCAGTAATTCTTTCGCCTTTTGCAATTTTATTTCCTTCTGGTACTGGCCGGGGGAAAACCCTGTATATTGTTTGAATATTCTCCTGAACCAGGAGTAACTCATATTTAACTCTGCAGCAACGCTTGCCAGTGTTTGATCACTATTGACATTATCCCTCATGATAACCCGCGCCTTTTCAATAAGCGAAACAACCAGTTTATCTCTGAAGGAGTTATTTTTTTCAGCATAAAAAACATGGCTAAGCATCATTTGTACAATACCGGCAAGCATTTGCTGGTAAGCTGCTTTTTGGAAGTTCGCAATTTCCAGCCCTTGCTTATATAACTCTGCAATTTGTTCATTAAATCCAATTTCCAATACTGGGCTTTTTATTGAAAAAAAATTATTCTTTAATAAATTGGCAATATTACTGCCATCAAACCCAATCCAGTATGCGTCCCACCCGGTGTTTTTAATTGGTTTGTAAGAATGCCATTCTTCCGGGAAAAGAAATATAATTGTTCCGGAAGATACTTTTGTTGGCTTGCAATTTACCGATTGAAAAATCCCTTCTCCTTTTATTACATAAATAATCTGGTACTCATGTAACACCCTTCCTTTGGCAGCATTAAACCAGTATGATGAAGGATGTCCTTTAGGTGGATACTCTGTATTAGGTAAAATCGTTTGGAAACCAATTGTTGTTACAAATATCCCCCATAGTTCGTCTTCATCATTTGCAACTAAATATTTCGATTTTTGATTTTTGGTCAGGCTCATTTTTGTGTCAAAAATACAAACTAAAAAATCAATAACGAGAATCGGAATGGGAGATAATATTTTAGTATTGTATTCAAATTAGTATTTTTTAACATTGAAGGTCATTTGAATAATAACTGCTAATTGTAACACCAATGTCAATTACATAGGGATCATTGCTATAATGATGTGCCTTTATTGTTTCTTCTTTCTTTACACTTAAATAACGATTGCTGTATCTAAAAGTTTTGAATAAATGAAAAGGTGTGATTGGAAGTTGCATAGAATAGTATCATAAATATAATCATACACCAAAGCTTGCTATTATGGATTACAAAAATAATTGCCGCAACCTGTATTGGGGATATTATAAAAAATACAGGCTTTGCCAACTCTTTCAATTGATTTTAGTGTCTGTTTTTTTTCTGCTTATTTAGTCATTTCAATCCGATGGCCGGTTATTGGCACAACTGTTTAGTAAGCTGGCCAAACCTATACAGGTCGCAGGTATTAACGATATTATGCCTGTCGATTTTTTCAATAATTTTTTTCAAAACAAAAACTACTTGCTATGTTTAAAAAACAATTTGCATATTTATTGCAAAGAAAAAAAATCACCTTCCTTTTCCTTCTCCTTTCAGGTATTTCCACTTTTTCATTTGCTCAACAAAAATTAACTGTCAGTGGAACAGTGGTATCTGACAGTAGTTTACCATTGTCCAATGTGTCAATAAAAGTTAAAGGTGAACCCGGCGGCGCTACATCAGAAGCAAACGGCGCATTTACAATTAAAGTTAACAAAGGGGCCACTTTATTATTCTCGATGGTTGGATACGAAGAAAAACGGGTGAAGGTTGACAAAGATGATTTGGCAATGGCCATAACATTAAGTTCAACAAATGCCACGTTGGATTCGGTAGTGGTGATCGGGTACGGTTCTCAAATGAAAAAAAATATAACAGGAGCCGTATCTACCGTAGATGTGTCAAAATTAAAAGATATCCCCGCGAATAATGTAACCCAATTGTTAGATGGGCAGGCAGCTGGTGTAGTTGCCCAGCAGGCAACCGGTTCCCCGGGCAGAGAATTCAATGTAACCATAAGAGGTACGGGTTCCCTGGGGGCCGGAAGTGCACCTTTGTATGTAATTGACGGATTTCCTGTGGGTACCTCCATCGGACAAAATATCAACCCGGCAGACATTAAAACCATCACTGTACTGAAAGATGCTGTTTCTACAGCGATATATGGAGCACGGGGCTCAAATGGCGTAATACTGATTACTACAAAAAATGCCAGGGCCGGAGAGGTCAGCTTAACAGTGTCGGCGAATTATGGTATACAGAATATACCGGAATCCAGGAAAACAAAGGTGCTGGATGGAGTGGGATTTGCCCAGTTTAAAAAAGATATTTTCATGGATAAGATCCGGTATTTCGAAAACAGGGAGCCAAGCATTGATGAGGTTCCGCTGGATTATCGTTTCCCCGAACAAACTAAATATTCCACGAATTGGTTTAATGAGATCCTTGACAATAATGCGGCATACCAGGATTACAACGTGACACTTGCCAGTGGTAAAGGCAATATTAAATCGTTGGTTTCGGTAGGTTATCTTGACCAGGCCGGTACCTTGTTAAATACCAATTATAAACTTTATTCTGTCCGTGCCAACATCGGCGGGCAGGTAAATAGTTTTATAAATATGGGGCTGAACTTAAATGGTTCTTATTCTACCCAAAACCAGGCGAATACGGAGGGAAGGGATGCCCTGGTAGGCTCAACCTACCTGATGGATCCCAGGGACCCTGTTTATAATGCCGATGGCTCATACAATAATTATATAGGCGGACACGACGGGGCCTTTGGATGGGCAAATCCCGTACAGGTATTAAAAGAGACAAATACAAATTATACGAATAGCAATGTAATAACGAACGCATTTTTGGAATTCTCATTTTTAAGAAACTTCAAATTTAAAACGTCGGTAAATGCCGGGCTCTATATCGGTACTTACAAACAATTTGTTCCCTCAACCATATCAGGAACGAATGCCCCAGCACCAAGAGACGCCCGGGAAAGTGATTACTCCGCCAATACTATGAATCTCTCGGCTGATCAGTTGCTCACCTACAGTAAAGAATTTGGGGATCACCACCTGGATGTATTGGCAGGTTATACCGCACAAAAAGAAACCAGTAAAGAGCTAAGCGGCAGCGGAAATCAATTTGCTGATGATTTGGTACCGTACCTGAACGCGGCCGTAATCAGGTCTTCCAATTCATCAGAATTTGGCTGGAGCACCGCGGCTTACTTTGGACGGGCCAGTTATTCCTTCAGGGGCAAATATTTGTTCTCCGGTACCTTCCGCAGGGAAGGCAGTTCCAGGTTTGGCCTGCAAAATAAATGGGGAAATTTCCCTGCCTTATCAGTCGGCTGGAGGATATCAGACGAGTCATTCATGCCCAAAACTACCTGGTTAAACGACTTGAAGGTGAGGGGTAGCTGGGGCATTACCGGTAATAATAATATCGGAAATTATTCCAGTTTATCATTTCTGAACAGTAGCAATTATGTAGTAGGAAGCAATTTTGTAAGCGGCCGGGTCGTAAGCTCATTCGCAAACACTGAGTTGGGTTGGGAAAAATCGAAGCAGACAGATGTTGGATTAGACCTGACGGCTTTTGGTAACAAATTAACATTCACCGCAGAATATTATAACAGGATCACCAGCAATATGCTGCTGTCTATTCAATTGCCTGCGATTTCGGGGTTCACAAGCAGCTTAGGCAATGTTGGGAAAGTACAGAACAACGGACTTGAATTTTCAGCCGGCTATAAAACCAAGATCAATGCAGTTGGCCTTTGGAGCAATTTTAATATTTCATTTAACCGCAATAAAATATTGGAGATCCGTGGTGAAAATGATGAAATATGGCAGGGTGATTTATACAGTGATTACAATGTTTCAAAGGTCGGGCGCCCGATCGGAATGATTTACGGGTTTAAGGTGCTTGGCATTTTTCAGAACCAGGCAGAGATCAATAAATCTCCTGCACAGGATGGCGCTATTCCCGGTGTTTATAAATATGCCGATGGTGATGGCGATGGCATTATATCTTATGATACAAAGGATATGGTTGAGATTGGCAATCCCTGGCCAAAAGGAACCTGGGGTTTCACCCTTGGGGCCGATTATAAAAAATTCGATATAAGCGTTTTGTTAACCGGTGCTTATGGATATGATGTAGTAGCTCAGATAGAAAAGTCCACTGAAAACCTGGATGGAGTTTTTAATGTATCGACCGCCAGTGTTAACCGCTGGAGATCAGAACAAAATCCCGGTTCAGGAAGATTAACCGGCACCAATACCTGGAAATATCAGCGTGAAAGCAATTCCCGTTATGTTTATGATGGCAGTCACATGTGGGTAAAAAATATAAGCCTGGGTTATTCTATTCCAAAATCAACCTTGCGTTTTAGCGCTGTTAGGCTTTACATCAGTGCGCAGAATTTATTTTTAATTACAGATTACCCGGGAAATAATCCTAACGTCAACAACCTGGGCGGTACAAGGCCGGGGTTTGATGACGCCTCTTATCCTGTTTCCAGAACTTTCAGTGTTGGAGCTAATATCTCACTTTAAAACTTTAAGAAAATGAAGAATATAACTATAATTATGGCTGGCATAATGCTCTGCCTGTTTGAATGCTCGTGTAAAAAGGATTTCCTGGATAAGACAGATCCTACCCAGGTTGGAACAGATGTTTTTTATAAAGACCAGGCTCAGCTGGAACAGGCGGTCAATGGGGTGTACGGCCAATTGCAGGGTGTCATTAACGACCAGTGGTTATTTAATGAATTACCATCAGATAATACAACCATTGACTTTAATCCGGGCGACCGTGGCCAGGCACCTTCAATAGAAGCATTTGAATTCTGGACCATCAATTCCGGAACGGGTAATATTGATGGAATGTATATTAATTATTACAACGCCCTTTATAATATCAACAATACACTGGCAAAACTTAAGAACATTGAAACCAATACCATCAGCGATTCAATAAAGGCCCAGTTTGAAGGACAACTTAAATTTTTGCGGGGCTACTACTATTTTGAACTGGCGCAATATTTTGGAGACGCGGTGCTTATTACCGAGCCACTGGATGTACCCTCTAAAGCATGGGACTATTTACGCGTGCCACAGGCCGACGTATATGCCTTGATTGAAACTGATCTTAAAGAAGCTGTTTCTTTGCTCCCGGTAAGATATAACAATGCCAATACAGGAAGGGTTACCAAGGGAGCCGCGCTAAGTTTATTGGGCAAAGTTTATCTTACCCAAAAGAAATATGATGAAGCAATAGCTTCGCTTCAACAGGTACTTCCACTGGGCTATGCTTTATTAACCAACTACGCAGATGTATTTGATCCACAAAAAAAGAATGGTCCCGAATCCATTTTTGAAGTTCAGTACCAGGGTGGAAATGATTTGGGAGAATGGAGCAGTTTCATATACACGTTTGCTCCACGTATTTCCAAAGGTGCCATTACCGGCTGGGCGCAAAGTAACCCGGGCGGATGGAACATTCCAACCAAAGATATTATTGCAGCTTATGAAGATGGCGATTTACGAAAAGACGCGTCTATTGGCTTAGACTTTAAGAGTCCTATTACCGACAGCGTGGTTCCGTACATAAAAAAATACGATCACCCGCACACCATCTACGGCCGCACTGATGATAACTGGCCTGTGTTAAGGTACTCAGATGTTTTGCTGATGTTAGCTGAAGCAATCAACAGGAAGACTGGTCCGACTTCAGAAGCCCTCGGTTACCTGAACCAGGTACGTAAAAGGGCGGGTCTTGATCCGTTAAGCGGATTGAGCCAGCAATCTTTCGAGGATAAAGTACTTCATGAAAGAAGAATAGAACTCGCCTTTGAGAACTGGCGCTGGTTCGACCTTAAAAGAACCAAAACCGCCGATGAACTTTCCTTATTTTTAAATGCCTACGGTGCTAAAGAGAAAGCGTCTCCAACTACGGGCAGACAGGGTATTCCCTATTCTCAAAACGATTATCTTTTTCAGCCCTATGAAGTATTGTACCCGGTTCCCAGTAATGAAATCCAGGTGAATAATAAATTAAGCCAGAATTCGGGATATTGATGAATTTGATTATCGCCGTTTCGTTTCATGCAACTAACCTGCCGCAGCCGGCATCCCACCGGCCGAAACCAGGATCGTCAATGAAATATAACCTCGCTCTTTAGAAAGGCCTCACAGGTATTATGAACCTGTGAGGTCGGGCAAGGGTATATTAATTTGTCGTGCCCGTAGCAGGATAAATATGATTTGCACCGGCAAGAACTGTCTCACATAAAGTATGCGGAAAACCAGTTAACACTCACTGATTATTTTACTAAACAATATTGATGATGAAAAAGAAGGTAGGTTCAAACACCTTTAAGCCAGGGATGCTATTATGCGTTATCTGCTTATTGGCTGCGCATCTTTCGGCACAAAATAATGTTACTATCAATTGGGATCAAATTGTAAGGGAATCAAAAACAACTCCAACGCTCCAGGTAGTGGTTAATCCCAGGCTGGTACGCGGCGCTAATATTCATGGAGGCAGTTTCAACGCGTTGAAAAACCTCGGTGCGGATTATGTGCGCTTCGTTCCCTGGTTTCCTTATCCGCATATGGCTGTAGCTGAATTGAAGCCACCAACCGATAAGGAAACTTTTTGGGACTTTAGTAAAATTGACCCCATCGTTGAAGACTTTATGAATGCTACACAGGGCCATTCCGTAACCATGAATTTCAGTACGATCCCGAACTGGATGTTTAAAACTGATCAACCGGTCGTGGTGCCAGCTGATGCTAACCAGGTCTTCTGGGATTACAATGGCGGCACGGAACTACGCGATACTACCATGAAAGAGTTGGTTGATTATTTTGTAAACCTGCTCAGCTGGTACACAAAAGGCGGCTTTACAGATGAGCTTGGCAAATATTATCCATCCACACATCATTATAATTTCTCTTATTGGGAAGTATTGAACGAACCGGACCTTGAGCATAACATCTCCCCACAACTATATACAAAAATGTATGACGCCATTGTTACCGGCATGAAAAAAGTTGCACCGGAAACAAAATTTATCGGGTTATCATTGGCCTATTCTAATAACCCGGAATGGTTTGAATATTTTTTAAATCCAGCGAACCATACAAAAGGAATTGAGCCGGAAGGTATTTCCTACCACTTTTACGGAGAGAAAAACTACGACCTGCAAAACATTGATACTTATCAATATTCCTTCTTTAACCAGGCAGATGGCTTTTTAAATAAGGTACGGTATATCGAAAGTATCAGGAAGCGCCTTTCACCGAAGACCTTTACTACCATTAATGAAATTGGAAATATATTATCCCGTGATGGCGATAAGCCGATATCGCCGGCTTACTGGAATTTATCGGGCGCAATGTATGCCTATATTTATGTAGTACTGGCCAATATTGGAATCGATGTCGCAGGGGAATCTCAGTTAGTAGGATATCCCACGCAATTTCCTTCCGTAAGCATGATGAACTGGATAACGGGAAAGCCTAACAGCCGCTTTTGGGTATTGAAATTGCTGAAGGATAATTTTGGCCCCGGTGACAAGCTGGTGGCTGCCAACGTAAATACGGCACTTGTAAAAGTTCAGGGATTTATAACAGGAAAGGGCAAAAAACTGTTGCTGATTAATAAAAGCGATAAGCCGGTACAACTAATGCTTCCGGCGGATGCCAAAAATGCCACTGTTCAATATGTTGACGGATCTACCGCTGATAATCCTCCGGCACAAAGAAAGCTTCAAAATAACCAACTGTTGCTGAAACCATTCGCTGTAGCAGTTATCCAATTTTAGCGCTAAGTAACAGGAATACATTTACTTTGAAAAAGTATTTGATCCAAATGTTAAATATCTGGCAAACGCTGTAAGGTAAAGCAAATAATGCCAGGGGGAAAATTAGCAGTTATCATATTCCAGGTGTATTCATAAAATGATATCAGTGTTGAAAATTACCTTAATTGAAATGGATAATAATTAGAAACCGCATCATTCTATGATAAAAAAATACAACTTAAAAATTGGTCTTTTTGGCATTGGGCTGGAGGCATATTGGGAGCAATTTGAAGACCTTGAAAAACGGCTCACCGGTTATGTGCAGCAGGTAGAAAGTAAGTTAAAAAAATTTGGGGCAGAGGTCGTTAATCTCGGCCTGATCGATACGCAGCAAAAAGCATTTGATGCCGGTCATACATTTCGTAAGGAAGATGTTGATATTATCTTTTTGTACGTCACTACCTATGCATTGTCTTCCACCGTTTTGCCGGTTGTGAAACGTGCAAAAGTTCCTGTCATTATTTTGAACCTGTCTCCCGAAGCGGCCATCAATTATGAATGGTTCAACAAGCTGAATGACCGCACAAAGATGACCGGTGAATGGCTGGCTTTTTGCTCAGCATGCCCTGTACCGGAAATTGCCAGTGTGTTCAAACGGTCGAACATTCCATTTTACCAGGTAACCGGAATGCTGCATGATGACCCGGTAGCCTGGCAGGAAGTTGAAGAATGGATAGCAGCGGCAAAAGTCGCCAACATACTGTACCATAATAATTTGGGTATTATGGGTAATTATTACGGTGGGATGCTGGATATTTATTCTAACCTTACGTTACACTGCGCTGTTTTCGGCGGTCACATAGAAGTGATAGAGGTAGATGAATTATCCGGCATCCGCCAACAGGTGACCAATGAAGAAATACAGGATAAAGTAACCATATTCATAAATACTTTTGATGTACAGTCAGATTGTTTGCAATCAGAACTGGAGCGGGCGGCCCGTACTTCTGTGGCCCTTGATAAATTAGTTAAAAAGTACGGACTTGGCTCTATGGCTTATTATCACAAAGGTACCGGCAACCCTCAAAATGAGGACACCATGAGTTCCGTGATCCTTGGTAATTCATTGCTCACCGCCAATCATGTTCCTATAGCGGGAGAGTATGAAATAAAGAACGCTCAGGCAATGAAAATAATGGACAGCTTCGAAGCTGGTGGCTCTTTCACAGAATACTACGCAATAGATTTTAATGATGACATAGTATTGATGGGCCACGACGGCCCCGGCCATTTAGCCATTGCCGAAGGAAAAATAAAAGTGCGTCCTTTACAGGTTTACCATGGCAAAACAGGGAGTGGCCTTTCAGTTGAAATGACCGTAAAATATGGTGACGTAACATTGTTGTCGGTTGTTGAAACAGTTGAGGGGAAATTAATGTTCTTAGTGGCCCAGGCGGAGTCAGTACCGGGGCCGATATTAGAAATCGGAAATACAAACAGCAGGTATAAATTTCCGATAGGCGCCCGCCGGTTTGTAGAACAATGGAACACTTACGGGCCGGCGCATCATTGCGCAATCGGTGTTGGACATATCGCATCAAAAATTAAAAAACTGGGCGAATTGCTGGGTATCGTTACGATACAGGTTTGCTGAGCAAAATATCAGGTAGTTACAAATAAAAAATGCATGCTGTTAATGAAAAAAAATATAATTGTATCCGGCTTTTTGTGTACGCTGCTGATGTTGTTTTTATACGGCTGTAATAAACATTTAAGTAAGGTAAATATAGCCGCAGAAATTACAAACGACGACTTAAAATCAGGTTTTCTGAACCCGCCGGATTCGGCAAGGCCCGGTGTGTACTGGTATTTTATGGATGGTAATCTTACGGCGAAGTCTATGACCGAAGATCTTGAATCGATGAAAAAAGCAGGTATTGGCAACCTCATTTTTTTAGAAGTGAATGTGGGGGTGCCAAGGGGTAAAGTAGATTTTTTGAGTGAGCAGTGGCAGGAATTATTTAAACATGCCGTACGGGAAGCAGAACGACTGGGAATAGAGATCACATTAGGTGCGGGCCCCGGCTGGACGGGAAGTGGCGGTCCGTGGGTGCCTGCTGCGCAATCGATGCAACACCTGGTTTCCAGTACGTTGTTGGTTTCAGGCAATAATAACCAGGTTATTAAACTTTCTGTGCCATTGCCCAAAAAGCCTTTTTTTGGTGAAGGAGGCTTTACGCCAGGTTTAAAAAAGAAATGGGATGATTTTTACGAGGATGTTGCGGTACTCGCCTTTCCAACACCATCAATAAATAAAAAAATAACTGATATCGATGAGAAGGCGCTTTACTACCGGGCGCCTTATTCTTCTCAGCCGGGTGTAAAACAATTTTTACCTTATTTGGCCAGTTATGAAATGCTACCGGCAGCCGCCGTTATTTCTTCCAGTCAGGTACTCGACCTTACTGATAAACTGAGATCCGATGGTACGCTGGATTGGAAAGTGCCCGCAGGCAACTGGACTATCATGCGTTTTGGAACCCGCAACAATGGAGCGGTTACACGTCCTGCACCCTTTCCGGGGTTAGGCTTTGAGTGCGATAAATTTGACACGGTTGCTTTGAATGCCCACCTCGATCAATACATCGGCAAATTGCTGAAAAAAACAGGAAAGTTAAATGCAGATTCTTCCGGTGGTTTAAAGAAAATACACATGGACAGTTGGGAGATGGGTTCGCAGAACTGGACCGCACAGTTTCGTCAACAATTTATTAAACGAAGAGGGTATGATCCTTTGCCATATTACCCGGTCTATGATGGAATGGTTGTAGAGAGCCAGGAAATAAGCGAACGTTTTTTATGGGACCTGCGACAAACTTCCCAGGAGTTGGTGTTGGAATATCATGCAAAGCATTTAAAAGAATATGCACATAGAAATGGGTTGAAATTATCTATTGAGCCTTATGACATGAATCCCACTGCCGATCTTGAACTGGGTGCACTGGCTGATGTTCCCATGTGTGAATTCTGGAGCAAGGGCCTTGGTTTTAATTCGTCTTTTAGTTGTACCGAGGCCACTTCAATCGCGCACGTGAACGGCATATCGCTGGTGCCTGCCGAAGCTTTTACCGCGCAGGATAATGAAGGCTGGAAGCAACACCCAGGCTCAATGAAGGAGCAGGGTGACTGGGCTTTTGCAGCTGGTATCAACCGGTTCGTGTACCATACTTTCCAGAGCCAGACCTTACCTGATAATCTAAAACCTGGTATGACAATGGGGCCATACGGAGTGCATTGGGACAGAAGCCAGACCTGGTGGCCAATGGTAGGGGATTACCATAAATATATCAGCAGGTGCCAGTATATTTTACAGCAGGGAACTTCTGTTGCCGATGTATTGTACCTTACTCCCGAGGGTGCTCCGCATGTTTTTCGTCCGCCTGCATCCGCATTAATTGGAGAAGAGCCAATACGCGACAGGCGCGGATATAATTTTGATGGATGTTCACCAGGACAATTATTTACCGCAAGCGTTGAAAATAATAACATCGTTTTTAAGGGAGGAGCCAGTTATAAAATATTGGTGCTGCCGGATGTAAAAACAATGACTCCTGCACTGCTGGAAAAGATTCGTTCATTGATTTATGAAGGCGCAGTCGTAGTAGGTTCGCCTCCGGAAAAATCTCCGGGCCTTACCGGTTTTCCGGCCTGCGATAAGCAGGTAAAAACAATAGCGCAAACGATCTGGGCGGCATCAGCAGTGCCCGGCGACATTACCATACATACCTATGGCAAAGGCAAAGTGATATGGGGAGGAGCTATAAATACAAATGTAGCAAACCTTTACCCGGCCTACGATGTAACCGCAAAATTATTGAAGGAGATGGGAGTGGCAGACGATTTTGAATCTGCGGGAGCTCTCCGTTATACACACCGGAGGATAGCGGATGGCGATATCTATTTCGTAGCTAATAAAACCAGCCAGCTTTTAAAAACTGATTGTCTTTTCAGATCAGCCAGGGGCACGCCCGAGTTGTGGGACCCGTTAACGGGGGAGACGCGGCCACTGCCTGAATTTTCATTAAGTAATGGCCGCACAAGCGTTCCACTGCAATTTGAATCTTATCAAAGTTTTTTCATAGTCTTTAAAAAGGGTATTGCGCCAACAGGGATGCGGGAAGAAAAGAATTTTCCTTCCTACAAAAATATTGCGGTGTTGAATGCTCCCTGGACGGTGTCCTTCGATACGGTTTGGGGTGGTCCTCAAAAAATAATTTTCGATACATTGGCAGACTGGACCACAAGACCGGAACAAGGGATCAGGTATTATTCCGGTATCGCTACTTATCATCAAACCTTTAACTCACCAGCCAATCCCGACATAAAAAACAGTCGTACCTATTTAGACCTGGGAGAAGTAAAAAACATCGCCAGGATAATATTGAACGGTAAAGACCTGGGTGTAGTCTGGACCGCCCCGTGGAAGGTGGACATAACGGCGGCCCTGGAACAAAAGGACAATCAATTAGAAATATCAGTCGCTAATTTGTGGCCGAACAGGTTGATAGGCGATGAGCAATTGCCGGATGACGGAATAAAGAATGACGAATGGCCGGATTGGTTACTGAACAATCAAAAAAGAACCAGTGGCCGGTTTACTTTTACCACTTTCCGGCATTATCAAAAGGATGCGCCTTTATTCAGGTCGGGCCTTATCGGGCCAGTTACCATTTGGCAAAAAGATTTTTAATGGTAGCCACCAGGTAAATCACGCAATTTACCTGGTGGCTTTGGTGCTCCTCCGAAAAGTGAGTTTACAAAGTAAAACTCAATTTTGCAAAGATAAACGGCCATTATTTCACAGTTTCGGCCCTTAAAAAATCAACTTTGTAAACCTTTTATGTGGCCGGTTTTAAATGTCACTAACATTTCACAACCATCACCTGGTTCAGAGTTAATGATAACTTTTCCATGGAACAGATCAGCCCGGCTGGCAATTATTTTTAGTCCTACTCCATCCTTTTGTTGAGCGCAATCAAATCCATTTCCATCATCTTTGATGCGTAATTGAAGCAGGCCCGGACTACTTTTCAGGCCTATGGCAACGGTTTTTGCATCCGCGTGTTTCAATATATTAGTTAGTTGCTCCTGCACGATCCTGAAAATAGTTAGATTCAGGTCCTCATTTAACACACGCTCGTCAAGTTCTTGCCAATCTTCAATAAAATTCAAATTGTTAGCTTGCCGGGTATTTTCTAACAGTTCTTTTAAAACGGTCGGCAAATCCATTCCAGCCAGGGAGGGTGTCTTTAAAGAAATATATAATTTATTTATTTCTGTCATCGCCAGCTGGATATAATTCCGGCTATTCGTCATCACATCTTTGCGTTCGCCATCTGCGTTGATCGCTAGGTCCATGTATAACATTGAAGTTGCCAGTATCTGGTTGATATTATTATGTAATTCTTCGCCAATAAAGCTGCGATTATCATCCTGCGCTGTCATCATGGAACTTGTTAACTGTTGCTGTTTCTTATGTTCCGCCGTTACAAGTCTTTTTCCGGACCTTATCTTTTCACTGATATCAATAACGCTGATACGTACAATCGGGCCCATGGTATTTGATAGCAAATTAAGTCTGCACTCACACGTAATTTCCATGGCATTGCTGTCACGCAACACCCACTCAAAAACACGCACCTTTCCATCTGTCGCACCCGTGATAAAGCCATTTATCTTTTCGAGAGATATGCTGCCGTCCGGCTGAAAAGGCGGACTAAAATCAGCGGGCGAACTTTGCAACAATTTCTCGCGGCTGCATTTTAACAGGCTCAGGGCATTCTCATTATTATCCACGAATTTACCCGATCCCGCATCTATCACGAAAACTGATTCAGGCGCTGTTTCGAAAAAATGACGAAGGCGAATTTCATTATTGATCAACGACTCTTCCCCTTGTTTTCTTTCTGTTATATCTGTCCAGATTGAAGCATACTGGTACGCTCTCCCGTTTTCATTCACAAAGGGCACGATGACGCTTTCCACCCAGTAATAGGTATTGTCTTTCGCTTTATTTTTGAATGCTCCTTTCCACACATGGCCTTTTGAAATGGTGGCCCACAAATCTTGCATAAATTCCCCGGGATGATATCCCGAATTGACAATGCGATAGTCCTGGCCGATTAATTCTTCCCGGCTGTATTTTGAAAGCCTGCAAAAATTTTCATTTGCATATTCAATAACCCCTTTATCATCGCTAACCGATACACTAAATGCTTCATCGAGTGCATATTTATAATCGGTTAACTCCTCCGATAATTTCCTCAGGTCTTGTTCGATCGATTTTGTTTTAGTAATGTCCTGTATCAATGAAATAACCATTACCACTTTACCATCCTCATTTTTAAGTACTGAATTGAACCATTCACACCAGATCATGCTTCCGCTCCAGGTATAACTTCTGCATTGAATATTATTTGTTTTACAAGTGCCATTGAGCAATTGATCCATCGCCTCCGATACCCGGGGCCTGTCTTCAGTGTACACATAATTAAAGCCTAATTTTTGGTTGATCCTGAATTCCCGCAGGTTCCACCCAAAGATATCTTCTGCTCTCTTCGACAAAGTTTTTATCAGCAATTGATCATCCCATTCAATATACCCCAATGGCGACTTCTCCAAATGCGATGTCATTCGTTCATTTATACTTTTTAACTCTCTCGCTGCCTTGTCGGCTGTATGCTGTTCGGACCTTTTATCGATTGCGTTGTTAATAGCAGAGGGCAGGCGGCCAAGATCGCTTTTTAGCACATAGTCGTCTCCTCCCTGCCGGATAACATTAACGGCAAAATCTTCCGACCTGGTAGCAGTTACTAAAATAAACGGGACATTGAGCCCATGGGACTTTACCAGGCGCAATGCTTCAATAGAATTGAAAGACGGGAGGGAATGATCGGAAAGTATAATATCCGGAGAAAAATCCTTCAATGCTTTTTCAAAGTCCTTTTTTTTTGTAACCACGAGCCTCTCAAAATCAATGTGTCCCTTTTTCAATTCTCTCGCTACTAATTCAGCATCAGAACGAAGGTCCTCGAGGTGTAATATTTTTATTTTTTGAGCCATGTCATTTATTTAACTAATTACGTTAGAGGTGGTTGATTAAGTTGTATCCAGTATGTTCCTATCCCAACAATTGCATTTGTAAAGCCAATAAAATCGACCGGTTTAACAACATAACTATTGGCTCCGATTGAATATGCTTCTTCAATATCCCGGTTTTCTTTTGATGAAGAAAGTACTACAACGGGTATGCTTTTTGTAAATTCGTTGCCCTTGACCTTTTTCAAAAACTCAAGGCCGTCCACCTTGGGCATTTTCAAATCAAGTAAAATTACTTTAGGTTTATTGCCAATATCCCTGTTTAAAAAGGCCCCTTTTCCAAAAAGAAAATTGATCGCACTGGCTCCGTCCTTTAAATGAAGAATGTTATTCGATAAATTCTTTTTATTGAAAGCCCGAATAGTTAGTTCTGCATCATTTTTACTATCTTCTACCAACAAAATTTCCAGTTGCAAATTTTCCATAAATACATTTTAGTTTTTCATACCGGCAAGGTAAAGTAAAATGTCGCTCCTTTCTCCGGCTCGCTTAGCGCCCAGATCTTTCCTTTATGTTTATGAATGATCCGCTGAACAATTGCAAGTCCGACACCCGTACCAGGAAACTCTTCGACCGAATGCAGGCGTTGAAAAACGCCGAATAATTTGTGGGCGAATTCCATTTCAAAACCAACGCCATTGTCCGTTATGGAATAAACCAGTTCATTGTTCTCTCTTGCCGATTTTATTTCGATAAATGGATTTATACTGTTATTTGAATATTTTATCGCGTTTGAAATAAGGTTGATCATCACCTGTTTTAACAGGGCCTGGTCCGCCATAACCGGGATAAGCTGGCCGAATTTTATTTCAGCACGATGACTGGTCGTCTGGTTAATTTCTTTTATAGCCAGTTGCGACAATTCATTCATGTCAATAACCGACCTGTCAATTTCTTTTCTTCCGAGCCTGGAGAAGGCCAGCAATTCATCTATGAGGATACCCATCCTTTTTGCATTGTCCTGAACCTCGCCGAGTATTCTTTTCCCTTCATCATTTAAAACGCCACCGTAATCTTCCTCCAATATACTTGCGTACCCGTCAACGGCCCTCAATGGTTCACGTAAATCGTGCGATATGGAATAAGAAAAAGATTCCAGTTCTTCTGTGCGTTCCTTCACCCGCATTTCCAATTCTTCATTCAAATGTTTTATTTCGTCCTCTGCATGTTTTCTTTGCGTGATATCGGCGCGGATAGCGACATACTGGTAAGGTTTGTTATGGTCATCGAGGAAGGGAACAATTGTGGTGTCCACCCAATAGGCTGTTCCATCTTTTGCCTTATTTTTTAATTCGCCACGCCATATTTTACCATTTGCAATCGTTAACCAGATATTACGGATATATTCTTTGGAGTGGTAGCCGGAATTGATAATACGATGGTCCTGCCCGATGAGTTCTTCTTTGGTGTATTTGGATATCTTGCAAAAATTGGGGTTAGCGTAACTGATGATGCCCTGTTGATTAGTAACAGCTACTATTGACGATTCATCCAGGGCGTACTTATAATCGGAAATTTCCTTAACCGTTTTTTTTAATTCTTCCTGCGCTTTTATCCTGTCTGTAATGATGTTAGAAAGCACCATAAGAGCAGGGCCACCTTCAAAAAATATTTCATGTTCATCCACCTCGGAATAAATGGCGACCCCGTCTTTTTTCCGGTGTTTCCAGGTAATGGTATTAAGCCGTACGGGATTTTGTTGAGGGTTAAGGTCCAGCAAATGTTCTGTATCTTCCTGCAACTGGATATCGGGTGCTGTCATTGTCAGAAATTCATCACGCGAGTATCCGTAAGAAATAATGGCAGCTTCGTTTACCGCAATAAAATTTAGTGAGGGAAGCCTGAGTACCCAAATAGGCATAGGGTTTTTTTCAAACAGGTCGCGGTACTTTTTTTCACTTATCAGCAACGCTTCGGTGCGGTCGAGGATTCGCTGCTCAAGTGTTTCATTCAATAGCAAAATCTCTTTTTCCGCCTTCTTTCTTTGTTCGATCTCTGCTTCGAATTCCGACGATGATTTCAGAGAGAAGGCAGTCGGAAGAATTTTGATCAGGTGAAAAACGGTTATCCAGCTAATCAGGCCGGTGATAAAGCGCACCAGGGCGCTTAACCGGTATGCAGGGAACCAAAAAGCAACGGCGTCAAGGAAATGGGTAGAACCACAGGCAAGTATAAAAGCCGCGAAAAGAAAATATAACCTTAAAAACCGGGCGTTGGTTTTCCTGGAAGTATACCGGAGGATGATGAGTGGTATGGTAAAATAAGCCGACCATATCAGGAGGTCACTAACAATATAAAACCAGCCATGAAATTCGGTCCATTTGCCACAATGCCAGCGTGGTGGCCAATCTGAGCTATCCAACAGTTTATTGAAAAATTCAGCTAATTGATTCATGAACTACTTATTGATAACGGATTAAGAATAGCCATCCCACGTTTTAACAGGTATTAATTTTATGGAAATATCTATTATTCATTGTGGATGACCTTGATAATAACAAACTTGGGTTGGCTTGAAGAAATTGAATGCCAATAAGGAAGAGGATAAAAAAATATTGAAACAATAAAAGCGTCGCAACTGGTACACGGTCATTTATTAGTTAAATATACCAACAACAACCCAGATTACAATGTTCTTTTTAAATGTAACCTGTTACCGCTTCTGCAAATCCAGGTGCCATATTAACTTATCAGCAGGCAGGCTGTAAAGGATTAGGACAAACAATATCTTAAGTTCAAATCATTGTAGGGCAGTCTTGGAATAGAGTGATAAGTCTGGCAGGCCATAACTAAATTATTTTAGTAATATCAATAATTAATTGCATTTGATGGTTAAGTTTGCTACCTGTTAATAAATTCGGAAATGCAATGATAAAGAATAATTTAATGAAAGTTTCTTCCCGGGTAGCAACGTCGTTGGCTATTCTTTTTTTTATACGTTATCCCGTTTTGCTGGAAGCACAAAATAAGGATAAGCTTTTTTTATTTCAGCATACCAAAAAAATGTCAGAGCGCTGGGAACTAACTCCGGAAGATCGTAACGGGCTTTTTGTCATTACTCCTTACAGGCCGGTCTATGTGACGGCAGGGAGGTTTTCTGATAATCCCAATCAACAGCCGGTAAGTGAAAACCCGGCATATTCCCTTTTATTTAAAGTGCCGTTGCATAAGGTAAGACTGAGCGTATTTGTCCTCCGGTCAAATGGGTGCATCTTTGTATTTTTGTACGAACAATACACTGATCAATCGGTTAAGTAAATAAAAATAATGAAAGTATTGCTGGCAGAAGACGACCCCCATGTGGCGGATATTATCAATCGTGGATTAACAGAAAATGGCTACCAGCTTACAGTGGCCCCGGATGGTACGATTGCCTTACAAATGGCCATGGTGCATGTATTCGACGTAATAATCCTGGATATTATGTTGCCTGGTATCAACGGAATGGAAGTGTGCAGCCGCCTTAGAAATCATAAAATAAATACCCCCATTTTATTTCTTACTGCCTTAGGCACAACTGAGAATATTGTTGCAGGACTAAATGCCGGTGGCGATGACTACCTGGTAAAACCTTTTAAATTTGCAGAGCTGGAAGCCAGGATCAAATCACTCAGCCGCCGTAAGAACCTAACTGTTTTGCCGGATGAAGACATACAGCAGATTGATAATATCAGTATTAATTTTAAATCAAAACTGATTTATGTTGACGAAAAACAGGTCATTTTAACAGCTACCGAATTCAGGCTATTGGAGTTTTTTGTCCGCAACAAAAACAGGGTGCTTTCCCGAATGGATATCCTTGAAAAAGTATGGGGCATAGATTTTAATATGGGCACCAATGTAGTAGATGTGTATGTAAATTATCTTCGAAAAAAACTGAGTAATAATCCTGATAAAAAAGTCATCACAACTATGGTTGGCATTGGCTATATACTAAAAGTATAACGAGACTGCCAGTATGAAAATTCAAATTAAGACAACGATCCTTTTTACAGTTCTTACAGGTGCCATCTTCCTGGTATTGAACGTCACCGTTTACTTTTTTATCCGGTCTTTTGTAAATAATGATTTTAATAAACGATTGGAATTAAGGACAAAACTATCTGCGAAATTCACTTTTGAACCGGGTGACAAAACAACAGAAGCATTTCGCGAAATTCAAAGGCAATATCTGGAAAAACTGCCCGAGGAGGAGGGGTATCTTTTTGATGCCGACAGCCTGATGAGTAAAAGTTATACCACTTCACCCGGACAGTTGCCCTATTCTTTCATAAAAAACATCCGTGATAATGACGGGCAAACTGCTTTTTATGAACACCGGTTCAGGCACTTTGCAGGCATCCTGTATAAGGATACAAAAAAAGATTATATCGTTATCAAATCTGCTACCAATCAATACGGAAGTCACATGATGCGGCAATTACGTATCATCAATATTCTTGTTTTGGTTGGTGCCATAGCGCTTATTTATGGTGCCGGACTTTACTTTGCTAAAACTACTTTTAAGCCAATCAGGGATATCATCAATAAGGTAAAACAGATCACTGAAGCCAATCTTCACCTGCGCCTGCAGGAGCGCACCGGCGCTGATGAAATAACAGAGCTGACCGGGACATTTAATCAAATGCTCAACCGCCTGGAGACGGCATTTGAAACACAAAATAATTTTATCAGCAATGCATCGCATGAGTTGCGTACCCCGCTGACTGCTATTACGGGGGAGGCCGACCTTGCGCTATCGAGAAATCGTACTACGAACGAATACCAGCAAAGCCTGCATAAAATAATACATCAGTCAGAGAAATTAAAGGAACTTACCAAGGGGCTGCTATCACTGGCCCAGACTGGTTTTGATGGTAAGAAACAGTTATGGGAACCAATCAGGCTGGATGAGTTGTTGTTTGATATAAAAGTGAATTGCAATGCTATTTTA
This sequence comes from Ferruginibacter sp., assembly GCA_039916545.1. Taxonomy (GTDB): domain Bacteria; phylum Bacteroidota; class Bacteroidia; order Chitinophagales; family Chitinophagaceae; genus Ferruginibacter. The sequence continues at coordinate 29,075 of JBDSLD010000010.1, forward strand.
CCGGACAACAAAGTACAGGTGAATATAACCACGATGCCCGAAGATGAAGCGCTTGCCAGCATCAAGGGCAATTACGATTTACTAAAGATCGCTTTAAGTAATATCGTGATCAACGCCTGTAAATACTCCGATAACAAACCGGTAGAAATGAAATTATTGTTCGGTGACAACAAGGTTATTATTGAAGTAAGCGACAGCGGAATCGGAATACCGAAGGATGAACTAAAAAATATTTACGATCCTTTTTTCAGGGCTTCCAATGTGAAAGGATACGATGGTTTTGGTATCGGTATGCCCTTGTCAAATAATATTATCCGGTTACACAAAGGCACTATACAGGTGGCATCGACCTTGCATGTGGGAACAGTAGTAAAAATTATCTTACCCATCAGCTGACACATTAGAGTATTTTACAGGTATTTTCTAATTTAATAGCTTTTTCTAATCTGGTTCTAATAACATTCTAATAGAATTTTCAACTGCTATTTATGAGTTCCTAATTTCGTGGGTGCAATTTTGTTGTATAAAAATTAATGATATGACAAACATTTTAGTACCAACAGATTTTACCGCAGCCTCTCTTAAATTAGCGGAGTCGGCGATTAAGCAGGCAGGAGAAAGAAGCATTAACATTGTTCTTTTTCATGCCTTTGAACTTCCTTTTTCGGAATTCGATCTTTTAAGCCCGGATTACCGGGAACCTGCCTGTCACCTGGTAAATGAGCCATTTCGCCAGGCTTGCAAACAGTTAAAGAACGACTATCCAAAACAACTTGCAAAGATAGTGGTGCGTTGTATGAATGGCAATACAAAAGCGTTATTCAGGAACTTTGCGGAGGCCAATGACATCGACCTTATATTTTACCCGGACGGTTATATGTATTTTAAAATCCATAAACGTAGTTTGGATCCCCGGCCCTTTTTTAAAAAGTGCGGAATACCCATGCTCACGGAAACACCAATTAGTAAAACACCGATGCTGAGCAATCCAAACTTTGTAACGGACCAGCAACTGGTTTCGGCCTGATCCACGAACTGATCACCCCGATACCCTTAATTATTAAAAGAAAAGTTATCGCATGTTACTAAAAAATAAGATACCCTTCAAATACGTATTTGGAAAAATAAAGTACGAGATCATTGTTATCCTTCTTTATGCGTCACTGGTCACTGTTTTACACCAGCACTTTAATTTGACGCATATAACAATTCCACTTTCTGTACCTGCTATACTGGGCACCGTGTTATCATTGCTGCTGGGCTTCAGAAGTAACCAGGCATACGACCGGTGGTGGGAAGCGAGGCATATATGGGGAGCAATCGTAAATGATTCCCGTACGCTGGCCAGGCAGATCAGCACCTTTACTCCGATAAATCACGAGGATGAGGCAATGGAACTCTTCCGGCAAAGAGTGATCAAAAGACAGATAGCGTGGAACTATAGTTTGGGCAGGCACCTGCGCCGGCAAAATCCGCGCAGGGGCCTCGAAAAATACCTCGATAAAAGAGAAATGGATTACATCTGCAAAATGGATAATGTTCCGGCGGCTTTGCTGGACATGATGGGCAGAGATATACAACTGGCGCTGGAAGAGGGATGGATAAACCGGTTTCAACAGGTAGAACTTGATAAAACTTTTTCCCGTCTGTGTGATGCCATGGGTAAATGTGAAAGGATAAAAAATACGGTTTTCCCGATAACCTACAGCCTCTACATCCACCTGGCGATGATGCTTTTTATAATATTGTTGCCATTTGGCCTTATCGAACATTTGGGCGCTTTTGAAGCTCCGCTGGTGGTGGCAATATCTGCTTGTTTTTTGCTGATAGAAAAAATGGCTATCCACCTGCAGGACCCTTTTGAAAATAAACCGACCGATACGCCGGTAACACATATTGCACAACAAATAGAAAAGAACCTAAATGAATTATATGGCCTCAATTTTTCGCGCATGGAAAAAACACCTGTCCCGGTGCGAGATAGCGAACATCAGCAGGATAGTGTGATACTAATTAAAACAAATAGCAAGTACTTTAAAGCAGATGCGCATGAAATCGATTTGGGCGGGCGCTATCAATCAGTGCCATCTTATTATGTGTTATAGCTAATTGGAGTCACACATCAACCGGCATGTATTTTTATCTTATTTATAATGGCTTTGGGAAACCAGAGCCATTTTATTTATTTTGAAAAAGCCTGCTCAAAGCAGCAGGTCAGTTGCTTAAAACATTTCTAAAATAATGGTTGTACTCAGAAACACTAATTATCAAGCCCAATTTTTTATCCCTTGAACAATAGAAATATCTTTCCGATATTTTAAAAGGTGTCCTGCTTAAGTTGATACAGGTGCATCCATCTTCACTCATTAGTTAGTAACGTTAGGATAATGATTTAGTAACATCCAATAAATTATTACTGGTTTTTAATTTGAATATTTGCTAAATAATTAAATCGGTTATTATACTCTTTTACAGTTTTGTAAATAAGCGATTTTTTTTCTAAATAGCCGGTCACTTTTCGATCCCCTCCCTGCTTTTTGTTTGTACCAGATCTTTACGGCGCTATTGATTTATATGTAATTTGTCGCTATATGAAATAGGTTATACTTGAGGGCTTTTTAATTTATCTTACAGAAATGAAATATTTTTTTATTGTTTTAATATTACTGGTTGGAATAAATGCCAGTGCCCAAAAACTGTTCAACCTTTGGCCGGGGGCGGCCCCTGGTGCTGAAAGCTGGTCATGGCCCGAAGGACAGGACACCCGGGAGTGGGTTAATGATACGCTCGCCTACAATGTGACCCGTCCGACTTTAACCTTTTACCCGGCAGACCCGGCTTTGGCAAATGGCACAATTGTACTTATTTGTCCGGGTGGATCTTTTTCCTATTTGCACATAAATACAGAAGGCGCCGATGTAGCAAGATGGTTGAATAAAAAAGGTGTTAGCGCTATGGTGCTTAAATACAGGCTGGTGCATAGTTTTACCAACCAACCCGTAAAAGAAAAGAATTTGCGAATGAAAGACTCCGTGAATGCCAGAAGGCTATATGCCGAAATTGTACCGATGGCCATTGCCGATGCAAAAGAAGCAGTTACCTGGATACGTAAACATGCCGGAGAATTGGGGGTTGCTCCAACTAAAATAGGCATCATGGGGTTTTCTGCCGGTGGTACATTGGCTACCGCAAACGCCTTCAATTATACAAAGGAAAACCGGCCGGATTTTGTAATGTCAATTTATGCTTACATACCGCCTGAATTAGCTATGACCGTACCGAATGATGCACCACCTCTTTTTATAGCGGCCGCGTCAGACGATGAATTACACCTTGTTCCCATGAGCCTGGATCTATATAAAAAATGGCTGATAGCGGGCCATTCAGCGGAGATACATGTTTACTCAAAAGGCGGTCATGGATTTGGTATGAATAAAAATAACCAGCCATCAGATAGCTGGATCGAGCGCCTGGGTGATTGGCTGCAGGTACAAGGTTTATTGAATAAATAATTGATCGCGCGATTCCTGCAATGACATAATTAAATTTTGCACTTATAATGCCTAAACAAAATTGCCGATGAAAAAATTATATCTCTTTTTAGCAATATTATTTTTTGTCGACCTTTTTGCGCAAGCACAAAAAAAAGCAACGGATAACGTGGTCATCATCACCCTGGACGGTTTACGGTGGCAGGAATTATTCAGCGGTGCGGATAGTGTGCTGATAAATGATCCCCGGTACACCAGGAATGCCCAAAGACTGAAAGATGCCTATTGGGCTCCGACACCAAATGAACGAAGAAAGAAATTGTTCCCTTTTTTCTGGAATACAATTGAATCATCCGGTCAGCTTCACGGCAATAGAAATAAAGGCAGTAAGGTAAATGTGCTAAATGAATACCGGTATTCGTATCCTGGCTACAATGAGATGTTTACCGGCTTTCCGAATGATACAGCCGGCAAAGCGAATACCATCGAATATGCCAATAAAAATGAATCCGTCCTGGAGTTTATCAATAACCTTCCCGAATACAAAGACAAGGTGGCGGTGTTTACATCCTGGAACGCTTTCCAGGCAATTTTTGCAAAAAAAAGATCAAAGCTATTTATAAATGCAGGGTATGATTCGATACATATTGAAACGCCTGTTTTTAAATTATTGAATGATATGCAATGGCATGTGCATGATGCGGGAATGCCTGCCAACGAGCGCAATGACCAGTTCACTTTTTACATGGCCAAAGAATATGTCAAAGCTTTCAAACCAAAACTGCTGCACATCGGCTTGGTGGAAACAGACAATTTCGGCCATGAAGGAAATTATGACAACCTGCTTAACTCAGCTAACATGGCGGATGCCTGGATCGCTGACCTATGGACGATGTTGCAGTCAATGCCTGAATACAAGGATAAGACAACGCTGTTATTGCTTACGGACCATGGGCGTGGCGATAAGGTAAAAACTGAATGGACGGACCATGATACCAATATTGCGGGAGCTGATGAGATATGGTTTGCAGCCATGGGGCCTGGTATCAGGCCATTGGGAGAAATAAAGCAACCAGAACAATTTTACCAGGCACAACTAGCCCAAACGATTGCAAAATTACTGGGCCTTCAATTTGTTGCAGCGCACCCGGTAAAGGCAGCCATGGAAGGATTATAATATGAGCAACGCAATAATTTTAAAAATAAAAAAACAGGTCGTCTCACATCCGGCATGGGCGTTGATAGCAGCGTTCGGTACCTATTTTTGTATGTACGGTTTTCGGAAACCCTACACGGCAGCTACTTATTCGGATGTGTTTTTTTTCGGCATCGACTACAAATTTTTATTGATCATCGCTCAGACGATTGGTTATGTGATCGCGAAATGGGTGGGTATAAAAATAGTGGCGGAGATAAGGCCCGAACAGCGTATACGGATGTTATTGTGCCTGATCGTTTTGGCCGAATTGATGTTGCTGCTCTTTGGCATTGTGCCCCGGCCCTGGAATATTTTTTGCTTATTATTGAACGGCCTGTCGCTGGGTGTAGTCTTCGGTTTGATACTTGGGTTTTTAGAGGGAAGAAAAAATACAGAAATGTTGATAGCGGGCTTATGTGCCAGTTTTATTGTTTCTGACGGCGTATCCAAATCTGTAGGGGCCATGCTGCTTGACAAGGGGGTTTCGGAGAACTGGATGCCTTTTTTTGCGGGCCTTCTTTTTTTTATTCCCACACTACTTTTTTTAAGCATGCTGAGCTTTGTCCCGGCACCATCCGTAACGGATATTTTAAAGCGTTCTGTACGCGCACCTATGAAGGCGCGGGCAAGGCGCGACTTTTTTATCAAGTATGCGCCGGGAATAATTAGTATCACCGGTGTTTATTTATTTGTTACATTATTAAGAAGTATCCGCGCTGATTTTGCACCTGAGTTATGGAGAGACCTCGGCTATCCGCAAACTCCATCTTTGTTTACGCAATCAGAATTATTGGTTTCTTTTGGCGTGGTAATTATTAACGGGCTATGCATTTTTATTTTAAATCATTACAAAGCTTTTCGCTTTTCTTTGATGACCTGCCTGGGAGGTTTTATAATTTTATTGTTGTCCGTTTATGGACTGCAAAACGGCCTTGATAAATTTAGTTTTATGGTGCTCATTGGTTTGGGCGTTTATATCCCCTATGTAGCTATTCACACTACTATATTTGAGCGCCTGATAGCCGTTACCAAAGAGCGGGCAAATGTAGGTTTTCTTATGTATCTGGTAGATTCGGTTGGCTATACAGGATATATATTGTTAATGCTTTTCAGGTACTTCACACCTCCCGGCGATTCCATACTAACGCTGTTTTTAAAAGTATGTATTTACCTGGGCACTTTGGGCGGGGCGATCATTTTATACAGCAACTGGTATTTTAAAATAAAATTGAAAAAAAATGAGCGACACATTGCCGGCCTTTACCCCGGGTAAGGCAGCTGTATTTAATGGTTACGGCCTTCCTTTTGAATTTATTGAAAGGCAGGTGCCATTTATTAAAGCAGGCGAGATATTAGTAAAAAATCTTTACACCACGCTTTGCGGAAGTGACCTGCATACCTTTTGCGGCAGGCGGCTCGAACCGCCACAGGTAGTCCTGGGACACGAGATAATTGGAGAAATTTTATGGATCGATCCGGCGCATGCTCACAAGGACCTGAGGGGAGAAACCATTGCAGCAGGAGACCGGATCACCTGGTCTATTTTTTCTGTACCGGAAGCTGTTACACCACCCAGGCCCGATATGCCGCAAAAAAGCGAACGCCTGTTTAAGTATGGTCATGCGCTGGCTACAGGCGATGATGTATTTAACGGTGGTTTGGCCGATTACTGTGTGTTACTTTCCAATACAGCTTTTATAAAAATTTCACTTGACATACCGATAAAAGTTGCCGCTACTATTAGCTGTGCACATTCAACGGTGGCTGGTGCTTTAAGAGTTGCCGGAGAAATTACAGGCAAGCGGGTAATGGTATTTGGCAGCGGGTTACTCGGACTGTCCTGCGTAGCCATGTGTAAAGAGGCCGGTGCATCCTGGGTAGGCCTGGCAGATAATGATAACCAACGTTTACAATGGGGCGATAAATTTGAAGCCGATGCCGTATTTCAATCGGGCCGGGATGCAACTGCTCAACGCATGCCCGAGGTTGACATCGTGTTTGATATGACGGGTAATCCACAGGCGATGAAAACCGGGATGGACTCCCTGGCTGTAGGCGGGATAGCAGTTTGGATCGGGGCCGTGTTTACCGGTGAACCAGTGCAGGTTGATGCACAGATGGTCGTACGCAAACTGCTCCAGATCCGCGGACTGCATAATTACAACTATTCAGATTTTTTAATTGCTACTTTATTTATAGAGAATAACTATCAGAAATATCCATTTGAAGACCTGGTTGAAATGGAATACTCGTTGGATCAGGTAGAAACGGCTTTTGAATACGCAAGAGACCATAAACCTGTGAGAGTAGGGATCAGGTTATAAGACCCGGTTACTTGAGCTAAAGAATTGATGGTTTGATTTTAGCAATCATGCCAACCTGGGAAGGCACTGTCAGCTTATTTCTTTTACAAACTTTTCATGCGTATTCTCAAAGCCGGAACGTTCGTAGAACTGATGCGTTTGCACTCTTTTAATTTGTGCGGTTACTTCAAGTAATAAGCATTGGTCCTGCCGGAGTGTATCTTCCAAAAAAGTTATCAATTCGCTGCCAACGCCGCTTTATGTTTTAAGAATGCAAATACCTTATAGTTGCTGGATGAAGTTACTGCGTCGCTTTATGAAGTGCCGGTTGCTAAAATGATTAAGATCAGGTAGATTGGATGCAAACGCTTTTTAGATGTTTTGTTTGTTGGATTAAATGCCAGGTGTATAAAATGATCTGTAAAAGGATGTAACTTTAGGCTAACCATTATCGAAATATTATCCTTCCGGTTCATGTTTTTTAGGCAGTTTATATCCCAGTAATCGAAGTTGTCCGTACAAGTCATCGAAGTTCGCCGTCTCCCTTACTTTCCGGCGGGAAATATTTTCCGGTACATCATACCTGATTTTTAAATACCGGATGAAACTATCGAGATTGATCGCCTCATCAATTAAATCCGCCAGGCATACGAGGTCATTATCAGACATTGGTGTTGGTTTAAAGACTAGCGACACAGAATAATTGACCGTCAACGAATGATAAATTGCTGGCCTAAAATTTCTGCTGTTTAGTAGTAAACGATTTAAATTAGTAATTCGTATGCAATAATTGATGGCGTTTTAAAATATAATATACCCGGGATTTAATATACCTGATTTGCACGTTCTTCGTAAAATCCCGATGTATTTTTTCTTAAATAAATGGAGTGATAATACTGGTAAGTCTGGTAAATTTAGCTCAAAAATTACTGTGGGTAAGGTCTGAAATGACGATGGTATTTTATTCCGGGATCAGGGGCATTTTAATTCATCCTGTTGATTTTGAGCAGGATCGACCGGCAAAAATGTGAATAAATATGCTTCAGTATGCTGGTTTTTCCGGCAGGCTTTTTATAAATGCTGTTCTGTAGTGAAGTCTATTTGCCGTAGTTTTTCAGATAAGCCGTAGTTTTCCCTGGAAACCTGCTTCGGTCGGTCGGCTAAAATCTTTTTCAAAAAAAAATAACCGGCCTTATCAATTACGATATACCTGGGAATACTTTACAAATTAAAAAATTGGTTAGCTTGGATTGCTTAGGATTTTCAAGATGGTATTGACCAGGCTCGTTAAATGTCTTCAACTGTTTGGTTGGACTTATCCGTTTCTCCGTTTCCTCTTCAACATCAATACTTCTACTAATAAATTTAATTGAACTTGATAATCTCTTATGCAAGGCAGACACCAGCCCAAAAATCAAGCATGATAGTATTGGTTTGGGCAGATGCAAATACCTTTTGAAGGGCGAGTTTACGCCTGTTAAAGTCGATAAGATTTACGGTGCCAAGGATGGTGTACTTGGGTTGTTGCCTGTGTAAGATATCAGTTCATCTGGTAAGTATGCTACTGATGAACCTTAGTAGAAATTTAATCATTGCATATCGACTTATTACCCTATCTCAAATCCCACAATCAACCAAAAGGAAATATACTAATTCCTTATTTTGCGATCGGAAATACAAGGCCCGGAGACCAGTATAAAGTTTGGGTAATTTCCAAATAGTTGTAAGCAGTCTCAAATCATAGGATGTAAGATTCAAATAAGCCAGGATTATTTTTATTACGAATGGCGCAAATTAGTACTAATAAGCATAAACAGAAATAGAGGGATATCGCCGCAACAATATTTGTACAACCTAACCGTAATGAATACGACGTGCGGAAGCAGAAGCATAATTCTATTATTTTTTTGAACGAATTTTGATATTTTCGTTTTTCGAAAAAGCTAAATTGTGCCTGCGGTAAAATATCAAGTTTACGTTGTTGAATTATCCAAACGTGTGTTTTCAGAAGATACGAAATTTCGTGCTGCCAACCCGCAGTTTAATGGCGTACTGGAATGTTTGTATGTTGGCATGACGAGCAAGACTCCTGCAGAGAGATTTAAGCAGCATAAGACCGGCTACATAAATAAAATGGGGCATAATTTATCATCAGCCATTGTTCGAAAATATGGCTCTTACCTGAGACCAAGCCTTTACTACGACATAAATTTAAAAGCGATGACCAGGCAGGAAGCTTTAAAAATGGAAGAGAAGTTAGCCTGGGATTTGCGCAGGCAAGGGTATGCTGTTTGGTTTAATTGACCACTGATTTATTAGCTGTCTGACTTATCATTGCTTGTTGAAATCCTTTTTATTTTACCGGCTTTTTGCGGGCGGTTGATAATTTTTTCGCTTGTCCGTGCTTAACGGGATTATCAGCTAATTCAATCCAGGCAGGGGCGTGATCGCTCGTCTTTTCCCAGCCACGGACATTGCGGTCAACCCCACCCGCAATAAGCCGGTCGTTAAAATGTGCGCTGAGCAGGAAATGATCGATCCTTAAACCGGCATCCCGTTCGTACGCATTATAAAAATATTTCCAAAAAGTATAGATCCGTTGGTCCGGATACAGTTTTCGTATTGCATCGGTCCAGCCCTGCGCCAGCAATTTTTTAAATGCCAGGCGCGCTGCCGGAAGGAATAGCGCATTGTCCATCCAGCTTTCCGGCTTGTAAACATCCTTTTCAGCAGGCATTACATTAAAGTCGCCCACCAATATTACCGGTACATTATATTTTATAAGAGACCTGGTATGGGCACTCAATCTTTTAAACCACTTAAGTTTATAATCGAATTTAGGTCCGGGTGCAGGATTGCCATTGGGCAGATAAAGACAGCAGATAAGCATGTTATTGATGATCGCTTCAATATACCTGCTTTGGTGATCTGCCGGGTCACCCGGGAGTACACGCCTGACTTCCTGAAGCTGACCTATTCGTGATAATATGGCCACACCGTTCCACATGGACTGGCCATGCCAGATAGCATCGTAGCCTGCATTTTGAATAACCTTTAAGGGGAATTTTTCCTGCGGCGCTTTTAGTTCCTGTAAACAAACAACATCAGGATTCGTTTCTTTGAGCCAACGCAAAAGCACTGCCAGGCGCCCGTTGATCCCGTTTATATTGTAGGTAGCTATTTTCAATTTATGTCATCGTTTGGCAGATCCCATTTTGCATAAGTCATTTACAATGTAAAGGAACTTCCGTCGCGTATGGCTTGCGAAACCATATTATTTTGACAAACCTTTAAATGTTGACTGGCTAATTAAAAATAACCAAATAACTCAATAAATAGAAAAAGCTATAATAGGATACCCTGGGAATTTAACTCGTGCGCTTGATAATATAGTAACATACCCGATACCCGTTATTCAACAGGCGTTGTTAAAATAACTTCCCTGTTTTCCAACAATGGGATAATTTTGCCGATAACCAGGTCTTTGTAATGTGCAGAATTCCGGTGCTCCGTAATGGCCGTTTCATCAGTATATCCTTCAAACAAAACAAGGGTGTTTATGTCCGTGTTACTTTGATGAATTTTATAAAACAGGTTTCCTTTTTCTTTCACACTTTCCTCGCCAACAGTTTTAAGTATATTTAAAACGTTTTCAATTTGCCCTTCCTTAACTTTCCAGGTGGCAAATACATGAATCGGTGGTAGATTTTTCATTTTGTTAGTATTTTGATTGTCTTTCTTTACTTTATTTTATCCTGGCAGTATCGCCTTACAAAAAGATGATATTGACCTCCTCCCGAACCAGGTGAAGCGGTCAATACAATTGCTATTAAGCTTTAGATGATTCTAAAATAGCAATCATCTTCTCAGCTACGCCTTTAGCAGAGGCGGGGTTTTGGCCGGTTACAAGGTTCCCGTCTGCAATACTGCTGGCTGACCATGGAGCTGCGGCGTGAAATATTGCCCCCTGTTTGCTTAGTGCTGTTTGCAAAAGGAATGGCACATCAGTTTTAGCATAGTTTTCTTCTTCTTCATCTGTAAAAGATGATATGTGCTTGCCATTCACTAAATAGGATCCGTCGGCAAGTTTTACATTCAACAAAGACACCGGGCCATGACAAACGGCTCCCACGACAGCTTTGCGTTCGTAGGTTTCCGCAATCACTTTTTTAAGCAATGGATCCTCCGGCATATCAACCATCGGAGCCAATCCACCGGGAACAAAAATGGCATCATAACCGCTAACATCAACAGTTGAAAGTTTAACTGCTTTTTGCATTGATGCCCATCCCTTGCCGGTTAAAAATGCGAGGTTATCCGGATCCGCCGCTAAATTCAGCGCATCCAGGTAAGGCGTATCGCCAGTTAGGCTGGTAAAGTCAATTTGATACGCTGCCCTGTCGAATTCGGCATAAGGGTGTGCTACTTCAGGTAAAAAATTTCCTGTTCTCCTGTTATTCGGTCCGATCACATTGGCGTTTGAAACAATGATTAAAATTTTCTTTTTCATGATTTTAAGTGTTACAATTGTTAAATAAAAGGTTACTGTGTTTTAATTGATAAGTCAAAATTATAACACCGCCACCCTGGAAGCAAGGAGGGAAGTCACAAAAAAAGTGTGACTGTAATCACACTTTATAGATTTCTTATGCTTTGATTATTTACTGTTGGAGTATAGCCTGCTAAGTGTTTCACGGCTAACGCCGAGATATTCGGCGATGTATTTCTTGGGTATTCGCTGCATCAGGTTGGGATATAGTTGTGCAAATTCTTCGTATCGCTGCTGTGGGGTACTTGAAAGGAGTGTAATGATCCTTCGTTGCAGGGCGACGTAACCGTTAGTAAGTTTGACCCGGAAAAAATGTTCCATTTTATGGAGGTCGGCAGATAGTTTTTCTCTGCCATTAAGTGTCATGCACAATACTTCACCCTCTTCCATACATATAACATTTGTAGTTGCTTGCTTTTGATTAAAATAAGCGATATAGTCCGACATCCACCAATTCTCCGTGGCGAATTGTATGATGTGTTCTTTGCCTTCTTCATCGAGATAGAAAACCCTGAAAATGCCATTCGTGATAACATATTCATGTTTCGCGCTATCGCCTTCCTGGATCAGGTACTGGTGCTTCCTTACCTTTTTAATTGTGAAAAATGTTTTTACATGTTCAAACTCTTCATCACTGATCGGGGTGATTGCTTCGATATGTTTTCTTAATTTCTCCATATTTCATTTTATAAATCAACGCCTCTACATGCCAGGGGCAAACAATTATTGTATTGAAATTAATATAAATTTCCGCAACAGCTACAGTGTATTTAGCAGAAAATAGGAACTGGCAAAAGTTGTTATTGTGAACGAGTAAAGAAGTTCAAAACGCTGCTCCGAAATCAGATCACTAAATATTTATTTTCTGTCTTAAGTCCTGGCGTTACATTCCATTAAGTTGAGCCCCGTAGGAGCTACGTGTTTATTGGTTGTCATTTTTTTCGATTGATCATTGTTCTATAAACCCGCAGTCCACATGAGGCAAGAACCGTTCATTTAATGACATTATTCTAACAGATTAAACATCCTGGGGGATAAGTTCGTAATTTAAAATTAGTTTTTAAAAAATACAATGAGATCAAATCAACTGTGTAGAAGTTATAAATATCCTTTGCGCTCTTTTGCAATTTAATACCAAATAGGATAGTGTTTTACTGGTATCGGATAGGCAAGCAGCTTTTGGATAAATTATATTTGAACATTAAATTGGAACTAAAAAGAGGTGATTGGTCTTAAATTATAAAACAACAAGCTGGCAATGAATAAATTGATTACAGGATTGCTTTTGACCGTAGCTATCTTGTCGTACCCGGTTGAAACAGTTGCCCAGCAACATATTCACCAAACACCGGAGCAAGCCTACCAGGAAGCTATTGGTAATCATGAGTTCGTAGAAAATGCCAAAGGAGAAGGCTTTTGCTGGCACGCCAGGGGAGCGATGGATCAATTTATTTCCAACTGGAAGGCAACAAAAGATACAGCCTGGCTGGAGGCGGGTTTTAGATACTGCGACTTCCTGGTCGACCGGCTGGACATTTCCCCGGATGGCTACAAAGGCTGGATCGGCCCCTTCCTGTCTGATGATCGCTATTGGCAGGATGTGCTGGTGGGAGATGCCTTATTATTTGACGGAATGCTTGACTTCTGTTTGCTGGTAAAAGGAAACAGCAGTTTACAAAATAAATACGGTGCGAAGACAACTGCTTATACCGAGCTCGCGAAAAAAGATTTTTTCGAAAAATATGATCAAAGAAATACCTGGAAAGAAGATGGGCCTTACGGTGGGTATGTAAACGCCTCCAAATTTTTAAAGGAAGGAAACCTGAAGGAATGGATCGAAGCGCCGGGCGCCTCGGAAGTGGCCGTTAGCCATCCTTTTAATAAACAGATGGATGCAGGACTCGTTTGCATCAAGCTATACCAGGTAACAGGTGAAAAAATTTACCGTGACCGCGCAGAAAGAATTTTCTTTACCGCTAAAAGTCATTTTCAATATTTTGATGACCATTACTGCTGGAACTATTACGAACCACTTTATGCGGGTGATGTAAACCTTCAAAAGAAGGATACCCGGCATGGCATCTGGGTGCATCCCTGGCGATCTGGCTACCAGGCGGGCGAAGTTGACAAGATAGTGGAAGCCTTTCATTACGGGATCGTGTTTGATGAACAGGATATTAAAAGGATCATTCATACTAATCTCAATGTAATGTGGAACAAAGACAAACAGCATCCTGAATTTATCAATTCAAACGGGCTGGGCGCCGACGGAGATACCACCGGGATCGCGGATTTTCAGCAGGCATACGGCCATTCGAATGTGGTAAAGAATGGAGGAGAACTCTGGACCGGTCTACTGGATTTCGACCAAACAATACGCGATCTTTATGAACTAAGGTTTAAAGGCGACACGGGTTCTGCGGCATACATCGAATATAGAAATACCGTGCTGGTAAATCCGCCCGGATTTAAAAGGAAATATATCAACGGTGAGGTAAGGGTGCCACAGGTTGAATTTACTGAATGCAAGGATCTTTATTGCGCGGTAGTGTTGCCGCATATTTTACCAAAGTCAGCTAAATCCATCCTATTGTGCAAGTCGTGGAAAGGAGGCGATTTACAAATCGACCTGTTTTCATTAAAAGGCGATAAAATCTGTAGTCTCTATACAGGAAATATCAGCGACGGCTTGTTCATCATGCAATGGGATGGAAAAGCCCCGGGCAACAAATCAATTGCCAGGGGCGATTACCGGGTACGGTGGACCATCAATGGCGGCTATCGGGAGTTTCCATTACAGGTACGATAATTTTTGATCTGTTGAATACATGTGCTGACACTTCAGCAGGTGACTATCCCGGATCCGGCACTGCGTCCCTGGCAAATAATAATTAGCACTCAAAAATTTAGCGCGCAACCAGTCAGGAAAATCAATCATAGAATGTATTAGTAACCCTTACCAGCCCAGACTACATTTCTTCGTATTATACCGTAACAGTTACCCTTAAAAAAGTAGCGGATATTGAAACAGTTTTATCGTCGGTACTTTTATTTTGACTGTTAAACAATACCTCCAGCTCTTCCTGTAACTGGGCAGCCATACCATTTTTTTCTGCTGCTTCAAATGCATTCATGGTTGGGCCATAATATTTTTTAAATACATCCACGAATGCTATTGGTGAGTAGGGAGCGTGGAAGGTAAAAGTATCTTTGAGAAAAGATATTTGCTCTTTTGCAACGCCCGCCGCTACAAAACGTTCTGTAACATGCTCTTCTTTGCCCCACAACATCGGGCTGATAAAACCTTCAGGCGGCGCCGGTGTATAGGCAGAACTGATCTTTAATATTTGTGCCACCAGGGTATGATCTCCGGGAATCCAGTTGCCCATCACTATTTTTCCGCCGGGTTTGGTTACGCGAACCATTTCTTTTGCCACGTCAAATGGTTTTGGTGCAAACATGGCTCCAAAGATGGAAACAACAAGGTCGAAACTTTTGTCGTCCAGGCCATCAAGTGCAATTGCATCGCCTTCCTGGAAAATGCAATTACCCAGCCCTTCTTTTTTTGCACGCAGGTTACCAGCTTCAACAAGGTTCCTTGCTATGTCAACGCCTAAAACCTTCGCGCCCAACATCGCTTCTGGGATCGCTGTAGTACCATCCCCACACCCCAGGTCAAGAATAGTGAGCTCTTTTGTAATGCCCAATGTGGCTACCAATGCTTCGCCGCTCTCCCGCATCGTTTGAGCAAGTTGGGTAAAATCTCCTTTCTCCCAAAGAATTTTGTTTGGATTCATATCTTTTTTTATTTGATTATTAATTACCGCAAAAATAAGCAGGCCCGGAGAACAAAGCTTTACTGTACGGTCCATCATATTGACTATTCAGTCCAAATCAGTCGCATTTTTTGCTGAGGTGAAAGGGCAATTAAACTGTGTGTTCAATATCCTGCAAAAATGTAAGACAGTTTCGGAACAGCTTTTTAAGTAAAAATGCAAGTGTACCAGATTTTACAAAGACGTATTTTCAACAGGAAATTTTGGTGTAAAAGCATACCATTTATCCAGGATTAATTCCACTCCTAACAAATTAGTTTGTCTACTAACTAATTAGTAGTACCTTGTATCAAATTATTTACAGATGGTAAAACTGGCTAAGAGAGAAGAACAGATCATGCAGGCATTCTGGGATCTTCAAAAAGCATTTATACGGGATATCATTCCTTTGTTGCCTGATCCCAAACCTCACTACAACAGTGTGGCAACGATCGTAAAGATCCTGGAGGAAAAAGGGTTTGTTGACCATGAAACTATGGGAAATATGCACGCTTATTTTCCCGTAATTAGCCGGGAAGCATACCAGCAGTTTGCTTTAAAAGATATTGTGAGCCTGTATTTCGATAATTCTTATCCACGCATGCTGGCATATTTTGCCAAGGAACAAAAGTTAACCGACAAGCAATTGAACGAGATCGTAGACCTCATAAAAAAAGAAAAATAATGATTCCTTATATTTTGTATGCTGCGCTTATTCTTACGGTATGTTTTATTTTTTATAAGTTACTTCTTCAAAAGGAAACCTTCTTTCATTTGAACCGGTTCGTGTTGCTTGCCTGCATGCTGCTGGCTTTTACATTGCCGTTGATCCGTGTGCCATCACAGCTATCATTCAGGAATGTTCCTGAGCCAGTCAATATTTCGGCGCCGGAAGTTCCGGTGGACCAAATCAATACGATTCAGTCCGGGTCGGAAAATATTAAGCCTCCTGTAGTTGAGCCTGTAGAGATCAAGCAGGGCATCAATTTTGGACAAGCCATCAACTGGCTTGTATATTTATACTGGTTCGGCGTTGCTGTCTTTGCATGTAATTTCCTGATGCAGGCAGGGCTGCTGTTATACCGCGCTTATTCCGTTCAGGCAATCATCGATGGAAAATTCCGGATCGTTGAAGTCACCGGTGATAAAGCACCCTGTTCCTTTGGTAATAACATCTTTATCAACCCTGAAAAATACGATTGGGAAACTTACAACCAGGTGCTGCTTCACGAAAAGATCCATATTGAAGAAAAACATACGGTGGATCTCATGCTCGCAGAGATCATGCTCATCTTCCTATGGTTTAATCCCTTTGCCTGGGCCTGGAGAAAAGAATTGGAAAACAACCTTGAATTTTTTACCGATCAAAAATTGTTACAACAGCCGGAAGTAGAAAAAGAAACCTATCAACTGAGCCTGTTAAAAGTAGCCGCACCACATTTTCCATTAAGTCTAACTACAAATTATAATCAATCATTGCTTAAAAAACGAATACTCATGATGAACGCAAAAAGATCAAACCTGCACACCACCTGGAAATATTTTTTCCTTTTACCTGTAATGGTGGTATTTGTATGCCTGTTCAATGAACCGGTTGCCAGCGCCCAACACATCAACGCAAAAGCAAAACCGGCAACTAAGCCGCAGCACAATAACGATATCAAAACTTCCGGTAACTGGTTTGCCACTATCAAAGAAGATAAAATAAATTTCCAGTTTAAGAATGACGGTGACGACAATTCATATAACGGTAACAGTTTTTTGCTCACTGAATTCAAGGACCTTCCGAGAGACAAGGCCGGTATATTTACCTTAACGCGCGAAGCAGGTACGATGGAATTTAAAGGAAAATTTGATGGTGATAAAGGCATGGGCGAATATAAGTTTACATCAAATAAAACTTATAGCGACGACATGCAGAAAGAAGGGATCGATGTTGCCAAAGATCAGGATGCGATGATTTTTTTCCTGGTAAATGTAAAAACTTCTTATGTGAAGATGCTGAAACAACAGGGATACATCGACCTGGATAAAGACAAGCTGATCCCATTGGCGGCTTTGGACATCAGCGAGGCGTACATCAATTCTATCAAACAAGCCGGTTTTACCGATATTAGTCTTGATGACCTGGTGCCTTTTAAGGCGCTGAACATCGATAGAGCCTACATAGAAGAGATACGCAAATCCGGTTACAAAAATGTTACTCCGGATAAGATTATTACTTTTAAAGCGCAGGGTATTGACAGAAAATATATTGCCGATTTTCGCGGTTCTGCAAAAAATGATGATGTAGCAGAAAACAGTGATGAGGATGTCGTTGCAAGTTCGGGTAACAACAAAAATAACAATGCTGACAAAAACAAAAATAAAAACAGGAATGGGTCCAAAAACCAGGATAATAATACTGGTAAGAATGAGCGGGATGATGATGACGATATCATTGCGTTCAAATCATTGAACATTGATGCAGCCTTTGTAAATTCTTTTAAGGAAGCCGGCTACAATAATCTTTCAAACAGTGATCTTATTTCCATGAAAGCAGTTGGAGTAACACCTGCTTTTATCAAAACTTTAAATGATGCGGGCTATACAAATATTGATGCTGATGACCTCATCGCTTTAAAATCCCAGGATATAACACCCGCCCTGATAAAACAGTACAAGGACCTTGGTTTTAATAACCTTAGCCTGGATGATGTAGTCGGCGCAAAAGCCACCGGCACTTCTCCCTCTTTCATTATATCCATGAGGCAAAAAGGGCACAACATGAAAAGCCTGGATAAATATATTGCGCTGAGATCGGCACTTGGAGAATAAGTGTTTTATCCTGTATTTAATACATTAAAATGGCCGGGGTTCAACCTGGCTATTTATTTTATTAGGCAGTTATTAGCTCATCACGACTGTAAAAATTTTAAAACATCCTTTATAGCAATACCTAATAAAATAAAACAGCTAATTTTAAACAAAAAAATAAAATGGCGGTACTAACAAATATTTTCCCTCAACTATCAGACATACCAGCCGAATGGCAACTCAACGGCTTTATTGAACAAAGAGAATATTTAGTGAATGGAGAAATTAAAACCTGGCAGGGACCGATGAATGAAGTAGTGTCGCCGGTTTCGATCAGCACAGTCACTGGCCTGCAGAAAAATATCATCGGCAGTACGCCGCTTCTTACAGATAAAGAATCACTGGAGGCACTGGATGCAGCAGTGAACGCTTACCAGAACGGACTGGGTGAATGGCCAACCATGAGCGTAGCTAACAGGATCGGGCACATAGAACAGTTTTTAAAAGAAATGAGAAAGCAACGTACTGAAGTGGTAAAATTATTGATGTGGGAGATCGGGAAAAATTTGCCAGACAGTGAAAAGGAATTTGACAGGACCTGCATTTATATTGAAGACACCATCAGGGCTTTGAAAAATATCGATCACGGCAATTCCACCTTTGAAAATGAAGAGGGGATCATTGCACAGATAAGACGCGTTCCGTTGGGTGTGGCGCTGTGTATGGGTCCATACAATTACCCGCTCAATGAAACATTTTCTACCCTTATCCCTGCTTTGATCATGGGCAATACCGTGGTTTTTAAACCTGCCAAATTTGGCGTGCTGCTGTTGGGGCCATTGTTAAATGTTTTCAGGAATTGTTTTCCCAAAGGTGTCATCAACGTCATTTATGGAAAAGGAAGAGAGACCGTTGGTGCCATCATGGAAACAGGGAAGATCGATGTGTTTGCCTTTATCGGTACAAACAAGGGCGCCAGCGAAATAAAAAAACAACATCCAAAACCGCACCGGCTTCGAGGCGTATTGGGACTGGATGCGAAAAACCCGGCGATCATTTTACCGGATGCGGATATGGACGTTACGCTGACTGAATGTATCGCGGGCTCACTGTCTTACAATGGCCAGAGATGTACAGCATTAAAGATCATCTTCGTTCATGAGGACATTGCTGAAAGCTTTACAAAAAAGTACACTGAGGGTGTGGCTAAATTAAAATGTGGCATGCCATGGGAAAAAGATGTAAAGATCACACCGTTGCCTGAACCTGGTAAAGCGGCCTATCTTACAGGGTTGGTAGAGGATGCGCAAAAATTTGGCGCTCGCGTGATCAATGAAAATGGAGGCGAAGTAAATGATACATTTTTTTATCCGGCGGTGCTCTACCCTGTAAACGCGCAAATGAAAGTGTATTCGGAAGAGCAGTTTGGACCGGTCGTTCCTATTGTGCCTTATAAAAGTCTTGATGAAGTGATCAATTATGTGGTGCAATCAAATTTTGGACAACAACTCAGCCTGTTCGGCACCGATCCCAAAACGATCGGTTACCTGATCGATGAATTTGCCAACCAGGTTGGCCGCATAAATGTTAATGCGCAATGCCAGCGCGGCCCTGACGTATATCCTTTCAATGGAAGAAAGGATAGTGCGGAAGGTACGCTGAGTGTAAGCGACGCCTTGCGCGCATTCAGTATAAGGCTGTTGATCAGTACAAAAGACAATGCCGCAAATAAAGTAATAGTGGATAAAATTGTAAGAGAACACCAAAGCAATTATTTGCGGATGGATTATATTTTTTAGCCTTAAAAACGTCAAAGAAAAGCTGGCTTTATGTCGGCCTTTTTTGGTTTGGTGTGACAGCCCTATTTGTTGGCTGCCCGATCTGGTACCAGGTTATTGAAACAAACCGATATTTTTTAACACAAAATCTTTTAGCGACATGGGTTTGTTCCCGGTAATTTTCTCCACGTTGTCGTTCATTCCCCTGAATTCCCCGGAACGAAACATATTTGCCGCCGCGACAATATGATTTACCTGGTAATAACATTCACTACATAGTCCCGGTATTTGTCCAGCGTGAGTGTTTTATAAATTGTCGTTTGATCCGTACCATGGCCGGGAAGCTGAACAACGAATACTTTTTGCCCCCTGGCTTTTAAGTAGCTTTTTGCGATTTGCCATGCATACGGTGCCGACCAGGAACCTGGTACTATCACGTAAGTTTTGACTGTTGCCTGGCTGGCATCCTCATTCTTTGAACAACTGCTTTGAATAATAATAACAGTCGCTAATAATAGAACAATCCATTTCTTTTTCATTTGTTGAATTTTTATAAGTTAATAATGCCTGTTCGCCGTCACTAATTTTATTTATTGATTAGCTGACAAGGATGGATATTTGTTTGCTGCGGTTGCCAACGGCGAGGCATTTTTTAGAGTAGTGGCAATCAACCGGTTGTATGAAATACAAAATATTATGGATACCACATTTCGTAAATCCGCCGGTAAAAAGATGTTGTCGCGTCAATGGGAAGCCAAACAGGCGCTTGCTTTAAACCTTTGCCCGGGTGATGTTTAAATAATATTGGTAGTTACGAAAAATACCAGACTTGCCTTGGTTTAGCCATTATTTGCACCTGCTCAACAGGTTAGTTTTGTACTTTCAATAAGAACCTAAGGCATGACTACAGCAGGCGTGGTTCTTATGCAGAGAAGTAAAAAAATCAAAAAATAATGCGACAATTATTAATTGGCATAAGTAGTAAATTAATTCGCTTACAGGTAATTAGCATCAGGCTGCTGAGGATTGCAATCGCCATCGTATTGATCTGGATAGGCAGTCTTAAATATTTCGATTATGAATCGGAGGGTATCGTTCCCTATGTTGCCAACTCGCCACTTATGAATTTTTTTTATGCTCATCCGGAGATGTACAAGGACCATTTGTTAAAAGAAGGGGAATTTAAAAAAGAAAATTTTGACTGGCATGAAGATAATCATACGCACATTTTCGGGTTGGGCCTGGGGATTTTAATTGTTGTAATTGCCACACTGCTACTATTAAATAACTACAGCCCGGTGATAGGAATGATCGGATCAGCCCTGGTGATTGTTATGTCGCTTACAACACTTTCCTTTTTGATTACAACGCCGGAATCCTGGGTACCTGCGCTTGGTGATCCAGCACATGGATTTCCTCTACTGGCAGCGCGCGGCAGGTTGGTTGTAAAAGATGCCATCATGATGGCAGGCGGTTTCGTGGCGTTGTGCGACTCAGCAAGAATGTATTTGCTGCAGCGGGTTTATAAAGAAGATGTCGAAGCGGCAATAAACATTTTATGATTTATATTAACAGTTCTTCAATCTGCCGATCCACCGGGTCGTAATAATGCGGATGTCGGCTAATGCGAATTTGCGGCTGATAATATCGTGGCATTCTTCTTTTGCAAACGCGATAGTTCGCGATCTCATTGGTTTTTTGGCGAAATATAGCAATTCCAAAAATGGTCATAATTGCATACGGTGTTCATTTTCAATAAATTGTTTATTGGCTTTCAAATTGCGTATCCCATTGCAGGAAATTAAAATGAACGGTAAGTCGCAACTCATCAATTTATTGTTGTTGTAATCAAAAAAATTAAACCTTCTAAATTTTAAAGTATGAACTCAGCGCAAGCAAACAATTTAAATCCTGACGCCGGAAAACAAATGCCCACGCCAGCAGGTTCGCCCGTTCCAACTGTAAGGTACTTGCCATAGGCAAGCTTACAGCAAAGGGTTTTACGGACCAGGCACCCGTTATGCACCAGGAAGTGCCGGCAACGGTTAAACTTTATCCCGAAGGTAAAATTGATAACTGGTTCTCCCGGATTGATCAAAAAGGGGTTGTATTTATTATGAATGTCGCAAGTGCAGCAGAAGCCCACAAACTTCTTTCAATATTGCCTTTGGCTGAAGCAGGAATGGTGGAATTTGAATTGATCGCATTAGGGCCGCTGAATCCGCTTCGTTCTCTTCTCAGCTAAATTGTTGAAGGATCCGTCTATCAAAATAAAGTGCCGGACCGTAATTTAAAAATTTCATTATTAAAATAGTTAAACATGAAAAAAGTTGCCATTAACGGATTTGGAAGAATAGGAAGAGCGTCCCTCAAAGTTATCATGCAGACTGACGGACTTGAGTTAGTTGCCATCAATGATTTAATGACTTTGGAAAATGCAGCCTACCTGCTTACTTATGACACTATCTATGGCCGTTACGAAGGACATGTATCTATTAAAGATGATGCCCTTTGGGTGAATGGGAAAAAAATACTTTTTTATTCTGAACCTGATCCGGAAAATTTACCCTGGGGGAAGATCGATGTTGATACCGTTATTGAAAGCACTGGTTTTTTTACAAAACGGGAAGATGCTGCAAAACACATTACGGCCGGGGCCAGGACAGTCGTGATTTCCGGGCCCACGAAAAGCAAAGACGCACCCACCGTGGTTCATGGTGTTAATACCGGTGACGGTAACGTGCAAATATTTTCCTGCGGTAGTTGCACTACAAATAACATCGGTGTCATTATAGAAATCCTGGATCGCCGGATCGGTATTAAAAAAGCCGTTCTCAACACGGTCCATGCAATGACTACATCTCAATCACTGGTTGATAGTCCTTCCAAACGGGAGCCAAGGATGGGACGCGCAGCGCCACATAACCTGGCACCAGCGTCAACGGGTGCGGCAATTTCCGTTACAAAAGCGATCCCCGCTATGGAAGGAAAATTTGATGGTATTGCCATCAGAACACCAGTTGCAATCGGATCGATATCGGACATAACGTTTATGGCCAAGCGAAATACCACGCCCGAAGAAATCAACAATATACTAAAAGAAGAAGCGGCTACTGAGCGGTACAAACTGATCTTAGGCGTTACCGATGCGCCATTGGTTTCCTCTGACATCATTAAAAGTCCACTGGCTGCTATCGTGGATATGGATTTAACGCGGGTAGTAGATGGAGATTTGGTTAAAGTGATGGCCTGGTATGATAATGAATGGGGATTTACCAATCAAATGATTCGGCAGATCCTCGCAATTTAAAATTAGTATTAAAAGCAAATAAAATGATTTTCTATGGAGAAGCCAGTTAATAAAAAGGATAGCCGCTTAGCTGCCGGTATTTTAGCCGAAGGGGCAATTCGCCAGGTTTATAATAAACCCAACTCAAATAATTTTATACAGAAGAATCTAAAACGCCGGTGGAAACCAGTCTATCCGGGCCCCTGTTTAGCTTGGATTTGGGAATCGTATGATTTTCCGATTTATGTTTAAAATACCCAACGATTTTGCCGTGAACTGATGAACTATTTGAAAGACGGTACGCTGTTAATTTAAACAACTGAACAATTAATTCCATTTTTTCAATCATTTCATTATGGAAGCATACCTGAGTAAAAGCGAAGCCGTGATTGACATGCATATACGCGGATATTGTGATGATTTTGAATTGTTTGGCAATGATCTTTTATGGATACAGGAAAAGATTTTTATAAGAGAGAAAGAGTTTGTAATCCAGGAGTGTCATTACCTGCATTTCGAAAACGGACTCCAGAAAGAGGTCATTCTCTTTGGAGTGATCGCCATCAATTACAATGTAAAAGGAATATTGATGAATCATTATAGTACTTATACACCCGACACACCGGTATTGATTGTCAGGAAAATAAGAGATCTTTTTTGCCGGTTGAATGAAAGGGATAAAAATCCCCAGGCATTTATTGCGGGAGACAATTAAGCCTGCCGTTAAAAATGAATTTGACTAAAACACATTTAATATTTAGAGAACCATGTGATAAAATCATACAATGTTACAGGGTAAAAAGTCCCACTTTTTCGCGGTTAATCGGTAAATCAACTCAAAAAGAATTAACAATTAGATAAAAACCTGTAGTTTCAATATTGTTTTATACTTACATTTACTTTACAAAAACGATTATTGTTGCTTGAATAACGATTCTTCTATAAAGTATTTGCAGGAACAAGTTGGCATATTCACCGATATGAAAGCCTATGAACAGCTCTATAAATTGTTGTTTAACGGACTGTTCAGGTTTTCTTTTTCAATTGTCAAATCAAAGGAAGTTGCGGAAGAAATTGTGTCTGATGTCTTCATCAAACTTTGGCAAATGGAATCCAGGATCACGGAAATCAATAATTTAAAGACCTACCTGTACACAATTACTAAAAACTTTTCCCTCAATTATCTCACCAGGAGTTATAAACAAATAGGGACCAACCTGGAAGATTGCGATTTTGACGCTTTTATATCTTTTAACGGTCCCGAAGAAATTTACATTTCAGAAGAAAATGTAAAAAAAATAAAATCGGTGATCATGGAATTACCGGTACAATGCAGGGCCATATTTCAGTTAGTTAAAGAGGAAGGATTGTCTTACCAGGAAGTTGCATCCATATTAAACATATCTGTATTCACGGTAAGGAACCAACTGGTGATTGCCATCAAAAAATTAGCTGAAAACCTGACGCTGATTGATTTTAAACGCTATTATTTCCCCAGTCAATTTTCTAAATCCTGATAAATACCGGATTTTTTTGCATGAAGATAATTAGGCGGATGAGTCGTAATTGCGTTTTCTACGAAGGTCAGAGAGCCATTTAAAACTCGCAGCTATCCTTGTAGTTTTAATCAGGGAATCGAAAAAATTATGCTGATTTTAAACCTTGGTAGAAAGGCTACATCTGCATCTGCACCTCGACTTATTACCTTATTAAAATAACTACAAACAGCAACCAAGCTTTACGCTAAAAGACTTTTTTACCGCTTCCACGACATCGCAATACCTTCCACTGCCCAAATTTATTTTAACTCCTTTGGTACTTTGTACGATGTTTTATTGTCTATGCAATTATGGAAGCATCAAAACAGGATCGTTTTTGGAACCTTGTAACCCAAAAGTTGTCAGGCGCGGCTTCCAGCGATGAGCTGTGGGAGCTTAATAAAATGCTTACCGAAGATCCGGAATTGTATTCACAAATGCAGGCCATCGAGAACCTATGGAAAAGTAAAGCCAACCAGGCAGACCTGCCTGAAACAGATGCAGCTTTTAGCAAACACCTTCAACGGCTAAGTTCCCATCTTGCCAAACCTGCGCTTACATACGATTTTAATAACTCTGCCCAGCAGGATCCGCCAAATATAGAAATAGCCCGAAAATCCCGGCAGACAAGAACTATCCTGTTGCGGGCCGGAATGGCAGCGTCCCTGCTTATTTTTCTTTCGGTTTTTTATTTTAAAAATCAGTCTGCAAAAGATGATCCCGCTATTAATCTTGTTAGCACAAAATCCGGTTCAAAATTAAAGGTGCAATTACCCGACGGCAGCCAGGTGTGGTTAAATTCCGATACAAAGCTTTCCTACAATAAAAATTACGGCACCGATTTACGGGAAGTTTACCTGGAGGGCGAAGCCTTTTTTGATGTCACCAAAGATAAACTGCATCCTTTCGTGATTCATACCAATACGATTGAGTTACGGGTATTTGGAACAGCATTTAATGTGCGGAACTATAACAATGAAAAAAAATCAGCAGCAATACTGATTCGCGGATCGATCGAAGTCACCATGCTTCGTAACCCTTCCAATAAGATAATATTAAAGCCCGGCGAAAAAATAATTGTTGACAAAGACCTAAATAATATTTCAACAGACGATGAAACCATTCAGCAAACACAGTCATCAATTCCGGTATTTTCTGTTAACAAAATAAATTTAAAAGACAATGACAGCGCGGCTACAGAAACACTGTGGATCAGGAATAAACTGGCGTTTGATAATGAGCGGCTGGAAGAAATTGCTTTCAAACTCGAGCATTGGTACAGTGTTAAAATAGAAATTACCAGTGAAACATTGAAACAATATACCTATTCAGGCGTTTTTGAAAATCAATCACTGGCCGAAGTAATGGAAGCGTTGCGGCTTAAGGGTAAGTTCAATTATGCTATTGATAAAAGCGAAGTGACCATCAAGCCTTAGCATTTTTTTAAAAACTAAAATATCCGAATGATAGATTGATCGTTGTTGGGTATAGCAGATAAAAGGTCTTCTCCCATTAATAGTCGTCATTGAATACCTCAACAGATTTGACGCCCGGATGGGTAGCATTTTGAGCAGCCGGGTACAATCGTTTTTTCTTCGCTACAATCTTATATATGCCCATTCGCATCAAAAATTTTGCAGCGAAATTTATGCGTACCTTTCATTTTAAATCAGCTTGCTTTGTGACTTGCGATTCATCAGCCGAAAAAATACTGCTGCAAAAATTAGCCTTGGGTGAAGCAGCAGCTTTCAGCGCAATCTACGAGCAGTATGCTCCATTACTCGTCAGCTATACAGTCGCCCGGCTTTCTTCATTGGCGGAAGCAAAGGACCTGATCCACGATCTTTTTGTATACGTTTGGGAGGAAAGAGCAAATCTCTGCATTACCCATTCTCTCCGGGCTTTTTTATTCGCTGCGGTACGATATCGCATAATTGACCACATCAGGCGCAATGCTACCAGGGATAAATATGCCGGCATCTTACTAACACTTTCCGATGTTGAAGATACAAATATTGAAAACGAGCTTGCAGCAAAGGACCTGCGGCAGACGATTGAAAACGCGGTACAGGATCTACCACCACGGGTAAAAGAAATCTATCAACTTAGTCGGGAGCAACATTACACAGTTTCAGAAATAGCCACTGAACTCAACCTTTCACCGCAAACAGTAAAAAATCAACTCACAACCGCCCTGGGTTATCTCCGTTCAATAGTAGTCAAACTAACCGTTTTATTGATCTGCTTATGGAAGTTTGAATAAACTGCTAATATTTTAGCGAACCATTCACTGTAAATTTTTCGTCAAAATTTTTTTTTAGAAAACCATAGTACTTACTGGTTACCTGTACGACTTCCCTGGTAGATGGTATTCGTAAATAATCTAAGCAGCAACCTGCACTTATTATCAAGGTAGCAATTGCAATAGATAAGATTTACCGGTACAAAACAATCAATCGACATATGCAAATTCAAAATCCCAGGGAATTATTAGATCGTTATCTCTCAGGAGAATGCTCTACCAAGGAAACGATACAAGTGGAGGCATGGCTGGAAGCACAAAGTGATCACAATAATGCGTGGGAGAAAATGACCAGTTATGAAAAAGCGGAATGGCTGCAAGCGCTTTACAAAGGCATTAAGGACACGGTTGGAATAAGCAATCCGGAAGAGAAAAACAATAATAAAGTTATACATTTTAATACCAGGTGGTTGATCCGTATCGCGGCAGCTGCGGTCGTTATTTTTATGATTGGTACAGGCGCCTATTTAATGCTGTCAAAAAAGATTCAAAAAGATATTCCCGGAACGATTGCAAAAAAATGGGGAACTAATAAAGATATCTTGCCTGGTGGTAACAAAGCAATTTTAACATTGGCGGATGGTTCAACAATTATACTGGACAGCGCCAAAAACGGCCTTCTTGCTAAACAGGGCAGTACAACTGTCATCAAACTAAACGGCAAGCTCAACTACAACTCATCAGCTTCCGCAACTACAGAAATTACCTACAATACCATCGCTACGCCAAGAGGTGGCACCTACCAGATAGAACTGCCCGATGGAAGCCTGGTATGGCTGAATGCAGCGTCTTCCCTGCGTTTTCCCACGGCCTTTTCCGCCGGCGAAAGAAAAGTGGAAGTAACTGGTGAAGCATATTTTGAAGTTGTTAAAAATAAGGCGATGCCCTTTATTGTACATGTAAATAATTCAACCATACGCGTAATGGGCACTCATTTTAATGTAATGGCCTATGATAACGAATCTTCACTTACAACAACTTTATTGGAAGGCGCGGTAAAATTTGTAAATGGAAATGACAGCAGTATCCTGGAGCCCGGACAGCAAACACAGTTTTTTGGAAACGGGCGACTGGACCTTCTCAAAGCGGTAGATCTCGAAAATGTGATCGCCTGGAAAGAAGGATCTTTTCATTTCGAAGGAGAGAACCTGGAAATAATTTTAAGGCAATTAACACGGTGGTACGATATAGAAGTAGTGTACGAAAATAAAAAAACTGAAAACCTTTTTTATCTTGAGATGCCCCGAAACACAAAACTTGCAGACATATTAAAAGTGCTCGAACTCAGTTCAGGCATTCATTTTAAAATTGAGGGAAAAATTGTCAAAGTGATTTCTTAGAATTACCACATGTTCATCTTACCATAGTATGAACCTGCAGCTTTAAAATATTTATGAAACCCTGGTCATCGAATTTACGCAGGGTGCAAAAAAATTGACTCGAAAATAAACCGGAAGTATTGCGAGTACTTCCGGCGGAAAGTTCAGGTCGGTATTAATACGATTGGAACTGTATTGTTAAACCTAAACAAATCAAAATTATGTTAATGATTGCTTGTCGCAAAATCCTTCACCAAAGGGGATTTTGTAAAACCTTGCTGATTATGAAATTTACCGCCTTTTTTCTGCTCGTGATTTGTCTGAATGCTTCGGCTAATGGCTACGGCCAGCAGATCACTATCAATAAGCAACGTGCGCCGATCGATAAAATCTTTCGTGAGATACGAAAGCAAACCGGTTACACTTTTGCTTATACAAAATCATTACTTCAAAAGGCGGGCACGGTAACGATCAATGTCACCAACGCTTCAATAGATGCAGTGCTGGATAGCTGTTTCAGGAACCAGCCCCTCGATTACAAAATCGTTAACAGGACGATCGTGGTCATTAACAGAACGAATGTTGTTACCGAAAAAGCGCCGGATAACGAAGTTGTCCCACCGGTAGAAATTTCCGGTACGCTTACCAATGATAAAGGTGAACCACTCGCCGGCGTGTCCGTTTCAATTGCAGGTAAAAAAGGTGGAGTGAGTACGGATGAGAAGGGCAGTTTCACCATTACGGTAGCAGACAATGCCATTTTAAATTTTAGTTATGTTGGATATAAGACAGTCACTGTAGCAGTGAAAGGCAAGAGTAATCTGCGGATTACTTTGGTCCCTGACGTATCCTCTTTGAACGATGTTGTTGTAATCGGTTATGGCAGTCAAAAGAAAAAAGATTTTACGGGTTCGGTTGCTTCAGTCGATTTAAACGAACAGGAAAAAACGCCCGTGTTAGGTACAGAGCAGTTACTGCAAGGTAGGGTAAGCGGCGTACAGGTTTCTCAAAACCAGTCGCAGCCAGGTGCCGTTTTTTCTATCAGGATACGTGGTACAAATTCTATCAACGCCAGCAGCAGCCCGCTATTCGTGATCGATGGCTATGCAGGCGCCAGTGTTGGAGATATCAATCCCAGCGATGTATTGTCGATCGATGTATTGAAGGATGCTTCTGCTACGGCGATCTACGGAAGTCGCGGTGCCAACGGTGTAGTCATCATTACTACTAAAAGGGGTGGCGCTGCCGGAGGTAAAATAAAAATCGATGCTTATACCGGCATTCAACAAGTGGGTGAAAAATATAAATTGATGGATGCAAAGCAGTATGGTACGTATTTGAATACATTGCAAACTGAGTTAAATGGATTGAATAATGTAAATGATCCGCTGCCTTACACACAAGCCGAACTGAATGGTTTTGGAAAGGGCACCGATTGGCAGGATGCGATATTGCGTAATGCGCAAATATCGAATTATTCGCTTGGTATCAATGGTGGTGATGCGGATACAAAGACTTACCTGAGCTTTAATTATTTCGACCAAAAAGGGATCATCATCGCATCTGATTATAAAAGAGGTATCATTCGTTATAACCTTGACCAGAATATTGGTAAAAAAGTTAAGATCGGCGCCTCCACACAAATAGCTTACAGCTATCAAAACATGACGACCGTTAACACATCCGGCGGTGCCGATCAGCCAAGTGTTCTGTGGGATGCCATTCGTTTTAACCCGATCCTGCCTGTTAAAAATGCAGCCGGCGAATATACCTACGTCAACGGTCCTTCGGGGTTGGTATCGCCACTCAGCAATCCCGTTGCGTACCTCGAAAATGCAAAAGGTGGTAATTATAATCTCTCAACATTCGCCAACCTTTTCGCCTCTTACGAGATCATGAAAGGCTTAAGTTTTAAAAGTAGTTTTGGCGTCAATTATGCCAGCGGCGGATCAGAATCATTTGTGCCATCCTATTTATTTGCCTCCGCAGGTGTAGGAAAGGCATCGCAATCTTCCGGCAGGAATTATAACTACCTGAGCGAAAATGTGCTGACTTATAACAAGACGATCAATTCTAACCATGTGATCAATGTGGTGGCAGGTTTTACCTACCAGCATTGGTACAATAAATATTTTTTCGCAGGCGCCAACAACCTTTCAACTGATATTTTGGGAGTGGATAATCTCGCCGTGGGCCAGCCACTCATTCCATCATCCGGGTTTTCTGAAAACTCGCTTGCGTCATATTTTGCCCGCGCAAATTACCAGTTGATGGATAAATACCTGTTCACATTTACCATGCGTGCAGACGGATCTTCGCGGTTTGGAACAAATGATAAATGGGGGTATTTTCCTTCAGGAGCAATTGCCTGGAGGTTGTCACAGGAACCATTTATCAAAAATATAAAGGCGATCAGTGACCTGAAAGTACGGGTGAGTTATGGCATCACTGGTAACCAGGAGATTGGATCTTACAATTCTCTTAGCCAGTATTCCAACACATCCGCTGCTTTGGGCATGAACCCTGTATTGGTACCTGGTATATTTCCCGTAAATATTGCAAACCCTAATTTAAAATGGGAATCTACCGCCTCGGCCAATGTTGGTGTGGATATGAGTTTATGGAACGACCGGCTTACGCTAACAGCAGATTATTACGATAAAAAAACATCCGACCTGCTTTTGTTTGTAAATCTTCCTATCACCTCAGGTTATGGAAGTATCCTTTCCAACCTGGGTGAAGTGTCCAACAAAGGGTTTGAATTTTCCGCCACCACGCTTAACATTGATCAGAAGAACGTTAAATGGAGCACCACGTTAAATTTTTCTACCAACAAAAACAAGGTTTTGAACCTGGGCCCTAATACCGAAATATATGTCGGCGGACTTAGTGGCGCATTATTCCGGGGAAGTGGCGGGTCGTCTTCCATTCTTCTTCCGGGTTTGCCAATCGGCTCATTTTACGGGTATGTATTTGATGGCATCTGGCAGTCTGATGACGAGATATTAAAAAGCGGTACCACGCAGTCGGTAAAACCCGGAGATCCTATTTATCGTGACCAGGACAATGACCATGCTTTAAATGGAAATGACCGCACCGTCATCGGGCAGGCGCTGCCAAAATTTATTTATGGCATGACAAATAACGTGACGGTTGGCAGGGTTAATCTGAATGTTTTCCTGCAAGGGATTTACGGAAATAAAATATTGAACGAAAACCTGTATGAGCTCGAAAACGGCCGGCCTGATTTTAACAAGCTGGCTTACGTAGGAGTCAATAGCTGGCATGGCGCCGGTACCAGCAACACATTACCCCGCGTTAGTAGCACGTTGCGGGGCTCGCTTGGAGCGGTGAGTGATGTGTTGGAAGATGGAAGTTTTTTGCGGGTGAAATCTGTGACACTTTCTTATAATATTCCGTCTGCCGGACTTGCCAAAATATTCAAATCCGCCAGCATTTATTTAACCGGGCAGAATCTGTTGACCATTACCAAATACAGCGGTTATGATCCGGAGGTAAATTCATCCACTGATGCCGTGGACGCGCTTACATTAGGTACTGACTACAACGCGTATCCGAACTACAGGACTTTCCTGCTGGGCGTTAAATTCGGATTTTAAAAAAAAATATTATCTATAAATTTTTGAAGTATGAAAAAATATCTTGTTATAATAACCGGCATTCTTGTGATGGTCACCCTGGCCTCCTGTGAAAAAGCCCTGACAGAAAAATTACACAGCAGCATATCTCCGGAAAATTTTTATAAAACCACCGGCGACGCGGAAGCCGCATTGAACGGCGCTTTTTCCTACCTGAAATCACAGACCTATTACCAGCGGACCATCTACGTGGTTACGGATCTTTCCGCCGATATTTTCAGGCCTAACAGCGGTAACAACGACAGGCAGGAAATATATCGTGGCACATACACGCCCTTCAACGGGCAGTTATATTCTTTTTGGGCGGAATCCTATATCACTATTAAAAATTGCAATGACGTAATTACCTATGTACCCGGGATGAACGTTGATGACGCTTTTAAAAATAACATCGTCGGGAATGCGCGCTTTTTAAGGGGTATGGCATTTTTTGATTTGGTCAGGATGTTTGGCGATATACCCATTGTGCTTAAGAATGGTGGCGACCAGGATCTGTTTCCCAAACGCGACCCGTCCAGTGCTGTTTACGAGCAGGCGATCGCGGACCTACAATTTGCGGAGCAGAATTGCCTGCATGCGCATGAAATTCCTTCCGATAAAATTGGACGGGCTTCTTCTGAAGCGGCCTCCGCTATGCTGGCCAGGCTTTACCTGCAAAGAGCGAGTACGAGTTTTGGCAGTCCTGCTGATAACCAAAGCGCCCTTACACAATGTAATAAAGTGATCGCGTATTCAACAGCCCACCCCACGACGATCGGACTGGTAGCTAATTATCAGGATATCTTTGATGTAGAAAAGAAAAACGGTCCGGAAAGTATTTTTGCGGTGCAGTTTGGAAATAATTCCCTGGAGAATGCAAATATCACTAATCTGATGTTCGATCCGGGATCACTTGGTGGCTACGGTTCTTTTGTTCCAAACAGTTCATTTTATGAATCGTATGAAGCGGGTGATACACGAAAGGCAGTTAATGTAGGTACAGAGTCCGGGGGAACGATTTATGTATCAAAATACAGGGACCCGGGTGTGGCGCCCGGTGGTTTCGGCGGTACCAACTGGATCGTGTTGCGCTATTCCGATATATTACTGATGCAGTCGGAAGCGATGCATAAATTAAACCCCGGTGATGTAAAGAAATTTGATGGCATCAATATTATCCGGACGAGGGCCGGACTGGGAAATAAGCTGCTCGATTTAACTAACACACCCACACCGGATGCTTTTGTAGCCGCACTGCTTAACGAAAGGTTATGGGAACTTTGCCTGGAAGGACAGCGTCGCTGGGATTTGATCCGGTTCGGTAAATTGCTACAGGTAAAAGCCAGCCAGGGCTTTACGGTAAGTGCCGAACGCCTGCTGTACCCAATCCCACAAGGCGACCTGGATATCAATAAAAATTTAACACAGAATCCAGGATATTGAGTGTCACGAATAATAAACAGTTCTTTAATTACTGAATGTTAATGCTGTGTAAATGATGATGGCCGGCCCATCGGAAGCGACTTGCAGGAGTAGCTTTTAAACCACCTTTAGCTGCTGCAAT
>JBDSLD010000011.1:0-19990 GCA_039916545.1 Ferruginibacter sp.
GCCGCCCGCTTCCTGTTCGTATAAAAAGATGGTTCCAAAAATGCCTATCGCCATACCTGCAGCAGCTACCAGGTTTCCCCTCCTGGCAGTCTCGGGATGCGATAACATTTTAAGGCCCAAAATAAAAGTAACAGATGCGATAAGGTAACAGATTGTGAGTATATGAATTCCCATTTTAAAAAATTTGCCCAAAAAAACTCAAAGGGCGTTGAACTATTTTAATGATCTTATTCCTGTAAATGCCAATACAATGACCTTTATCGTATACCTTTTTATTTATATTGCTAACGCACCGGCGGCTTTTTTTTCTTAAACATTTCCAGCATCCTGTCAGTAACCACAAAGCCGCCCACTACATTTAATGTACCCAGCATTACGGCAAAAAAGCCTAATACAAGGGCTGTGTAATTATCCGTTTGCGCTTTGCCCATCACAATAATAGCCCCGATAACCACTACACCATGAATGGCATTCGCGCCGCTCATCAATGGCGTATGCAGTACACTCGGCACGCGACCGATCACTTCTATCCCTAAAAAAACAGACAGGATAACGATGTAAATGATCTCGATATGGTTGCTGAAAAAATCTAAAATAGATTGCATAAAATTTTTATTTTCGGAGATTCATTGAAAATTGGATGTTGAAACTTGAGCATTGAATATCTACCTGAGATTGATTTACTTATAATAAAACTTTGGTCGCAATATTATACGAAAATTCACTCTACTCTCCATTAACGGCCACGCGTACACGCTCATTGGTAATATTCCCTTCATGAACAATACAGGTGCCCTTTACGAGGTCGTCTTCAAAATTCAAATTCAGTTTTCCGTCTTTATCAATTATTAGTTGTAAAAAATTCAGGATATTTTTTCCATACAATTTACTTGCATCGCTGGGCATCGTACCCGGCAACCTGGAACTACCTACAATGCTCACACCATTGTGAACGATCGTTTGATCATTTAAGGTAAGTTCTGTATTACCCCCGGTTGCTGCGGCCAGGTCTATAATTACGGAGCCGTTCTTCATCGCTTCCATCATTGCTGTAGTAATTAACACAGGCGCTTTTTTGCCGGGTATCTGTGCCGTGGTAATGATGATATCAGCTTTGGCAACACTTTCCGCGATCTTCGCTTTCTGCCGTTTCATGAAGTCTTCACTTTGCTCTACTGCATAACCGCCGGCGCTGCTGGCGTCGGCAGCGCCTTCCACTTCCACAAATTTTGCGCCGAGGCTCATTACTTCTTCCTTTACAGCCGGCCTTGTATCAAATACCTCTACCACTGCTCCCAGTCTTCTGCCCGTGGCAATGGCCTGCAGACCTGCAACGCCAGCACCTAATATCAGCATTTTCGCAGGAGGGATACTGCCTGCTGCCGTCATGAACATGGGAAAATATTTAGGAAATAAATTTGCTGCTGCCAGCACGGCTTTGTATCCTGCAATATTGGCCTGGCTGCTCAATACGTCCATTCCTTGTGCCCTTGTTGTTCGCGGGAGCATATCGATACTGAAGATCGTTATTCCTTTGCTGATACAATCTTTCACCAGGTCGTCATTAAATAATGGCTGATAAATTCCCAGGATTATTTTAGATTTTGCCAGGCTGGTATCCTGCGATGTAGGCGGGTTGATGGAGAGAATTATATCCGCAGACTGCAATAAATTCTGCCGCTCTGCAATAAGTGCACCGGCTTCTGTATATTTTTCATTATTGGCAAATGCGGTTGAACCGGCGTTGTTTTCTACGATCACTTCAACCTTCCATTTTTTCAGGACCGTGATATGTTCGGGTAAAATGGATACCCGGGTTTCAGGAAATGGTTCTTTTAAAACGCCGATCGTCATAAGAAAATAATTGTTTCAAAGGTAGCTAAAATTAAAATCGTATGGTGAAGTGTTGCTTAACTTTAAAATCAGGATTAATAAAAACGAGGCCGATAAAAAAGAGGTCGATGGTGAGTGTAACGGCCGCATCTTGCTGAATAACGGACCATGCATCTTCCATTTCGGCGCTCCAATGTATGTCATCAAAAACAAAAATTGTGGAAGAAGTTGAACATGCCAGCAACTGCTGAAAATATTGTAGGGTGGGTGCCTTCCGGTGGTTGCCATCTGCGAAAGCAAAATCTACTTTTCCAATGCGGGAAAAAAGTAAGGGCAATGTTTTTGCAAAATCCCCTTTGATCATTTCAATATTTTTTATCTGCAATGAATCAAAGGTTTCCTGCGCGATTGCCGCGATACTGCCGGCGCCTTCGCAGGTAAACAAATTTGCGTTTTGGTTTCCCTGCGACAGGTAAGCACTGGTGATGCCAAAGGAGGTGCCCAATTCTACAATGGTTACGGGCTTGTAATACCGAACCATCCGGAATAACAATTGCGCGTATTTTTTAGGTTTCAAAGATGAATTGGCGATGTTCTTTACTACCCGCTTGTTTGTTTTGATGACGGCCGAACCGGCTCCAAAATCCTCTACTTCAATTAGCCTGCTATCTGCTTTCAGTTGGTGTCGCTGGTTTTCAATTTCGGTGTAGCAATCATATTTTTTCCTGTCATTTAATACATTTTTGATGAAATCAAATACAAAGGGAGAGTGCATACCATGGCCTTTTCCATTGGAAGCAGTAAAATAATAACGCAAGTATTTTTTTGCCAGCTGGAAATGGGTGTACAAGGAGCCTTAAAAATTTGAGTTAAGTTTTATTTCTTTTTGAATACCTGGAAGGAATATGCGTAAGCATGTTTCTCATCTACCGGAAAATCTTCATTTGAAACCAATTCCCATTCATTTTCATCAATAACAGGAAAAAATGCATCTCCCTCCAAAACAGCATGCACCCTGGTAATATAGATCGTATCAGCAATGGCCATTGATTGTTTATAAATTTCGCCGCCGCCGGTTATAAATATTTGCTTTGCATTCGTGTCACGGGCTTTTTGAATGGCGGCCTGCAGGTCGGGTACTATTATCGTACCATCTGCCTTCCAGTCCGGGTTCCGGGTGATCACAATATTTATTCTTCCGGGTAAAGGCTTATTCACTTCCTCAAATGTTTTTCTGCCCATGATCACCGGGAAGCCCCAGGTAGTATTTTTAAAAAACTTAAGGTCATTGGGCAGGTTCCATACGAGGTGGTTGTTTTTGCCGATCACATTGTTAGTGGAAGCAGCCACCACAAGCGCTATATCGATCTTCCCGGATTCTACCCCCGTCGTTTGAGCGCCTGTTGTTTTT
Organism: Ferruginibacter sp.; assembly: GCA_039916545.1. Lineage (GTDB taxonomy): Bacteria > Bacteroidota > Bacteroidia > Chitinophagales > Chitinophagaceae > Ferruginibacter. The sequence continues at coordinate 3,245 of JBDSLD010000011.1, forward strand.
ATATCGGTATTGTCATTCATAATGGTAAAGTAATGGTAAAGTAAATCTTTAATGGTTAAAGTTCCTTAGACTGCAACCGGCGCTTTGATGGCAGGATGCGATTGGTAATTCACCAATTCAAAATCCTCGTATTTAAAATCAAAAATATTTTTTACAGCAGTGTTGATCTTCATTTGTGGTAAAGGAAATGGCGTTCTGGTTAATTGAAGTTCTGCCTGCTCAAAATGATTGTTGTACAAATGAACATCCCCGAATGAATGAATGAATTCGCCCGGCTCCATATCACAGGATTGCGCGATCATCATGGTGAGCAATGCATATGATGCAATGTTAAAAGGAACTCCCAAAAATACATCGGCAGAACGCTGGTACAACTGGCAGCTTAGTGTCCTCCGTCCACCAGGAGCAAGCGTTGTATAGAACTGGAACAGGCAATGACAGGGCATTAGTTTCATCTTTGGCAGGTCAGCTACGTTCCAGGCACTGATGATCATTCGCCTGCTATCCGGATTTGTTTTTAACTGGTGGATAAGGTCCTTTACCTGGTCCACTTCCACATCGCCGGCTCCTTCCCAACTGCGCCATTGCTTGCCATATACCGGGCCCAGGTCGCCATTTTCATCCGCCCATTCGTCCCAGATCTTTACGTTGTGTTCTTTCAGGTAGGCAATATTCGTGTCGCCTTTTAAGAACCAGAGTAATTCATAAATGATACTTTTAATATGGCATTTTTTAGTAGTAACCAGCGGAAAACCTTTGCTGAGATCAAAACGCGCCTGGTAACCAAATACACTCCGGGTGCCGGTGCCGGTCCGGTCGCTTTTATCACTGCCGGTTTCTATGATATGTTTCAGTAGCTGAAGGTATTGCTGCATGGGCTGCAAGTTAAGTCGGTAACTTTTAAACCTGCCAAAACGATCTGTCTTTTTAATAACAAAATAGGAGCGGAAATGTGAATTGATTATACGAATTTTGAAAAATTTCAGTCACTTATTTATATAAAATCGCCAATGAATATCATTACCAGGAAAGCCGCAAAAGAAGATTGCCACCGTATCATGGAGCTGGTGGAGGAATTGGCCATATATGAGAAAGCACCGGATGAAATAACCGTTGGTTTTGATCATTTCGTGGAAAGTGGTTTTGGAGAAAAACCAGTCTGGTGGGGATTTGTGGCAGAAATGGATGGCAGGGTAGAGGGTTTTGCGCTTTATTATGTCCGCTATAGCACCTGGAAGGGCCAGCGGATGTACCTGGAAGACCTGCTGGTAACAGAGAAATTACGGGGAATGGGCGTTGGTAAGTTGTTGTTTGATCAACTCATCGAAGAAGCAAAGGAAAAAAAATTCTCCGGTATCGCCTGGCAGGTATTGGATTGGAACGAACCAGCGATTAATTTTTATAAAAAAATAGAAAATATAAAATTTGATGCCGAATGGGTGAATTGTGCTATTAATTTTTAAGCCCAGCCCTTACCTTTACACACCTTCAATTATATAATAAAAAATAAATATATGGCAGAAAAAATTACGATGGGCGCAGATGGAAAGCTGGCCGTTCCCAATAATCCTACCATCCCGTATATTGTCGGGGATGGCATTGGCCCGGATATTTGGGCAGCGTCCGTCAGGGTTTTTGATGCTGCTATTGCAAAAGCTTACAAAGGTGAAAAAAAGATCGAGTGGAAGGAAGTGCTGGCGGGTGAAAAAGCATTTAATGAAACCGGCAGCTGGATGCCGGAAGCTACCATGGATGCTTTTAAAGAGTATTTATTGTCTATTAAAGGTCCGCTCACAACACCTGTTGGAGGTGGAATGCGTAGTTTAAATGTCGCGCTCAGGCAGGAACTCGACCTGTATGTTTGCCTTCGCCCGGTTAAATATTTCGAAGGTGTTCCGTCCCCGATGTGGCAACCCGAAAAAGTAAGCATGACGATTTTCAGGGAAAATACCGAAGATATTTATGCAGGTATTGAGTATATGACCGGCAGTCCGGAAGCTAAAAAACTGCTGGATTTCCTGATCACTGAAATGGGGGTTAAAAATATCCGCTTTCCGGACACTACTTCCCTTGGTATTAAACCCGTAAGTAAGGAAGGGAGCGAGCGCCTGATACGAAGCGCGATAAAACATGCCATTGTAAATAAGCTTCCCTCTGTAACCATTGTGCATAAAGGGAATATCATGAAGTTTACGGAAGGCGCCTTTAAGAATTGGGGATATGCGCTGGCAGAAAGCGAATTTGCAGGTGAAGTCTATACCTGGAACCAGTGGGAGCGTACCAAAAAGGAAAGCGGTGAAGCGGTAGCAAATGAAGAAATGAAATTGTGTGCTATTGGCGGTAAGGTGATCATCAAGGATGCCATCGCTGATAACTTTTTGCAACAGGCCTTATTGGCTCCGCAAGACTATTCGGTAATTGCCACACTTAATTTGAATGGAGACTATATCAGCGATGCACTGGCAGCGCAGGTAGGAGGAATCGGCATTGCACCAGGGGCAAATATCAATTATTTAACCGGCCATGCGGTATTTGAAGCAACACACGGAACGGCGCCAAGATTCGCCAATACCAATACCATGAACCCTTCTTCCGTCATTTTAAGTGGGGTGATGATGCTGGAATACATGGGCTGGCGCGATGCGGCTGAAGCAATCACCAATTCGGTAGGCAAAACGATCCGCAATAAAATGGTAACGATCGATTTTTATAATTTGATGAAAGAAGGTACTTTATTGAAGACAAGCGAATTCGCAGATGAGATTATTAAGAATTTGTAGGGAGTGTGTATTTTGATATATTTTTGCAAGGTTAAAATCGAAAGAGATGAAGGCAAATATTGAAATAGATAAAAATTTAATGAAAAAAGCATTAAAATATTCAGACCTTAAAACGGAAAAGGATATTTTAAATACAGCGCTGGAGGCTTATGTAAAGTACCAGATGCGCCTTAAAATGCTTTCTTTGCAAGGCAAAGTAAAATGGGTGGGAGATTTGGATAAAATGCGCGGTAATGGGTAATGTAGTGGTAGATAGTTCAGTTTGGATCGATTTCTTTAATAAAAAAGCCTCACCGCAAATCGAAATAATAAAAAATTTTATCATTGCTGAGCCCGTTATAACAAGTATAACATTGTTGCCTATCGTTCTACAGGAAGTGCTGCAGGGTATCCAAAGCAATAAGCATTATGAGGTGGTAAAGGAAAATCTCCAGGGCTTTAATCAATTTATTTATGATGCTTATGCTTTTGCCATCAATGCCGCCGACCTGTTCAGGTATTTACAGAAAAAAGGTATCACCATTCGAAAAGCAAATGACTGCCTGATCGCATCTGTTTGTATAGAAAATGAACTCACTTTATTGCACAACGACAGAGATTTTGATAATATTGCAAAATACACTTCACTTAAAATTTACAAATAGCACCACATGTCAAAAATTAAAGTAGCAAATCCCGTTGTTGAACTGGACGGTGATGAGATGACAAGGATCATCTGGAAATTTATTAAAGATAAACTGATCATTCCTTACCTGGAACTGGATATTAAATATTACGACCTGGGAATGGAATATCGTGATGAGACCAATGACCAGGTGACCATTGATTCAGCCAATGCGATCAGGGAGTTTGGAGTTGGTATAAAATGCGCCACCATTACACCGGATGAAGCAAGGGTAAAAGAATTTAACCTGAAACAAATGTGGAAAAGCCCGAACGGTACCATCCGTAACATTTTGGATGGCACTGTATTTCGCGAGCCAATCGTTATGCAAAATGTTCCGCGCCTGGTAACCAACTGGACCGCTCCAATCATTGTTGGACGTCATGCATTTGGCGACCAATACCGTGCAACCGATACTGTTATAAAAGGCAAAGGAAAACTGACTATGACCTTTACACCTGAAGGTGGCGGCGAACCGCAGGTTTTTGAAGTGTACAACTTTAAAGGTGACGGTGTTGCAATGAGCATGTACAATACGGATGAGAGTATCATGGGTTTTGCAAGAAGCTGTTTTAATATGGCGCTTGGTAAAAAGTGGCCCTTGTACCTTTCTACAAAAAATACCATTCTTAAAAAATATGATGGCCGCTTTAAAGACATTTTTGAAGATATTTTCCAGGCTGAATTTAAAACTGCGTTTGATGAAGCTGGTATCACGTATGAGCACCGCTTGATCGATGATATGGTTGCGAGTGCGCTTAAGTGGAACGGCAATTTTGTATGGGCCTGTAAAAATTATGATGGGGATGTACAAAGTGATACAGTAGCCCAGGGTTTCGGTAGCCTTGGATTAATGACATCTGTTCTGGTTACACCTGACGGTGGCACCATGGAGGCGGAAGCAGCGCATGGTACTGTAACCCGTCACTATCGCGACCACCAGGCTGGTAAACCAACTTCCACTAATCCTATCGCTTCAATTTTTGCCTGGACAAGGGGTCTGGCGTTTCGCGGTAAATTAGATGGCAACCAGGAACTGATTGATTTTTGCTTGGCATTGGAAGCTGTTTGTATTGAAACAGTGGAAAGCGGAAAAATGACCAAAGACCTCGCTGTATGTATTCATGGTAACAAGGTAAGTCATGGTGAACATTATTTATATACAGAAGAATTCTTAGATGCAATAGATGACAATTTGAAAAAGAAAATGGGTATTTAGGATTTACTGTTATTGAAATAATACTTTAGTTGAATATATAAATCAGGGCAATTTTATTGCCCTTTTTTTATGTACCTATCAATTATTTTAACTGCAATTTATAAGCATATTTTGACAGGACGCTTTTTGACAGCAGCCTGTTCCTGGCAGGTATTTGAAAGTTCACACCTGCAGGAATCGCCTCTTTGTAATCAGATATTTCACTGGCTTTTAGGGATGGATAATGAAGCTTCTTTGAATGGCCAATTTCCTTTCCAAAAATCCTTTGTATTATTGAAGGAAGAGGAAAAATGAAGCAGATCAATTTTTGCTTCGCCTGGTTGTGCATCATTACCCCTGAATTCAGGCAGGTAGCCGGATGGGACGGAAGACATGCCAGGCCTGTAACTGGATGCTTGTTTTGAATATTTTTGCCGGGCCGGGGATGATAAAAATGGGATCACCGAAGTTGTTAAACAGCGCATTAAATCCGGTTAGGAAATATAGCCGGGTCTGCCGATCCCTGCCACCAACCAATTTCTATTACTTACTTTTGCTACAATTATGCAACTATTCAATATTACCGGCAGGATAGTCATTACCTGTAGCAATCGCCTGTCGCCTTTTCTTCAACAGGAAGTTTTGGAACTCGGCTTTACACCGGTCCGTGTTTTCAAAACAGGCGTGGAGTTAAACGGTACCATGGCGGATTGTATTATCTTAAACCTGCACCTGCGTTGTGCCAGCCAGGTGTTGTTTTCAATTAAAGAATTTAGGGCACGCAACGCGGATGAACTTTACAAAGCTTTAATTGATTTTGAATGGGAAGATATTATTGGTGCTGATGGCTATTTTTCAATTACCAGCAATGTTGATAACGAGAGCATTAATAATTCTTTATTTGCTAATGTAAAAGTAAAAGATGCCATCGTTGACAGGTTTAGGGACCGGACCGGAAAGCGCCCTAATTCAGGTCCTGAAATTGACAAGGCGGTGATCCATTTATATTGGAAAGAAGATGTTGCGGAAATATTCATCGATACCTCCGGCGAAACTTTGTCCAAACATGGGTACCGGAAAATTCCGGGAAAGGCACCCATGCTGGAAGCGCTGGCAGCGGCCACTTTATTAGCCACTAAATGGGACAGGCAATCACCTTTCATTAACCCGATGTGCGGCTCCTCAACACTTGCGATTGAAGCAGCATTGCTGGCCACCAACCGCCGGCCGGGCTTGTACCGGGATAACTATGCTTTTATGCATTTGGTAGGTTTTGAAAAAGAAATGTACTCGTCACAACGGGAACGTCTAAACGAAATTATTAAAGTCGTACCGGGCCTGGTGATCATTGCGACCGATATCAGTAATGATGCCATTAACATTTCAAAAATAAATGCAGGTGCAGCAGGTATTTTAGACCTGGTGAGTTTTGATGTGGGCGATTTTGAAACGACAACAATTCCTGAAGACCAGCCCGGAGTTATTTATTTTAACCCGGAATACGGCGACCGCCTGGGTGAGGAAGCGGCATTGCAGGTCACCTACGGGAGGATCGGCGATTTTATGAAAAAAAAATGCAAAGGTTATACGGGCTATATTTTTACCGGGAATTTGGAGCTGGCAAAAAAGATCGGTTTAAAACCAAAAAGAAGAATAGAATTTTATACCAGCAAGATCGATTGCCGGCTATTGGAGTATGAATTGTATGCAGGTACAAAAAGGGAGATTCCGGGTGCCGCAGGACAATCGCAGTAAAGTCAGAATTTTACAGGTGAGCGGTTAATCATATCTGCACGATAGGGGCATATCTACAAAGAGGTACGCGGGAGCTGCATCCGATTCATAATTATTTCACCACTTCTACAACTCCATCCGAGTTAGCTCTTTGTAGAAATAATATCAATAATAGGTTCTGCTCCATCGGAGCGGCCCGTTAATTGTCATTTAGAAGGGGCGTACCTACGCACCAAATGTATAATCAGAAGACTTCTGTTAAGAGCAAGCTCGGCTGCAGCTGAATACATGTAAATATTTCAGATTACTGTTGCTGATCATTACTATCAGAGCTTTCCTTTTCCGGCGTTGCAGCCGTATCATATGCCCAGTTTATCAGCGTGGCGCCCCAGGTAAATCCACCGCCAAAAGCTGCCAGCACAATTTTATCTCCTTTGTGAAGTTGCTTTTCCCATTCCCAAAGACACAAGGGTATGGTAGCCGCAGTTGTATTTCCATAACGTTGTATGTTTAGCATCACCTTGTCATGGGCCAATCCCATCCTCTTAGCCGTGGCATCAATGATCCTTTTATTGGCCTGGTGCGGAACCAGCCAGGCAATATCGTCACCGGTTAAATTATTGCGTTGCAACAAGTCGTAAGCTACGTCGGCCATACCTTTTACCGCGGCTTTAAAAACCTGTGGGCCCGACTGGTATATGTAATGTTCCTTTGCCAGTACCGTTTCCACGCTGGCCGGGTTTAACGATCCGCCGGCTTTCATATATAGATACTCACGTCCACCGCCGTCACTTTTTAATAAGCTGTCTTTTATACCATCCTCATCTTCCGAGGGCTCCAGTAAAACCGCCCCTGCACCATCTCCAAAAAGTATGCAGGTAGTACGGTCGGTGTAATCCACAATCGCACTCATTTTATCCGCGCCAACGATCACTACTTTTTTGTAACGCCCGCTCTCTACCAGTGAAGCGCCGGTGGTCAATGCAAACAGGAATCCAGAGCAGGCGGCGCTCAGGTCATAACCCCAGGCATTTACAGCGCCTATCTTATCACAAACGATATTGGCAGTAGCAGGAAAAAACATATCGGGTGTTACAGTGGCGCAGATCATGCAATCAATTTCTTCCGGCAATATTCCTCTTTTTTTACAGAGTTCCAATACAGCAGGTGCACACATATCAGAGGTTGCCAGTCCATCGCCTTTTAGTATCCTTCTCTCCTCAACACCGGTCCTGGTCTTTATCCATTCATCATTGGTGTCGATCATGGTTTCCAGGATAGCATTTGTAAGCCGGTATTCCGGAACATACCCACCAACGGCGGTAATGGCAGCGGTAATTTTTTGCATTCTTTAGTTATTAATTTTCAAATTTGTAAAAAATCAACTGGCGCAACTAATTTAAAACAGGAGATAATTCATTTCATCTCTTTTTAAGACGAATAAAGATGACAGCTATTTTTTATGATCCCGGTAGAGTTTTATAAACCAGTGATAAGGAAAGATTTATCTTCATTAATATGCCTTTTTTTCAAAAGTACGTACAACTGTGTATTCCCCAAAAAAATTCCTTATTTTCGTCACTGATTGAACTGACTTATGTATGCATACTTACAGGGAAAATTTGCCCTAAAAAATCCGGCCCAGGTCTACATTGATGTGAATGGAGTGGGGTATGAGGTAAATATAAGTTTAAATACGTACACCCATATCCAGCATAGCGACTCGGGCAAATTGTATACTTATCTTCAAGTTAAAGAAGACGCCCATACCCTGTACGGTTTTTTTGACCGCGGGGAAAAGGAAATGTTTATCCAGTTAATAAGTGTTTCAGGAATTGGCGCCGCTACGGCAAGAATGATGTTATCTCATTTAAAACCCGATGAAATAAGCAATGCCATACAACAGAGCAATATAAAATTATTAGAGAGCATTAAGGGAATAGGAAAAAAAACCGCAGAACGGCTGGTACTCGAACTAAGGGACAAAGTGAATAAAATCGATAGTATTGTAAATGTTCCGGCCCTGGCGGGCAATAGTATCCAGCAAGATGCGTTAAATGCATTAATAGCGCTGGGCATTAGCCGGCCACAGGCTGAATCAGCTGTAAAAAAGATATCTTTATCCGATACGAATATCAACAACCTGGAAGATTTGATTAAAAAAGCACTTAAAGCCATTTGATACAACTTTACCTCAACTGATTACCGGATGTTTCGTAAAAGAAATTTAAAACCAAAACTAATTGGCTTTAGGTTAGTGTATATAGTACTTTTCCCAGCTATTTCATTATTACTTACTGCCAGGGGTACAAGCGCCCAATCCCCCAACACTGGCATTAGACCTGATACGCTGCCCTATCCTATACACGACAGGAAGGGCGATATCATCAGTGATAACAAAAAAAGCACCTACGATTTTAATACCCCCGGCAATATTACAGATTCAGTAGCCTACGATTTCAGGACGCGCCTCTACACAGTGTATGAAAAGATCGGCGATAAATATTATCGTACCCCCACTACCTATACTTATGACGAATATTGGGCTCTGCGCGGGCGGCAGGCCGAGGTAGACTATTTTAAGAAGCGGGCCAATACCATGAACCTGCTTAACCGCAGTCTTACCAAACCAAAGCTTTCCTTATACGATAACCTTTTTAACCGCCTGTTTGGCAATGGTAAAATAGAGATCAGTCCGCAAGGAAATGTTGATATTACCGCCGGTTACCAGGGACAAAATATTAAAAACCCTACCTTACCGGAAAGGGCCAGGAAAAATGGCGGATTCGATTTTGACATGAATGCCCAGGTAAATGTAAATGCCAATATCGGGGACAAGCTTAAATTTCCTATCAATTATAACACCCTGGCAAATTTCGGACAGGATAACCAGCTAAAGCTTGACTATACCGGTGTGGATGATGAAATCATCAAACGAATAGAAGCAGGATCGGTGCAATTTCCATCCCGCAGTACTTTTATTCCCGGTGCGCAGCAATTGTTTGGTTTAAAAACGCAGTTGCAATTTGGCAAACTAAATGTAACTGCCGTATTGGCCAACCAAAAATCTCAGCGGCAAACGGTCAACCTACAGGGCGGCGCAGCTGCACAGGTGATCGACCTGAAAGCCGATGAGTATGAAGAAAACCGGCACTTTTTATTAGGGCAATATTTCAGGGATAATTACAATAGCGTATTGGCTAAATTGCCGATCATCAATACACCCGTACAAATTCTTCGCCTCGAAGTATGGGTTACTAACCGTAATGGAAGCACAACAAATACAAGGGATGTTGTTGGTTTGATGGATCTCGGAGAGAGAAATCCCTACCTGTCTTCGATTATTGCAACTGGCAATTTACCAGATAATAATGCGAATGACCTTTATCCGAGGATCGTTAATAACCTGAACAATAGAAATCCTGCATTGGTTGTCAGCAATTTGCAGGCACTCGGACTTTCCCCGGTACAGGATTTTGAAAAGACCTTTGCCAGGAAATTAGATTCTACCCAATACATATTCAACCGCCAGGCCGGCTACATTTCTTTAAGTCAGCCTTTGCAAACAGATGAAGTATTGGCCGTGGCTTACCAGTACGCGTACAATGGCAGGATATATACAGTGGGAGAATTTTCCCAGGACCAGACGCCGGACAGCACTTCCGCTACACAAAAGGTATTGTTCCTTAAATTATTAAAAGCTACCTCGCAACGTACCGCGCTACCTATCTGGGACCTGATGATGAAAAATGTGTATTCTGTCGGGTACGGTACTTTAACGGCTACAGATTTTAAACTCAATGTTTTGTACCAGGAACCGAGTCTTGGCTGGAAACGTTATGTACCCTTTGGTGATAAGAACCAGGGTACACCAATACTGACATTGGTCAACCTGGATAAATTGAATAACCAGCTCGATCCGCAACCGGATGGAGTGTTTGATTATGTGGAAGGATTTACGGTAATCTCTGCTTACAGCAGGATCGTGTTCCCTGTATTGGAACCCTTTGGGCGGGATCTCGCTGCGCAGGTTTATAATAACGTGCCTGTGACAGCGAAGGATACTTTGTATTATGCTTTGTACGATTCTATAAAAGCGGTGGCGCAGCAATATCCAAATCTAAACCGCTTCGTAATGAAGGGAACGGCGCGTACTTCCGGTTCTTCCGATATCAGTATTGGCTATAACATTCCACGTGGTAGCGTAACTGTTACCGCGGGCGGGCAAACCCTCATTGAAGGAGCGGATTACGACATCAATTATGACCTGGGGACTATCAAAGTAACCAACCAGGCCATATTAAATGCCGGTCTGCCGGTGCAGGTGAATTTTGAGAACAATGCAGCCTTCGGTATCCAGCAGCGAAATTATTTAGGCCTGCGCCTTGATTATCTCGTTAAAAATACGCTGAAAGAGCAATTGGCGATCGGTGGTACAATCGTACGTTTGGGTGAACGCCCTTTCTTTACGAAAAATAATCTCGGTGAAGATCCCATCCGCAATACCATGTATGGGCTTGATGTGAATTACCGGACAGAATGGCCAAGGCTTACAAAATTATTGGATAAACTACCTTTCTATTCTACTACCGCACCATCCACTATCAACGCGTATGCGGAAGGCGCTTTCCTTAAACCGGGCCATGCGCCACAGATAGGAAAGGGGTCAACGGGTACTGTTTATATTGACGATTTTGAAGGAAGTAAATCTGGGATCGATCTTCGCTTCCCAGCTATCAGTTGGGCGATGGCCTCTACGCCACAGGGAGCGACAGATGTCGGCGGTGGCACCATACTTTTCCCGGAAGCTACTTTAAATAATAATTTGGATTACGGAAAGAAACGTGCAAAACTGGCCTGGTACCAGATCGAGCCCGCATTACAGGCTTTTAAGGGAGTCAATAATCCTTTAAGCGATAACAGGGCAGAACTGAGTGATCCGAGGGTAAGGCTGGTGAAACAGAGTGAAATATTTCCCCAGCGTACTACTGATTTTGGGCAAAACCAGCTGATTACTTTTGACCTTGCTTATTACCCAACCGAAAAAGGGCCCTACAATTATGAGTCTTCCGGATTAGGGATCGATAACAACAACCGGTTAAGGGCACCTAAACAAAAATGGGGCGGTTTGATGAGAAATATCGACCAGTCAGATTTTGAAACGGCCAATATACAATTCATCGAATTCTGGGTGCAGGATCCTTATATCAATAGCACTTCCAGGCCGAGGGCCGATACTTCATCGGGAGGAAAATTATATATCAACCTTGGAAATATTTCCGAAGATGTATTAAAAGACGGTCGCAGGTTTTATGAAAATGGCTTGCCAACCCCGACAGCTCCTTCACAGGTCGATAACTCCTCTGTATGGGGAAGAGTGCCGCTTAACCCGATACAGGTGACCAATGCATTTAGTAACGATGTGGCCGACCGCTTGTTCCAGGATATTGGTTTTGATGGAAATAACAATGATTCGGAAGCAGTCAAAAGAGCACCCTACCTGGCACAGCTGCAGAGCCTGGTAAATGCAACGGCTTTCCAGTTGGCGCAGCGGGATCCATCCGCCGATGATTATACACATTACCGCGATGCCTCTTTTACTTCGGCAGATGGAATTTTAAAGCGCTACAAAAATTTCAATAATCCCGAAGGAAATTCAAAAGTCAATGACGGATCTGAGTTTTCGTCAGCGGCAACCCTTTATCCGGATGCGGAAGACCTTAACAGGGACAATACGATGAACGAATCGGAAGAGTACTTTCAATATATTGTGGATATCAAACCTGCATTGCAAATGACAGTCGGCGTTAATTACCTGGTCGACACAAAGGTAGTTTCGGTAGCTGGTTTGCCTGATGGAAGCCCGCCCCGCCCCGAAACCTGGTACCAGTTCAGGATACCCATCAATGCCTATAACAGGAAAATCGGGAATATACCTGATTTTAAATCGATCCGTTTTATCAGGATGTTCCTAACCGATTTTAGTGATGAAGTTGTAATGCGTTTTGGAACGCTTGAATTGACGAGGAATATCTGGCGCACCTTTTCTAATAAACTTGATTCCACGGGCATCTATTCACCCATCATTACCAATGCGGATTTTAATGTAAATGGCGTTAATATCGAAGAAAATGACAAGCGGATACCATTGCCTTACCGCACGCCCCGGGAAATTCAGCGCCAGCAAATACAAAGCAATAATGGCGTGAACCTGTTGCAAAACGAACAAAGTATGTCGCTGCAGTTTTGTAGTTTGGGTAAGGGTGATGCAAGAGCGGTACAGCAAACATTCGCCAACAGGGATATCCGCCAGTACGGTAATCTGTCAATGTTCATCCATGCGGAAAATAATGTTAAAACGCCTAATAATATCAGGGACCGCGACCTGAATGCAGTGATAAGGATAGGTACCGATTTTGTGAGCAACTATTATGAAATCAAGATCCCGCTTTATATTACACCTTTGTCGGCCGGATCACTGGATCCAAATTCCGACGCCTACAACGATACACTTTGGCGTGCCATCAATAACCTGAACATCGACCTGACGCTCCTGCCAAAATTAAAACAGGAGCGGAACCTGCAGGGTGTGCCCACGACGATTTACCGGAAAGCGCAGGATAATGGCCAAACCTATTCGATATTGGGGGATCCAAACCTGGGTGAAGTGAGGGGGATATTGATCGGCGTTGAAAATGTTAACAATGTCAATGCCTGCGGCGAAGTGTGGGTAAATGAATTGCGGCTGAGTTCTATCAACGAACATGGCGGATGGGCCGCGATGGCAAGGATCGATATGACCCTGGCGGACCTGGGTACAGTTACGGGATCGATTACCAAACACACCAATGGATTTGGTACCCTCGAGCAAAGAGTGAACGAACGATATCGCGACGACTTCACTCAATTTGATATCGCCACCAACCTGGAATTAGGTAAGTTGTTGCCAAAAAAAGCGGCTATTTCGATACCGATGTTTGCAAGCTATTCTCAAACAGTCAGTATGCCTGAATACGATCCTTACGACCTGGATATCAAACTGAAAGATAAACTCAGCCTGGCCCCGGCAAATAAAAGGGATTCCATTAAAAATGCAGCTGTGGATTTCACCAGTACGACAACGCTGAACTTTACCAATGTTAGAAAAAACAGGACGAGTACTAAAAAGCCCAAGATATATGATATCTCAAATATTGATGTGAGCTATTCTTATATTAATGTTGTAGCGCACAATCCATTGATTGAAAATAATGAAGTTACGAGGCATCGGGGTGGACTGGGATATAATTTTGCGCCGCAACCGAAGTATGTCGAGCCCTTTAAAAATATCAAGTTTTTCAAAAAACGAAAGACACACTGGCTGGATCTTGTAAAAGATTTCAATGTTAATCCCGTGCCATCTCAATTAAGTTTCCGTGCCGATATCAACAGGCAGTTTGGGGCGATAAGGCCGCGAAGTGTAGGTTCTGATAAATATAAGATCCCCGAAACCTATGATAAATACCTCATCTTCCAGCGGGATTATATTTTTAGATGGGCGCTTACCCGTTCCCTTAATGTTGATTTTACCGCCACTAATAATTCAAGGGTAGATGAACCTGCCGGCCGGCTCGATACCAAAGAGAAAAAAGACAGCGTATGGTCAAACCTTTTCAGGGGTGGAAGAAATACCTTGTATAACCAGTCGGCTAATATTTCTTATACATTGCCTACGGCTAAATTTCCGGCGTTGGACTGGACAACGGTCAATATTAAATACCAGGCGGTTTACCGTTGGATCGGCGCCTCCAGGCTGGCAGTAGAATTGGGAAATATCCTGGAAAACGGTCAAAGCAAAGAAACAAGTGCGCAGCTTGACTTTACAAGGTTGTATAGTAAATTTAAATTCTTCCGGGCCATAGATATACCCAGGGATAGTGGTACACGGGCAAAGCCAAAAGAATATCGAAGGGATTCTATTTTCAGGTCGTTCAACAAAAATGGCCTCATCACAAAAAAATTCAAACGCATTAAAGTTTCGCGTATAAAGGATCCTAATGGCCTGCCAGATGTGGGTACGTTGGGAAGGGTATTCGGAAAACTAATAACCAGTGTGAAACAGGTAGTGGTAACTTCATCAGACAACGCCAATACTCGTTTGCCCGGTTATTTGGATAGCACACAATTTGTCGGGCAAAATTTCCGAAGTATGCAGCCGGGGTTTGACTTTATTTTTGGAAAACAGCCTGATACCAACTGGTTGAATAATGCCGCCCGAAAGGGATTGATCAGCAAGGACACGCTGTTTAACAGCATCCTGCAGCAATCCTTCGACCAGCGGCTAACACTGACCGCGCAGGTAGAGCCGGTCCGTGACCTGACGATCAGTATTAATTTAAACAAAACATTCAATAAAACTTATTCGGAACTTTTTAAAGATACCTCCGGCTCAGGTAATAATTTTGGTCACCTGAGCCCTTATGCCGGCGGCGGGTTCGATGTGAGTTATATTTCCTACAAAACCATGTTTGGAAAATTTGATCCGAACCAGATCTCCACAACCTTCCTCAAGTTCCAGGAAAACAGGAGGATCATTTCGCAGCGTTTGGGCAGCCTGAATAAATACAATGACGGGCGTCCATTGGAAGCCGACGGCTATGCATACGGATACAATAAGTATGCGATCGATGTGTTGATACCTGCATTTATAGCGGCCTACTCGGGACAGGATCCTAATAGTGTCGCGTTGATCAAACAAAGTAACCCGAATATAAAATCGAATCCGTTCAAGAGTATTTTACCAAAACCAAACTGGAAGCTGGATTACAATGGCCTCAGCAGGGTGAAAGGATTTGATAAGATATTTACCAACTTTACGCTGTCGCATGGATACAACGGAAGTCTGAGTATGAATGGATTTACTTCCGCCCTGTTGTACCAGGATGTGTCGAGGTATGGTTATCCTTCTTTCTACGATCCGATTTCAAAAAATTATATTCCTTATTTCCTGTTGCCCAATATTACGATACAGGAACAGTTTGCACCCTTGGTTGGGGTTGATATGATGTTTACGAACCAGATGCAGTTCAAGGTGGATTATACAAAGCAACGAACCTTGAGTTTAAGTTTGGTAGATTTCCAATTGAGTGAAACGAGGAGCACAGAATTTTCTCTTGGCGCGGGTTTCCGGAAACGTGGCCTGAAATTATTCGGGGGATTAAAACTGCCCAAATTTTTAAGCAAGGATAAAACCGGTAAGCTGGACAACGAGATCAACTTCAGGCTCGACTTCAAGATCAGGGACAATGTAACAGTCAACAACAGGCTCGATCAGAATTCCACGCTGCCGACAGGTGGAAGTAAAGAAATTACCATTACGCCTACCATTGATTACTTTTTAAATAACCGGGTAAATATTAAATTTTATTTTGACCAGCGCCGGGTAAATCCGTATATTTCTTCCAGTGCACCTACTACTAATACAAGAGCGGGTTTGCAGTTAAGGATATCGCTTGCACAATAGTTATAAAAGGTAATGGTTAATAACGGCACGTTTAAGATAGCGTTTCGTTTCATGAACACGAACCGAGTATGATATATAAAAAATCCTCACCAAACAGTGAGGATTTTTTATATCGGTTTAGAAAATTCAGGGTTACTCAATATACCTGTTTGCGATCCTGTTTCGATTCGTGAAGACAGGTATCCTAACGGAGTAAAAGTTATTATTGCTCCGTCATTTTCCCGGAACAGGTTGTGGTGGTTGCCGATCCGGAAGAGAACACCATATTACAAAAGGACACCTGGATCTTTCCATTGACGTGCGTTACGTACAATTTTTGACTGGGATGGCAATGAAAAAAAATGTTGCTGTACAAAAAGCTGACTGATACATCATTGTACTCCTGTGTGACATCAAATAACAGCGCGTTCGTCGTATTATAAGTTCCGTCGATGGGTTCCGTATTGCCATTGTAGGAATTGAACAATACCCGGAAGGATGGGTATCCAAAAGTTCCGTCGCCATATACTGCCACGCCATTAAAAGTAGGATCAAAATCCTGCGTGATAGAAGTGAGATTTACGTCTGGAATATTAGAACAGGAAATATAGTTGTTGGTGAGTGTACATGGCGGGGTTTCCTGTTTTAGCTGAACGTCAATATAGACACTGTCTCTTACAACGCTATTGCAATCAGTATTGCTTTTGCTGCAATAATACCAACCCCTGTCGGAATATTTTGCTGCTGAAATGTCGACCTTATTTGAGTTATTACTGCCATACTGCCCCGGTCCGGCCCATTGAAAAAAGTTATTACTGGTTTCGTCAGGCGCCGTAATAACAAACGCTTCTCCAACCACCGGTGTAGTAGTAGTCACACTTAATTTCAT
>JBDSLD010000012.1:0-45508 GCA_039916545.1 Ferruginibacter sp.
AGTAATTTTTTTATTTTAAAGTTGGATGGGCTATCGAAAGACGGCCCATTTTTTATTCACCGGTTAAAAAGCCAATCCAAAACCCCAACCTACAGAAATAAGGTACTAATCCAGTATCCAAATCAATCTTTGCAGTCCAGCATCCGGTATCCGGTATCTCAACATCCAGTATCCCCCATCTCCCCTCCCCGCCTATCTTTCCACCCTATTTTTTGCAAAAACCAATATTTTTAGTAGCTTGTACCCTGAAGTTTACTACTTCACCCATATTTACTAACCATAAATTCTACAAAATGTCAAACATGTTAACAGCTTATTGTATGAAAACGAAAGAAAAAAACGTTCCCATGCAGGATGCAGTGATAACCAAAACAGCCCGTGGCGGATATATGGCCCAGGGTAATGACGGCAAGGGCAATAAAATGACCACCATGCTCGGAGAAGCCCGTGCTTTGGAAGCGGTTAAAGATGGTGTTGCCAAAAAAGGCTGGTAATTTTATACCTGGTAAATAATTCAGGCCATCTGCCAGCAAGCGGATGGCCTTTTTTTGTACCGGAGGAATAGTAAACGGATTGTCTAACCTGGAGTGCCCTGAAAATTATGATTGCAAAATGGCTTGTTTCCGCCTTTTTTTTATTTGCAGGTAAATGCCTTTTTGCCCAATACACCCTTAATGGCAGTGCATCAAAAAACGATTGTCATTGCTACACGCTCACACAAGATGCCTTTTCACAAACCGGTTCGATCTGGAACAATAATAAGATAAGTTTAGCCCAGTCATTTGATTTTAAGTTTGATGTGTTCCTGGGATGTGCCGATAACAACGGGGCAGACGGAATTGCATTTGTATTGCAGCCCATCAGCACCAGTGTCGGCACAGTTGGAAGTGGCCTCGGCTATTCCGGCGTAAGTCCGTCTGTTGGTGTTACGATCGATACCTGGCAAAATGGTAGTCCTACCACACCCGACGAAGACGGCGATCCTTATTTTGATCATATTGCCATACAAATAAACGGCGACCTCAATCATCGGGACTCAGTAGCTCCGCTGCCGGTAAATAATATAGCCGGGCCGGTTACCGCCTTATCCGGGAACGACAATATCGAAGATTGCCAGTGGCACATACTTCGCATAAAGTGGGATGTAACTACCAAAACCTTGTCTGCCTATATCGACGGTATTTTCAGGCTAAGTGCCGTTAAAGATTTTACCACGGAAGTATTTGGTAATGACCCCTCTGTATTTTGGGGATTTACAGGCAGTACCGGCGGAGCAAAGAACCTGCAACAAATGTGTACCGCATTAAAACCGGTATTCAGTTTTCTCCCTTATCAAAAAAGATGTGTCGGGGAAAAGATCACCTTTATTGATTCTACTATTTCTTTTGCGCCGGTACAAAAATCATTTTGGGATTTTGGAGATGGGAGCCCTGTTGATTCTATAAATACCAACCCGGAACATACCTATACTGCAGCGGGAAATTATTCAGTAACGCAAGCGGTAATCGGTGCGGACGGTTGCCTGGAGACAAATACAAAAACTATCGTCATAGGGAGTATACCTGTTGCAGACTTTAATTTTAACAATGCCTGTATGCTCGATTCGGCTGTAAATTTTATCAATACTTCTTCAGCTGCATTTGGCACGCTTGATAATTGGTACTGGGATCTTGGCGATGGTGATACCAGTACTTCTCAGCACCCATCAAAAGTTTATGCGACGCCGGGTTTAAAGACAATAAGTATGGCTGTAAAGTCGCTGGAAGGATGTGCATCGGATACCATAACTCATGTTGTCCAGGTATATGAAAAACCGGTGGCCGGTTTCTCTTTTATCAATAACCGTTGTACGAATGCTGTAGTGCAATTCAACGGTGTTTCGACTGTTGGGGATGGGGTAATTGACAGTTGGCAGTGGAACCTGGACACCGCCAACAACAAACTGTCGGACAGTATTTCTCCCTCAACTACCTACGACTCATCGGGCCTGCACATCGTTTCCCTGGTTACAAAGAGCCAGTATGGATGTGCAAGTAATATTGTTGTAAAACCAGTTAATATTTTGCCTCAACCAATTGCTTATTTTAAAAACGGCCCTATCTGTATTTCCGTTCCGGTTGTGCTGGCAGATTCATCTTATACCACGGGGGCAAACATTGTCAATGGCTGGTGGTGGGACCTGGGAAATGGAGTTAAAGCAACTACCAAAAACTCCAAAGCCACTTATAATGTGCCAGGTGATATTACTGTGCAACTGGTAGTAAAAAGCACCAATGGCTGTGTATCCGACACGTTAAAAAAGCTGGTTGGGATTGAAACCCTTCCAATGGCCAGGTTTTCATATGATCTTCCGCTTTGTAAAGGAAGACCTAACCTGTTTTCTGATTCATCTTTGATAGTTTCCGGAACGATCAGGGCCTGGTCCTGGAGCCTGGATAATGGCAATCCGGATACTACTCAAAATGTGGTTGCTGTTTTTTCCGGCGGCAGCCACCAGGTAAGGTTGGTTGTGCAAAATACAAATGGCTGCAACAGCACCCCTTTCATTGCCAATATATTTGTCAATCCCCTGCCTGTTATTGATTTTTCGATTGCCAATGCCTGCAAGGATACCAATGTTATTTTTACGGGAGTACCAATGTCTGGCCCCACCATCACCGGCTGGCAATGGAATTTTGATGACGGAACGATCTCCACTGCCAGGGATACACAGCATATTTATACAGCAGCCGGTGATTTCCTGGTCAGATTATTTGCTGTGTCTGCTACAGGATGTTCTTCGGATACCATCAGCCGGAACATTAGGATTTATGCAACCGACGCTTTCGCGGGAAATGATACCATTGCGGCAACCAACCAACCGGTACAATTGCAGGCCAGCGGGGGAGTAAGTTATGAATGGAGCCCAGCAGCAGGTTTAAGCAATGCGCATATCGCCGCTCCGCTGGCTACCAACAATAAGGACCGCAGCTATATTTTAAAAGCGTTAACGCCATTCGGCTGTGCATCTTTTGATACGATCAATATAAAAATATATGATGGCCCGGAGATATATGTGCCGACTGCATTTACACCAAATGGAGATGGATTGAACGAGTTATTAAAGGCACTGCCGGTTGGGGTAAAGCAGTTCAAAAATTTTACGGTGTACAACAGGCTGGGGCAGATCGTATTTATTACTTCCGCGCCTTCCCGTGGATGGGATGGTTTCTTTAATGGCAAAGCTCAAAATCCGGGTGCATATATTTGGACGGCTACGGCCATTGGGTATGCAGGCAATGAGATATTGCGAAAGGGAACGGTCATGCTTATCCGCTGACCGGAACTATTGCAGTTTCTTTAACCACTCCCTGGCTTCTTCTTTTTCTTCCTGCCGGTCATTATCTATTACTTCCTGTAGTAATTTTTTAGCTGTGGCTATATCGCCGCTTTGATTTCTTTTTAATAAACACACGGCTTCATAAAATTTACCATAATTGCTGACAAGAGAATTGTCTGCGGCCAATGCTGAAAAGTAGGCAAGGGCCTGTTCATACTTTTCAAGTTGCAGCGAAGTAATGCCTGCGTATTTGGTGGCCGTACTATTTGCCGGGTTGTTTTTTAGAATGCCTTCAAATATGCTAAGCGCCTCAGGCAGGTTGCCCTTGTTGTATAAATTGAGGCCCATTTGCAGGCTGTCCTGCTTACCCATCGTGACATGCAATTGCTGAAAATTTTGCTGGATATATTGATCTGCCAACCGTTGGGGCGACGTCCTGGTTCCGGTGAAGAGCCATGTGAGCAGGATGACTGCTGCTGCAATACTTGCAGCAGCCATATATTTAATTGTTTTTCTAAAAGGTAATGCTATAACCCGCACTGTTTTCTGCTGCTCGTATATTTCCTTAAACCTGCGTTTTTTATCCTCTAATAATTGTTCCTTCAATAAACCATTAGCTGATATATAAAAAGCTACTTCTTCTGCAAATGAAACATCATCGGTGATTCGTTGCTCAAACGCCTGCTTTTGTTCATCGGTCGGCGAGCCTTTGAAGTAAACATCAATATATTCCACATTGTCCATCTTAGTCTTTTTTTGTATTATACAATTGACGCAATTTTTCCAGGCAACGTAAACGACTCGTCTTAACAACATCGGCGGTTTTATATTCCATCAACATCGTTATCTCTTTGTCGTTATAGCCGTCGGCGAACATGGACAAAAGTTTCCTGCAGTTTTCTCCCAGTGCACTCATCTTACTTTTTAATATGTCCAGGTCGGTTTTATCGATCAGTTGCTGAATAATGGTTTTGGCTGAATCGGCGATCAGTCCAAGCATATCGGAAATTGGCGCGGTTTGATGGACGCTGCTTTTATTGGTCGTCTTTTTCCTGATGAGGTCAACACATTTGTTGCTAAATATTCTGTAGATATAGGTTTTAAGCGAAGCTCTTTGTTCAAAAAGTCCCTTGGCGATATTATCGATGGCCTGTAAAACGGTGTCCGAATATGCATCAAAAGCCTCTTCTTCGGAAAGCGAATACTTGTTCATCCCTTCTTTAATAAAGTAAACATGCCGGTTAAATAGTTCTTCTTCTGCCTTTCTTTTGAATCCATTATTTTGTTGAAGGCTTTTGATCAGTTCTTCATCTGCTAAATTATTAGAGCGATTATCAAAAGTCATAATAGATCAATGTATTCCAGAAAGATAATAAAAATATATATAAGGCATGCGCATTTTTTGTTTCCCGGATAGGTTATTTCCCGACAAAGCAATGGGCGTTTTATTGAAAGAAAGGAGGACAGCAGCGTTTGGAAAACATGAACGAAAGCGATACGCAATGGGTTACTAATCATTCAGTATAGGAGTAGGTGGATAAAGCGCATTGCTTATTGCTCATTAGTTTTTTCTTTTAGATTCATATCTTCCGCCTCTGCAACCGGCGGGGCTGCGTAACCGGAACGCAGCTGCTTTTGCTTCTTTCAAAAAATAAGCTGCGCATTTTTTGAATACCGACTTCGTCGATACCGAACCAAAAGAGGCTGCTAACCCGGTTACTGGTTAAAAAGCAGTAGACATCGCGATCATTAAAGCAACATTAGTTGACATTAGTATTTGGTTTGCGGCCTATCCGCCTAATCCTACATTGAATATTGATCATTGGATTAACGAAGCTTTATTATTGGAAAAAACAGGTATTGTAACAGGGCAGGATACCCGATTTTAAAAATATATCTCCTGAAAGGCGGCTCACCCTGGCGTTATTGAAGATCAGATATTTAAAAAAGCTATCCTTTTTGAAAATTTAACCAGGCAGTAAGTAAACACGACCGCTATAAGCACATCGACTGAATAATGTACGTGCTGAACCAGTACAAGTGAGCCGACCATTATAGTAGCAATCAACGCAAACTGTTTATCCCTTTTTTTCTGAAAGCATAAATAGATCATTAGCAGGTTAGAAGTGTGGCCCGAAAAAAACAGGTCCTTAGTAATAAATAACTGTGGGCCCCCATAGGTAAGGCTGGTCAGTGGGTCGCGTAAATGAATGATCCCTGGAGGCGGGTCGAGCGGGAAAAGTGATATGGTCAACACCCTAACAAGCGTAATCGCTATCAATAAATATATCATTCGTATAAAAATGGCAGGCTGCTGAACGCTGCGCACAATTGCCAGCACGCCGGTGGACCAAAGGAAAATGAAAATCGTTACCGAACAATCGTATGCGGGAACCTTTTGTAGCAGCCAGTCATTTAATACAACGCCCTCACGAGCCTCAATTATTGCAAAAAAATAAGGAAGTAAAAGCATGATAGCAGTAAACACCAATACAGCCGCGATAGCCTTTGTCCTGAAAACGGAGCTTGTCCAGGCTTCACTCCAGCTACTACCTCTGAAATAAGGATAAACAACAGGTTCTTTTACCATACAAATTGAATGCTATTCCTAAAAAGATGCGAATGTACTTAAATTTTTAATTTTTAATCCGAACGGGGGATACAGTTTGCCAGGTTTAAGAGCGCCTTAATATGCTGCATTACTAATTTAACACTTTTTTATCTGGTCAGCGTACAGCAAGCACGCAAAAATTAGTCGCAGATCAGGTCAGCGACTCTTTCATCCGCTTTAAAAAATTGTGCAGGGTTTTCATTGTTTTTACTTCCTCTACTACTAAGATGCCATTTTTCCCTACCTGTTTCAATTTGGCTTTATTCGTACCCTTTTGTAAAAACTGCAATATGCCGTTAAAGGTCTCACTTTGGAAATAAGGTGAATCCGGGTTACTTACAAAAAAACATTTCAGGGTTTCATTTTTCAGCATCATCTTTTCAAATCCTAATTCCACCGCCACCTTCCGGCAACGAACCGTCGTAAAGAGGTCTTCCACCTGCGGTGGGATGGGTCCAAAACGATCCAGCATTTCGGTATGAAATTCTGCCAGGTCTTTTTCGGTTTCACAATTGTCGAGCCGGCTGTACAGGCTCAACCTTTCCGTAATGCTTTCCACATAGGTATCGGGTATCAAAATTTCCAGGTCGGTATCTATGCTGCAATCTTTTACAAAATCATCCTGCAACTGAATCTCTTCTTTAAACAAGTCTTTAAATTCCGACCGCTTTAATTCTTTGATCGCCTCATCCAAAATCTTCTGGTACATTTCAAACCCGATCTCTGCAATAAAACCACTTTGTTCACCACCCAGCATATTACCGGCGCCACGAATATCGAGATCCCGCATGGCTATCTGGAACCCGCTTCCAAGGTCGCTGTATTGTTCCAGGGTATCCAGACGCTTCCGGCTATCCGTGGGCAACGTGCTTTTTGGTGGTGCCAGCAGGTAGCAAAATGCCTTCCTGTTGCTGCGCCCGACACGGCCCCTTAATTGGTGCAGATCACTCAAACCAAACTGGTGGGCATTGTTTACAATGATCGTATTTACATTCGGGATATCAACGCCACTTTCCACAATATTAGTACATACCAGCACATCATATTTCTTATCCATAAAATCAAGGATGGTATCTTCCAGCTGGTCGCCGTCCATTTGACCGTGTGCAAATGCGATACTGATATCCGGGCACAGCCCCTGGATCAACCCTTTCATTTCAGCCAGTCCGTTTACCCTGTTGTGAATAAAGAAAACCTGTCCGCCTCTTTCCGTTTCATAATAAATAATATCGCGGATAGCATCTTCATTAAAAACCATCACTTCGGTTTGAATGGGCTGCCGGTTGGGCGGAGGCGTATTGATAATGCTAAGGTCCCTTGCGCCCATCAAACTAAATTGTAAGGTTCTGGGGATCGGGGTTGCTGTGAGCGTAAGCGAATCGACCGTAGTTCTCAGCTGTTTTAATTTCTCCTTTGCCGCCACGCCAAATTTTTGTTCCTCATCGATAACCATCAGGCCAAGGTTCTTAAACTTAACATCCTTACTTAACAAGGAATGCGTGCCGATGATGATATCAATTTTTCCGTCTGCGACTTTCTGTAATGTTTCTTTTTTTTCTTTGGCCGATTTAAAGCGATTGATAAAATCAACCGTGACGGGAAAATCCTTCAACCGGTCTCCAAATGTTTTGTAGTGCTGGTAAGCCAAAATAGTTGTGGGAACGAGGATGGCTGCCTGTTTACCATCACAGCAGGTTTTGAATGATGCCCGGATGGCTACTTCTGTCTTACCAAATCCTACATCACCGCATACCAGCCTGTCCATGGGAGATGGCTTCTCCATATCTCTTTTCACATCTTCAGTAGCCTTACCCTGGTCGGGCGTATCTTCATAAATGAAGGATGCCTCCAGTTCGGTCTGCATATAGTTATCCGGGGTGTGGGCAAAGCCTGCCTGGCTCTTTCTTTGGGCGTATAATTTTATCAGGTCGGTCGCAATGTCCTTTACCTGTCTTTTGGTTTTTTCTTTTAATTTGTTCCATACATCGCTGCCCAGCTTATTCATTTTGGGCACGGTGCCTTCCTTCCCGCTATACTTTCCTATTTTATGCAAGGATGAAATATTCACATACAGCAAGTCGCCATCCTTGTACTGAATCCTGACCGCCTCCTGCATTTTGCCGTTGGCCTCAATTTTTTGAAGGCCGCTGTAAACCCCTACTCCATGATCGATATGGGTCACGTAGTCACCCGGCTGTAATTCGCGCAAGGTTTTTAAAGTAAGCGCCTTGTTCTTGCTGAATGCCTGTTTTACTTTATACTTATGGTATCGCTGAAAGATCTGGTGGTCTGTGTAGCAAACCGTCTTCAGGTCATCGTCAATAAAGCCTTCGTGGATAGACGTGGGTATGGGCGTTACCTGTATCTCAGCTTTAAGATCGGTAAAAATAATGTGCAGCCTTTCTAATTGCTTTGGATTATCCGCGAAAATATAGATGTTGTATTTTTTAGCCTCATATTCCTTTAGGTCTTTTATCAGCAGGTCAAATTGCCGGTTAAAGGAAGGTTGCGACCTGATTGAAAAGGAAATAACCGGCAGAGAAGGATTTTTTTGAACTGCAGCAAAATAGCTTTTGCCAAATTCGATAATGTGGCGCAGCCTGACCTGCTCTTCGATGGTAGCCGCCTTTACAAAATCATGATTAGTTACCGTTGACTTTTCGTCTAATTCGCTATTGTCATCGCTGACGGCCGGCTGTTTTCCTGTGGTCATTGCCAGTACTTCCAGGTACAGTTCCAGGTCTTCTTCCTGCTGTTCGATCTTTTCTTTGATAAATTGCCAGTCTTCCGTCCAGACAACTGTATTTTCCGGTAAAAATTCCAACAACGACACTTTATCTCCCGTTTCAAATTGCGTTTCTACATTGGGAATGATATTGACCTGCAATAATTTGCGCTCGCTCAACTGTGATTCGGGATCAAATATGCGGATACTGTCTATTTCATTGCCAAATAATTCTATGCGGTAAGGCTTTTCATTGCCAAAAGAATAAATATCCAGGATGCCGCCCCGAACTGCAAACTGGCCGGGCTCATATACAAAATCTGTCCGCTCAAAACCATAATCCACAAACCTGTCCAGTATTTTATTTACGTCCAGGGTTTCACCTTGCTTTATGGAAATAATATTTTCCGATAATGTTTTCGGCAGCACCACTTTTTCAAACAAAGCTTCCGGGTGGGTGATCAATACTTTTTTATTGCTTCCCGCAGCTACCTTGGTCAATGCCTCCGTCCGCAGCATCACATGACTGCTGTTGAGCAACCGGTAATTTTTTTTGTTTTTGAAAGAGGAGGGAAAATAAAAAATATCCAGTGCCTGGGTAAGGTTCTCGAAGGTGTTGTGGAAATAGGCGGCTTCTTCGGCATCTCTCAAAATAACCAGGTGGTTGAGCTGACTGGTGGCCTTGTTATTAAAAACAGCCGCTAAAATAAAGCTGATGGCGCTCCCGTGAAGTCCGGAAAGGTGGATTTGCTGCGGTTTAGACAAAGTGATCCTGTCCGCAATCTGAAAACAGCGGGAATCATTTGCATAGTCTTTCAACAACATATCCAGGTTCATCCGTCTGCAAAGATACGAGATTAATGTTTTATGTTTCCCGGTTTACCGGGGAAATGCCGGGTAGTCAACCCAATATCCAGGCAACGATAACGTTAAACGGATTGTCTGGTAAGTATATTTGTCTTTATCTTGTTAGTTATTGGCCAAGCCATTGAAGCCTAAAATGTATTTCATGAAACCGGGTTATTCCTTTTTTTTAAGTATTGTCTGCTTATTGTTTTCAGCCGTAGTTTTTGCCCAGGAACCCGGGCCTGCCGTACTGTTTTCAAACGGCCGTTTTAAAACAGCGGGTAATATCAACAAAAAGGCTTTTAAAAAGGAACTGCTTGCACCCGCCAACTTTGGAAAACAATATTTTGTGTTGATCCAGTTTGCCAGTTTACCATCTAAACAGGTCCAGGAAAATTTGAAGCGCGCCGGAATTGAACTCCATACCTACTTCCCGGGTAAGGCTTACCTGGCAACCATCAGGAGTGATTTCAGTTTTACAACAGCTGCCGCCTTCAATATTTCTTCCATCGATCCAATGTCACCGGTTTATAAGATCCACCGCGAACTGGTGAATTATAAATATGCTGATAACAAACAGAATAACAGGAAAATTGCGATCAGCTTCTATCCGACGGTCGACAAGGCGATGGTGGCAGAGGAATTAAAAAAAGCCGGTGCTATCATCACACCAACAAAATTTGATAAAGACGATATTATTTTTATCCAGGCAGACAAGTCAGTAGTAGATGCGATCGCTGCATTGCCTTTTATTAGCAGTATCTACTTACAATCTTTAACCGATAAACCATTAAATTATAATAATGTCGCTACGCACGGCATCAGCGGCCTTAATGCCCTGAACGGTAAAAATTTGAATGGCAAAGGAGTAACGATCGGGATAGGTGACAATGCAGATATTTCCACGCACATTGATTTTTCGGGGCGAATCATTAATCGCAGCCCATGGATACCGAGCGACCATGGAACGCATGTTGCCGGTACCGCCGGCGGCGCCGGGATCATTAATGTAAAAAATCATGGCATGGCGCCGAAGGCCACCCTGATCAACCAATACTTCAGCGACATTATCACCAATGCACCAGCTTACATTACCGATAACAATATGGTGCTGACAAATAATTCCTACTATTCTGAAGAGGATGGTTGTGATGGCAATGGTGCTTATGATATACTGAGTAATTATATCGACCAGCAAATGGGAAAAAATACCCGTTTGTTGCATGTAGTTGCATCCGGTAACGACGGTGTGTACACTTGTTCGCCTTATCCGCCTGGCTATGGCACGGTAAAATCCGGTTGGCAATGCGCAAAAAATGTGATCACGGTAGGCGCCATAAATACGGAAGATTATAGCATCGCCAGTTTTAGCAGTCGTGGCCCTGTTGAAGATGGCCGGTTAAAGCCTGAAATAACAGCCGGCGGATGGGGCATCACCTCAACTATTACGCAAAACCGCTACGCCGTCAATTATGGAACCAGTATGTCGACACCGGCGGTAACGGGAGCAGTGGCCCTGGTGTACGAACGATACAGGCAAACACACGGAGGCGCCGATCCAGGAAGCGCTTTGGTGAAGGCGTTGGTTTGCAATACGGCGGAGGACCTGGGAAATGCAGGGCCCGATTACACTTTTGGTTTTGGCATGCTCAATGCAAGGCGCGCGGTAGAAGCGGTCGACAGCAACCGCTATTTTATTAACACAGTTGCAGCGGGTGGCAATACTGCTCAATTAATAACGGTGCCTGCCAATACACGCCGGTTAAAAATAATGCTTTATTGGGCCGATACGGCAGCGGCAGCCAATGCTGCCGCATCGCTTGTAAACGATTTGGATCTTACGGTTACCACACCTGCTTCGGTATTGCATCGCCCGCTTATCTTAAACCCGTCGCCTGCCGGGGTCAGCAATATTGCGGTGGAGGGAATCGACCATATAAATAATATAGAGCAGGTAGTGATCGAAAACCCGGTGGCAGGTGCTTATGCCATCCGGGTGAACGGATTTGCAGTGCCATTTGGCTCAGCGGAATATGTTATCAGTTATGAACTTGTAAAACCTTCAGTTACGGTCGAGTATCCTTTTGGCGGTGAAAAACTGGTTCCTGGCGAAACAGAGAATATACGGTGGTCAGCGTACGGCAATGAAGCAAATAATTTTACGGTGCAATACTCTGTTAATAACGGTGCCAGCTGGATCACGATCGATAACAATGTGCCTTCAACCAGCAGAAAATATTCCTGGGCCGTCCCGGCGGGGATATCCAACCAGGGATTGGTAAGAGTAAGCAGGAATGCCACTTTACTAACAGATCAGAGTAATTTTAATTTTACAATTTTGGGAAGCCCGGTCGTAACGGCAACCAATGCCTGTGAAGGCGCGGCGCAATTAAACTGGACCGCAGTTTCCGGCGCTACTTCGTATGATATATTGCAGCTGGCAGGGGATAGCATGAAGGTTGTTGGCAATACGGCAGCTACAAATTTTTTGATAAAAGGGTTGAATAAAAATGCTGTTTCCTGGCTGGGGGTAGCCGCAAAAAACGGAACGGTTGCCGGGAGGCGCTCGTTATCCGTAAGTGTGCTGCCAAATACCGGCAACTGCGCGCTGGCAACTTTTAACAACGACCTTAAAGTTGATAGTATCCTGGAACCCAACAGCGCCAGGCAGGGCTTCTCAGATGCAGGCAACGCGGTCAGACCTGTGAAAATATTGATCAGGAATTTGGGACCGGTTGCGGCGAGCGGACCCTTCAACGTTTCTTACCGGTATGCCAATACAACTGTTACCGAAATTGTTAACCAGTCGATAGCTGCAGGAGGCACGTTGGTTTTTACTTTTAGCGGAGCTTACCCGATCGTGCCGGCCGGGTTTAAGTATGATTTTAAATCATGGATTACCCTGGTACCAGACAGTAACCATTTGAATGACACTGCCTATAAAACGGTGAAGTATATTAATAATG
Source organism: Ferruginibacter sp. (assembly GCA_039916545.1). Lineage (GTDB taxonomy): Bacteria > Bacteroidota > Bacteroidia > Chitinophagales > Chitinophagaceae > Ferruginibacter. Next base: position 12,468 of record JBDSLD010000012.1, read on the forward strand.
ATGCAATTACCGCCATGCCTGTCGCAGAAGGCTTTGAGCTAATGCCTGCGGCAGATTTTACGGTTCCCGAAATGGCGATCGGCGATAATAAAAGACTCGATTTTTCAGCAAACACAGTAAGGGGAAGGGCAAGAACTTTTGTGAATACAGGTTTTGCTTTTAACGGCACAAAAGCGCTGACGCTGGATCAAACGCCTTACAATGACCAGGCAAATACCGATAGCCTGACCATCAGTTATAATTTATCAAATTATATTTCGAGGCAATTGCGCATGGATTTCTATTATAAAAATCACGGGCAGGCAGATGCTCCCGGAAATAAAGTTTGGTTGAGGGGAAGTGAAAATAGTCCCTGGGTACAAGCCTATGATCTTTATTCCAATCAACCGGCACTTGGCAACTGGAAACGCGGTATTATCAATATCAATGAAATACTGGCAGGTGTTGTTCCGGCACAGGCAATAACGAATACGTTCCAGGTACGGATTGGAGAAGAAGGTAACACTTCCGCCAATTCCGCCAAAGCGGTGATCGATATCGATGATGGTTACACATTTGATGACCTTGTAATAAATGAAGCATTCAATGATGTGGGTGTAATAAAAATCAATTTACCCGATATCAATGGCTGCTCGTTGGGATCAGCAAATCCTATCAGCATTAAAATAAAAAATTATAATGCCGTTGCATTAAATAATTTATCGGTGAGTTACCAGGTAAATGCCAATGCAGTGGTTACGGAAAATATCGCATCGATCGGTGCCGGGCAAACGATCGATTATGTGTTTACGCAAACCGCCAACCTTTCAGCTTACACTGATTATAATGTCAATGTGTGGGTAAAATTTCCGGCAGACAGCTATTCACTGAATGACAGTATTTTAAATTTCAATGTACACAATAGTCCCGTCATTAGCAGCTATCCTTACCTGCAAAATTTTGACGCCAATAACGGCTTTTTTTATACCAACGGCCTCAACAGTTCCTGGCAATGGGGTACGCCGGCGAAGACACTGATCAACAAAGCAGCCAGCGCTACCAAGGCCTGGGTAACTAACCTTACCGGCAATTACAATAATAATGAAACATCGTATTTGTATTCGCCTTGCTTTGATGTACATGCGTTAACACAGCCAATGCTTTCTTTTAGCCATACCTTGATAACCGAACTCAATTATGATTATAGTTGGGTAGAGTACACTACCGATGGCTTGACCTGGAAGAAATTAGGTGTAGTTGGCAGCGGTACCAACTGGTATGATGAGGCACCATTGAATGCCTGGGGCGGGGCAAATACAAGATGGCATGTGGCCAGTATCCCGTTGCCGGTATCAGCTACGAATATACGTTTCCGTTTTGTGCTAAAGAGTGATGGAGGGGTTACCGATGAAGGCATCGGGATAGATGACATACATGTATTTGACCGGGCGCCCATTTATACAGGTTCGCCCATAACAGCCCTTACACAAAATGTAAACAATACTGGCTGGGTTCATTTTTCATCCGGAGGCAACCGGGTTATTTCATTGAATTCCAATGGAGCAGACCTGGGCGCAACAACCATACAGGTGCATCCCTACCAGGGTTCGGTGCGTAACAGCAGCAACCAATATTATGCTAACCGGGATGTTGTGGTCAGGCCTTCTAAACTTGCGACCGGAAACGTAGGCGTGCGTTTTTACTTTACCGAAGCAGAGGCCCAAAGCCTGGTTGACGCAGCAGGTTGCGCTGACTGTGTAAAGCCAGTAGATCCTTATGAAATTGGTATCACCAAATACAGTGGCAGGGCCAGTGACGAGAATGGAATATTGGAGGATGATACAACTGGTTACTTTCAATATATCTTACCGGCAAATACTGCCATCGTTCCGTACGACAATGGCTATTATGCAGAATTCAGCGTGAATAGCTTTAGTGAATTTTGGCTGAGTGCAGGCAACATTAAACCAGCTTCAAGTGGTGCCTGTCCCGGCGAGACCATTGTGTTTACGGCAGGTGAAGGCTGGACCACCTATCAATGGCAGGAGAATAACGGTTCCGGGTATGTCAATCTCTCTGACGGAGCCCATTACGCCGGTTCCAACACGGCTGTATTGCAGTTAATTAATTTACCCACATCATTTTCCGGCTATAAATACCGGTGCATTACAAATGGCATAAACGGTGATGAAAATTCAGTAAGGTTTACAAATATATGGAGCGGCAATACAAGCAGTAACTGGTTTGTGGCAACCAACTGGAGCTGTGGCGTGGTACCGGATCAATATACAGATGTGGTTATACCAAATGGGATAAATCTTTACCCGGTTGTGAATGCGAATACGGCTGTAAAAAGTATCAGCATTCATCCCGGGGCAGCCGTAACCGTTAGTGCTGCTGCCAGGTTGCAGGTGAATGGCAGGTAAGGCAGTTTTGGCTATCTTCAGGTCATTACAAAATGAATCTAAAAGTTTTACTGCTTTATTGCTGCAATAATCATTAGAGCATTACCAAACCTCACCCGTTTTTAAAACCTGTGAGGTTTAACCAACACGGTTGTGAAATTGTCAGCGGAGTGTTTATTATTTTTTATTAACTTGTGTATATAATTATTCATAAAATCAATTGACTTTTTATGGGTGCTTCTTCGATGATTGTCTTGATCCTTGCCGCATTGACATTTTCTTCCATTGCTATGCTTATTTCAAAAATTGTTACAAAAGCAACTACTAACGCTCAAAAAGGCCAGCCATACGAATGTGGCATACCTACGCATGGTAAAACCTGGACACAATTAAACGTGGGCTATTATTTGTTTGCCCTGATATTTTTGATCTTTGATGTGGAGCTTGTTTTTTTATTTCCCTGGGCCGTAGTTGCAAAAAAAACTGGCTGGCCCGCCCTGGTAGAAATCGTTATTTTCTTCTTTATATTATTTATGGGTTTTTTATACGCGCATAAAAAAGGAGCGCTGAAGTGGGTATAAAATCTTACAGTTTGATTTTATTAAAGCTGCCACACAATACGACGATCTTAAATAAAGTTTAAATATCTGATATTCAGTTAATACAAAAAGTGAAAATCTGGCTAATGGATAATGCTTCAAATAATCCGGCGTCTTCTTCAATTCCTCTTGTAGAAAGTGGCGCGGCCGCCTTTCCCGGACAGATCCATGAAACACCCGGCGGTGGAATTGTGCTAAGTAAACTGGATGAAGTGATCAACTGGGCGCGTTCCAATTCTTTATGGCCGCTCACTTTTGCTACCAGTTGCTGCGGTATAGAAATGATGGCGGTCGCCTCTGCCAAATATGATTTTTCCCGCTTTGGTTTTGAAGTTGCCCGGGCCTCTCCCCGGCAGGCGGATGTGATCATCATTGCCGGCACCATCGTAAATAAAATGGCCCCTGTTTTAAAAAGATTGTATGACCAGATGGCGGATCCAAAATATGTAATCGCCATGGGCGCCTGCGCCATCAGTGGAGGGCCTTTCTTTTACAATACCTATTCAGTAATTAAAGGGGCGGACCATATCATACCTGTAGATGTATATGTTGCGGGCTGCCCGCCAAGGCCGGAAGCGCTGTTGCATGCGTTGATCAGCCTGCAGGAAAAAATAAAGAACGGACTGACCAGGGAACAGATAAAAGCGACCTAAAAGGAAATAAAGCCTGTTGACGAAACAGGATAAATAAAGTAAATGACCAACGAAGAACTAAAAGTACAAATCACCGAACTGCTACCTGCAACCAGTTTTGAAGAAGGCGCGCAATGGCTCACTATAAATGTGCAACCCGGTGAATTGCATTTAATTGCGGGTCAACTTCGACACACTACGCATTTGTTTTTTGATTATCTTTTTTGCATGACCTGCATCGATTGGAAGACACACCTGACCATGGTTTATCACCTGGATTCCACTAAATTTCGCCACAACATTATTATCCGGTCAAAATTGCCCGCGGTTGACCCCGCAATAGAAACCGTAACTGATATTTGGAAAACGGCAAATTTTCACGAACGGGAAATATACGAGATGTTCGGTGTTAATTTTATCAATCACCCCGATCTCCGGCTGCTTATTTTACCGGATGGCTGGGAAGGAAAAAATCCAATGCTGAAAGATTTTGAAGACCCGGTTAATATGATAAGATTGTAAGAAAAGTAAAACGGGTGATCGGGAAAATAATAATAAAAAAATTTTTTTAAGGGATAGGAAAAATGGTTGAAGAAATAGGAAGAACGATCGAGGGGGATGTAATAATTAATGTAGGGCCTCAACACCCTGCAACCCATGGCGTATTGCACCTGGTTATCACGATCAATGGAGAAACGATCAGGAAAGTAGAACCACACCTTGGTTTTATTCACCGCTCGATTGAGAAAATGTGTGAGAGCCTTAGCTACCGGCAGTTCATTTATGTAACCAGCCGGATGGATTATCTTTCTGCGCACATCAATAACCATGCATGCGCACTTTGTGTGGAAAGGGGGTTACAGGTGGAGATTCCCCCACGCGCAAAAGTGATCAGGGTATTAATGGACGAACTGACACGCATTGCCTCGCATGAATTGTGGTGGGGTGCCATGGCCATGGACCTGGGCGCATTCACCCCCTTTTTTCACGCCTTCAGGGAACGCGAGACGATCAATGATATCATGGAGGAAACCTGCGGTGCGAGGCTTACAATGAACTACATGGTCCCCGGTGGCGTCATGCTTGATATCCACCCTGATTTTCAAAAACGGGTAAAGGATTTTATCAGTCTATACAAATCAAAAGTCAGCGAATACAGTGAGTTGGTTACCGGTAATATTATTTTTCAAAACCGCATGAAAGGGGTGGGTTATTTGTCAGCAGAAGATGCGGTCTCCTTCGGTTGTACCGGGCCAACGGCAAGAGGCAGCGGCGTTTCCTGCGATATCCGGAAAATTTACCCTTATGAGATTTACGACCAGGTTGAATTTGACGAGATATTGGAAACCGGCGGCGATTCTTTTGCAAGATATATGGTCAGGGTGAGGGAGATGAATCAATCCATCAGGATAATAGAACAGCTGATCGATAATATTCCTGAAGGCGATTTCCAGGCAAAAACAAAAGCAGTGTTGAAATTACCGAAAGGAGAATTTTACCAGCGGATAGAAACAGCCAGGGGCGAGTTCGGCGTGTACATTGTAAGTGAGGCTGGTAGTACACCTTATCGCATCAAATTCCGTTCACCAGGGTTCTCCAACCTTTCGGCATTGGATCACATGGCGAGAGGCAGTAAGTTAGGTGACCTGGTAGCAATGATGGGAACGCTGGACCTGGTGATACCGGATATAGACAGGTAGGGGAGAGGTTTTAATTGGTTGGAATTTTAAAAGTTTGAAGGTTAAAGCTAATATTGGGATCGCATTTTTAATTCAAAATAATAAATACTAAACAGCTGTTGCTAAGTTTTTCTGACATATCTGCTTCCATAGACAATTGGTTAAGGGCATCCTTTAATCCCACCATGGTGATGGTGATTGAAATGGTGATCGCAGGCGTATGTGTCATAAGTTTGTTTGCCATACTTGGGTTGATACTGGTACTCATGGAAAGAAAGGTTTCCGCCTGGATGCAGATACGCCTTGGGCCAAACCGGGTAGGGCCAAAAGGAATGTTCCAGTCGCTGGCCGATACAATCAAGTTATTGGTAAAAGAAGGCATGACGCCTGACGGGGCGGATAAATTTTTATTTAACCTGGCTCCTTTTATAGCGATAATTGTTGCCATGCTGCTGATGGCGCCGATCGCTTTTGCAAAAGATTTTCAGCTATGGGATATGAACATCGGCGTGCTCTATGTGTCAGCTGTTTCATCAATGATGGTGATCAGTATTTTGATGGCAGGATGGGCAAGTAATAATAAATATTCTTTGATGGGTGCCATGCGCAGCGGTGCGCAGATCGTGAGTTACGAATTGTCAGCCGGGTTATCGATTCTCGCTATCGTCGTGCTGACGGGTAGTTTAAACCTGAATGATATCATTCAATCCCAGGCGGATGGCTGGTGGATATTTAAAGGGCACATCCCCGTGATCATTGCTTTTATTATTTTCATTATCGCGGTAACTGCCGAAACAAACCGGGCGCCATTTGATCTTGCCGAAGCCGAATCGGAGTTGACGGCAGGGTTTCATACAGAATATTCAGGGATGAAATTCGCCCTGTTTTTTTTAGCAGAATATGTAAACGTTTTTATCGTGTGCGCCATCGGGGCCACCTTGTTTTTGGGTGGCTGGATGCCTTTTCATATCGGGCACTGGCAGGCATTTAATCATGTGATGGATTATATTCCTTCGAGTATTTGGTTCTTTGGTAAAACATTTTTCCTGATCTTTTTGATCATGTGGTTCAGGTGGACATTTCCAAGATTGCGCATCGATCAGCTACTAAGCCTGGAGTGGAAATATTTGTTGCCTATCAGTATGTTTAATATATTGTTAGTGACATTGATGGCGATATTGGGTTGGTATTTTTAAAGCAGGCTGGCACGATTAACCTTTTTAATGATCGGTAAAACTTATGTTTATAGTTAAATATATAAAAGATGTTTTTAGTGGACTGAAGTCGCTGGCCACCGGTCTGCGGCGCACGTTTTATTATTTTTCTCACCACAAGGAAATCATTACGCAGGAATATCCTGATAACAGGGATTCGATGAACCTGCCTGAAAGGTTCAAGGGTGAAGTAGTGATGCCACATGATGAAAATAACGAACATGCCTGTACCGGTTGTACGGCATGCGAACTGGCTTGTCCGAATGCTACGATTAAGATCATCACTAAATTCGATGTCACACCTGAAGGGAAGAAGAAAAAAGCGATCGATAAATTTGTGTACCACCTGGAGTTGTGTACGATGTGCAATTTATGTATAGTAGCCTGCCCGACAGATGCGATAAAAATGGCACAAACATTTGAGCACAGCGTATATGACAGAAGCGAGCTGACAAAAATTTTAAATAAACCAGGATCGAAGATCAGGGAAGGGGTAGAGTGATGCCGGGAAAAGTATTTCAGGATAATAGCAGAAGTATATAGCCGGGGGATGATCGTTGTTAAATGCCTTGCATCTCAAAAAATGAACGGTACAATTTTTATTTTACTCTTGATTTATTCAAAGAGAAGATCAACCGGTCGATCCGATATAACGTGGGTAAAGATCCACATTGGTATGCCGTACAAGGGAGTGACACAACGATGATGAGTAAAGAAATTTTGCCTGGTACAATTTTTTTTAATTGAACAGGGCATAAATAATCCGGTATCAAAACTGAACAATAACCCATAAATGACTGGATCAACAATAATATTTTATATACTGGCGGCGCTTACCCTGCTGAGCGGAGCGTTGGCAGTCACAACCCGGCAAATATTTCGTGCGGCTATCTTCCTCCTTTTTTCTTTGATAGGCATTGCCGGACTTTTCTTCTGGATGCAATACGAATTTATAGCTGCGGTTCAAATTGTGGTCTACGTCGGCGGTATCACCGTACTCATCATCTTCTCTATTTTTTTAACACACCAGGCTGGCGACCTGCTGCCAAAGCAAAAAGCCGGAAGACAATTATTTTCGGCCTTAGCAGCCTTTTGCGGATTTGCCTTGACCATTTTACAATTATTTCAACACAAATTTAAAGGAACTGCAGACGTTAGGTTATTGCCAACCGCAGCAAATATCGGTGACCAGATGCTGAGTGTTGAAGACAATGGATTTGCCTTACCCTTCGAATTAATAAGTATATTATTGCTGGCAGCAATGGTTGGCTGTATTGTAATTGCGTTACGATCAAAACCCTCAATAATATGATGCAGCCCGGATTGAATCATATATTATTTATCAGTACCGCGCTTTTTTTTATTGGCGTATACGGATTTTTTACCAGGCGCAACCTGGTCACAATGCTCATGAGCGTAGAACTGATCCTGAATAGTGTAAACCTGAATTTCATAGCATTCAATAAATATTTATGGCCACATAAACTGGATGGGTTATTCTTCTCCATTTTTGTGATCGCCATAGCTGCGGCCGAAGCTGCGGTTGCCATTGCTATCATCATAAATTTATACAGGAGCCACCGGTCCATTGATGTAGAAAATGCGGAAGAGATGAAATTTTAAAGGCGCTCCATTATTTCCTGGCCGGAAAGGAGTGTCATAACTATAGTATATGAATGATCTGTTACAAACATCAATGCTGCAGGTTCTTCCATCCGCGGGAAGCACCGGGTGGGTATTGTTATTAATTCCCTTGCTCCCATTAGCGGGGTTTTTATTATTGGGATTATTCGGTAAAAAGCATATCAAAAATTCGTCCGGTATAATTGGCACCGTCCTTTTGTTGGGATCCACTATTTTATCATTTTACACCGCCTACGGATATTTTTTTGTGTATGGAAAAGTGGGTGGGGCTTATGAAAAAATAATAGCGCTGCAATACACCTGGCTGGAATTTTCGAAAGGTTTCTCTATCGATATGGGAATTGTACTTGATCCCATTGCCGTGATGATGCTGGTAGTGGTCAGCTTTATTTCATTGATGGTACATATCTACAGTCTGGCTTACATGAAAGGCGAGGAAAGATTTCCTGTTTACTATTCTTTCCTGGGCCTTTTTACTTTTGCCATGCTGGGCCTGGTGATGTCTTCCAACATTTTTCAACTATACTTTTTCTGGGAACTGGTGGGCGTATCTTCTTTTTTGCTGATCGGTTATTACTATGACCGGCCGGCTGCGGTAGCCGCTTGTAAAAAAGCTTTTATCGTCACCCGGTTTGCTGATCTCGGGTTATTGGTGGGCATACTTATCTTGTCTTATCATGCGCACACGTTTGATTTTAATACATTGATTTTGCGTTTAACAACGGACGGCACGCCAGAATTACACAGTGCTTATACTTCAAAATTTTTAGGCCTGGCAGCCTTAACCTGGGGAGTGCTACTGGTATTCATTGGTGCTGCGGGTAAGAGCGCAATGTTTCCGTTACATATCTGGTTGCCGGATGCAATGGAGGGTCCAACACCGGTGTCTGCATTGATCCATGCCGCGACAATGGTGGTGGCGGGCGTATTTTTAGTGGCCAGGTTGTTTCCGGTATTTAGAATGTCACCCTTAGCACAGGAACTGGTTTCTTATGCAGGCGTATTCTCCGCTCTTTTTGCAGCAGTAGTTGCCTGTACGCAAACAGATATAAAAAGAGTATTGGCATTTTCAACCATGTCGCAGATCGGATTTATGATGTTTGCATTAGGCGTGTCGGGCCCCGGGGGAGAAACCAATAGCATGTACAATGCCGTAGGGGAAGTATTAGGATTTACAGCTTCCATGTTCCATCTTTTTACACATGCTATTTTTAAAGCCTTGTTATTTTTGGGCGCGGGCGCGATCATTCACTTTATTCATAGCAATGAAATGAATGACATGGGCGGGTTAAGAAAATATTTGCCGGTTACACATATCACTTTTCTAATTGCCTGCCTGGCAATTTCGGGCATACCACCTTTTGCAGGATTCTTTAGTAAAGAAGAAATATTACTCGCAGCATATCAACAAAATAAGCTGGTGTATTGGATCGCATTGATTACCTCAGGATTAACGGCTTTTTATATGTTCCGTTTGTATTTTAATATTTTTTGGAACAAGACCCCCGCTGTTCATAGAAAAGCGCATGGCGAAGGAGGCTTTGCCATGATGCTGCCATTGGTATTGTTGGCGATAGGAGCAATAGTGACAGGCTTTATTCCATTTGGGCATTTTGTAAGTTCTGACGGAAAACCACTCGAATCGGTATTTCATCTAAAATTTTCTATTGCCCCGGTAGCATTGGCACTGGCAGGTATATTCACGGCAATGTGGCTGTATAAAAATGAAAGTAATAAGGCAGATGCATTAGCAGCTTATTTAGGCGGGTTTTATAAGACAGTGTATAATAAATTTTACATTGATGAAATATATTTATTTATCACCAGGAAAATAGTTTTCAATTTAATAGGCAGGCCTGCTGCATGGTTTGATAAAAACATAGTAGATGGTTTAATGAACGCGACAGGAAATGCAACGCAAACAATTTCAGAAAAAATAAAAGGTTTTCAATCCGGCAAAGTACAGCAATACGCGATATATTTTTTGGCGGGCGTAATAGCGCTTGCCGTTATGTTCATTTATGTATGGAAATAAAATGGGGCAGGCAATAAAGGTACTAAACATTTGCAGGGCCTGGCTCCCTCTATTTCGGAAAAAAAAAGTATGATGGATTATCGGAAAATTTATTTGTATGGAAAAAAATGAGACACATAATAGAAGTGCTAAACATCCAAAGAGTCCAGCTCCCGCTCTTTTGGAGAGGGCGGGGTGAGGTCATCTCAAGGGATGCTTTACTTCAAGTCCGATAGTAGAGGCCAGGGAGGTCACCAACAATAAGATCAAAATAAATTAATGAACCTAACATTACTGATATTATTTCCTTTACTAACCGCAGTCATCATATTGCTGGCACGCAATGCGCAACTGGTAAGATGGGCCGCACTTACCGGCTCAATATTGCAATTGGTATTGGCATTTTTTTTACTTGTTGCCTTCCGTAAAGAAAGAACCGCAGGCAATGTTGCGCAAATGTTGTTTGAATTAAAATACAACTGGTTTCCAGCCTGGCACATCAGTTTTCATTTAGGTGTTGATGGGATCTCCGTGGCGATGGTTTTATTAACGGCCTTTGTAGTGATCGCGGGTGTATTGATGTCATGGAACGTGACAAAGATGACCAAAGAATTTTATTTCCTGCTGATCCTGCTAAGCCTCGGTGCTTACGGTTTTTTTATTTCACTCGATTGTTTCATTCTTTTCTTTTTCCTGGAAATAGCCGTGATTCCAAAGTACCTGCTGATCGGTATCTGGGGAAGCGGTAAAAAAGAATATGCCGCCAACAAACTGGCCCTGATGTTAATGGGCGGCTCTGCGTTGGTGTTAGTAGGCTTACTGGGTTTATATTTTGGCGGACCCGAGAAAACCTTTGACCTGCTGGCCTTGTCAAAAAGCACCATCCCGGTCGTTGTTCAACAAATTTGTTTCCCGCTTCTATTTGTCGGCTTTGGTGTATTCACCGCCTTGTTCCCTTTCCATACCTGGGTGCCTGACGGCCATTCAGCTGCGCCCACCGCAGGGTCAATGTTCCTGGCGGGTATCTCTATGAAACTGGGTGGATACGGGTGCCTGAGAGTAGCTACCTACATTATGCCGGAGGGTGCTAAGGAATACGCTAATATAATTATTGCGCTTTCTGCCATCGCTATTTTATACGGGGCCTTTGCTACCATGATGCAGAAGGACCTGAAATATATCAATGCCTATTCGTCGGTCAGCCATTGCGGGTTTGTATTGCTGGGCATCGGCATGTTAACGAAAACTGCCATGGTTGGCGCCGTCATGCAGATGGTATCGCATGGCCTGATGACTGCACTTTTCTTCGCCGTGATCGGCATGATCTACGAACGCACGCATACCAGGCAGGTAAATGAAATGGGGGGACTGCTGAAAGTAATGCCTTTTATCAGCACGGTATTATTTATCGTTGGCCTGTGTTCGCTTGGGTTGCCGGGGCTAAGTGGTTTTGTTGCCGAGATGACAATATTGGTTGGTTCCTGGGAACATACTGATATGTTCCACCGCATTGCAACCATTGCTGCGGGTATGTCAATTGTTGTAACGGCGGTTTATATTTTACGGGCGATTGGCCAGGTCGCCATGGGACCATTAAAAGCAGGTTTTGATAACCTGGGTGATGCAGCCTGGAATGAAAAATTAGCGGCCATCATTTTAATTGCCGATATTGTTGCCATTGGAATAGCACCCTCCTGGCTAAACGAGTTGATCGGTCCTGCAGCAGAAATTATCATGGATAAATTAGCAGGCAGATAATTTGGTAATGAAAATTGGAAAGTGGGATAGGCCTCTTATTCATAATTAGTGAATGATTTTAAAATTGTATGCTGAACGACTTTTTGATACTGATGAAATCTGAGCTGGTGATAACTTTTATCATCTTCCTGCTATTATTTATAAAAGTTGGTACGGAGATAAAAAATGAGCGCCTGCTGCCAATCGTACAGTTTTTATTACTAATTAATTTTATAACAGGCTTTCTATTCAACTACGAAGGCACTTTATTCGGAGCCCTTTTTATCACCAGTGCAATGACGGCGTTTCAAAAAAGTATTTTAAGCCTGGGCATTTATCTTATTTCTTTATTATTTGCAGACTGGTTAAAGAAGAGTGAACACATGCCGGAGTTTTTTATATTGCTATTGTCTGCAGTGTTGGGTATGTTCTTCATGATCTCAAGTGGCAGCCTGCTCATGTTCTTTTTATCTTTGGAACTTTCAACGATTCCCGTAGCCGCAATGGCTAACTTGGACCTGGATAAAAAAGTATCCTCAGAGGCGGCCATGAAAATGATCTTGTCATCTGCTTTCTCTTCCGGCATTTTATTGTTTGGTATTTCATTAATGTATGGCGCCACCGGCACAATAAATTTTGCGGAAATACCAGCTTTGCTGGACGGCAGTCCGCTGCAGGTACTTGCTTTTATATTTTTGTTTACCGCCTTCGCATTCAAGCTGTCCATAGTTCCTTTTCATTTATGGACCGCTGATGTGTATGAAGGAGCACCCATAGCAGTTAGTGCTGTTTTATCAGTGGTATCAAAGGGGTCTATCGCGTTTATATTAATCAGTGTGTTGTACAAAGTTTTCGCACCGATGCATGGCCTGTGGTATAATATGGTGATGTTATTATCTGTTGTTACAATGATCATTGGCAACCTGTTCGCTTTAAGGCAACAAAATATTAAACGCTTCCTTGCTTACTCTTCCATTGCCCAGGTCGGTTTTATATTGGTAGGGCTTAGTGCCAATTCAATAGCCGGCCTGTCGTCTGTTGTTTATTTTGTTTTGATCTATACGTTCTCTAACCTTGCCGCGTTCGGGGTAGCAGCAGTCATCTCGCAGCAAACCGGGAAAGAGCGGATCGATGATTACAAAGGGTTGTATCAAACCAATCCATTTATAAGCTGGATCCTTGCGCTGGCACTTTTTTCACTGGCAGGGATACCGCCGACAGCGGGATTTTTCGGCAAATTATTTTTGATCACCGCAGGTGCGTCCAAGGGAAATTATTTTTTTATCACGGTAGCCGCGCTGAATATGGTCGTCTCTTTATATTACTATCTGCGGGTGGTGAGGGCAGTCTTTATGGACAAAAATGAACAACCGGTGGAGAAAATAAATTTAGGGCCATCAACCAAACTCGGATTCCTTATTTGTGGAGCAGGTATCGTATTAACGGGGTTAATGAGCTGGGTGTATGATTATATCATGGCGTTGATTTAGATAGCGTGCAATAAATTTGATTCAACATTTCAATTAAATATTATCATGGCGATCAATAAAAATCACGAGTTCGAAGAATTGAACGGGATCAAATGTGGTATCGTGGAAAAGAACGTGTCGCCTGGAAGAGTACAGTTTTTAAAAACTATACTGGAGTACAACCGGTACACGGTAGTGGCAGTTCCATCTCCCCCGCCAAAGGCAGTGCCCGTACCTGTGGTAAAAACAGTGGAAGGCGCTGTACCGCCCCCTCCGCCACCACCGGCTCCTCCCGCACCTGAGACATTTACAGTTGGGGTAACAGACTACACCTTTAATCCCGTCAATGCAATTTTTGGCCGCTTGTTGCATACCCCGGGCGGGCAGGTGGTTACACAGGCTTACTGGCAACAGAAAGAGTCTCAGAACCACGACGAAGTGCCCTATTATGAATGGACGAAAACAACGGACGTGTAATGATTTTTACAGGATATTTTTAATTTCGACTGTTGCCACCTGTTAAAGTTTTACAGGGATTTTATTTCTAATGTATTCATTAGATTTGTTATTTTGCACCGTTCATAAAGCCTTTAAATCATAAAACTAACCCGTGCGATCCCTACCTCTTATCGTTTTATCTACATTTTTTTGCTATTCAATTTTTGGACAAATATCAAACCTGAAGCAGGGTACCTGGAGCGACCATACGGTTTGGAGCAATAACCTGGATCCTGTAAGCACAGATGACATCATACTTAATTTTGATGTAACAGTTGATAAAAACAGTTTTTGCAAATCCTTAAATACCAATGGCCATAAGGTCACCATCATTGCCGGGGTAAACTTAAGTATTGGCGGAAGTGCAGCAATTGATACGGCAACTTTGTTGAAAATAATTTCGGTTAATTATTCTAATGGCGTACCCTCGGATTCCACAGCCCGGTTAATAAAAAATGCCTATGCTAATGGCCGGAGAAAAATTATTGTATCACAAATAGACTTGCCGGAAAGTACGGATACATTTTACACTGCTTTCAATTACAATAATCAAAACCAGTTGATCAACATTTCTTATTATGAAAATGATGCCGCAGCTGGAGTCTACAATGAAAACATTACCTGGCAAAATAATAAAGTAATTAAAATAGTAAGTGACGAAGCAGGAACGCCCTACCGTACAGATGATTTTACTTACACGCCTAATGGCCCCTTTACAAATATCACTATCAAAACAAGCCCTCCTTTATCGCAGGATACCACTTATTCAGGTAATGAGATTCAATACATTTTTAGCTATAAATATTATTTATCGGTTGATGCGAAATTTGCCGGGGTATCAAAAAAGAACTTTAGCCATTACTATTATTTGAACGGACCGGGAACAGGAATACCAGGTAATTATTATGATACGACTGATTTTAATTATGCCTATAACACTAATGGAAACGTTTCCGGAACAACTATTTATCATAGTGCAGCTGATACTAACGTATGGAATTTTCCGTTGATCAGGCAGTATAAAGACACTTCCGGTTATGCGTATAGCAGGAATTCTACTGAAGATCCGGCCATTTACGAGCTGTTAAAAACCGTGTATGGCAACGATTTGCTGACACTAATTAATTTTATGGACCTTGACTTCGGCTGGGCGGATGTGTTGGGTGATGGCCAAAGTTACTATAATAATTTTCCTTACCAGAAGCAAACGCTGAATTCCGTATTATACAATTCAGTCTATTGGATGAATGGCATGCCAGACCCTTCAAAGTACCCTGCAGTGAATGCTATTACTTTCAAGGCCGATAATTTTTTTGATTTTAAAAACCGGTTAGTCCGGAGTGTTGAATATGATGGAAGTGGATCCGGGATCAAATCGGTAACACAAATAATTTATCCATAAATTGAAGAGTGCGGCTATCATATATTTGAAAATGCGTGGATTAATGAAGCTGTTTTATCCTGTAAATAAAATTTAACAAACATTCAAATAAGTCATTAGCTTTAGTTGGCGGACAACAAGTTGTAATAGAAGTTATCCCGCCCCTAAATAATTTGATGATAAATAACCCTACAGAGCCTTCCATGAAAAGAATAAATTTAATTGTATCCTGTTGCTTGTTCGTGTCCTGTTTTTCCTTTGCACAGGAATTTCCCGGCTATGGTATTGTAAACAGTGCGGAGATCAATCTGAAACAATGTGATTTCGATAAAGATGCAAATGCTGTTGTGTTATTGCACGAAGCGTTTTCAAATTATGATGATTACCATCACCTGGTTACCGTACACCATATCCGGGTAAAAATTCTGAAAGAGAAAGGGATATCAGCAGCAAACGTTTCTATTCCCTTTTACCGAAAAGATGATTTCGAGCACATAGACCAGGTAGAAGGGATGACGATCAATGCCACCAGCGCCAGCAAAATCGTTAATATAAAACTGGAAAAGAAATCCATTTTTTTTCAAAAAACAAATGACCGGTTTGGAGAAGTTATTTTCACCTTCCCCGGAATTAGCCCGGGAAGTATCATAGATTACAAATACCGTAGTACGATGACACATTATGGAGGGCTGCAGGATTGGGACTTCCAGGAAGAACTGCCCGTATTGATGAGTAAATACACCCTTATCATTGTACCCAATATGGAATTTGCTTACCGAATTAATAAAACGCTCGACATACCAATTGTGATAAAAAAGGAAAGTTCTGCTGGCAGTGTTTATTTTGAAATGCAAAATATTCCGGGTCTGGGAGATGAGCCCTATATGGATGCCCGTAAAGATTATTTACAACAAATAATTTTCCAGTTAAGCGGTCTCGACAGGTATGGCAATGGCAAAAGTAATTACATGACATCGTGGGATGAATTAGGCCGTGAATTATTGACCTCACCCGAATTTGGCGGCCAGCTCACAAAGAATATTTCAGATGCGGATGACTTTATCAAACAAGTAAAATCATTGCCTTCGCCGGAAGAGAAAATGAAAGCTGTTTTTAATTATGTGCGCAGTAATATGAGCTGGAACAGGTTTAACAGCAAGTATTCAATGGATGGTGTAAAGACTGCCTGGCAACGAAAAAGTGGCAGCAGTGGCGACATAAATCTTTTGCTAATTAATCTTTTAAAGGAAGCATCACTGGAAGCATATCCCATGCTTGTAAGTGAACGCTGGCATGGTAAGGTGAAAAGTGCCTATCCTTTTATTGACCAGTTCAACTCTGTGATCGCCTGTGTAATCATCGACAAGAAAAAATATTACCTGGATGCAGCGGATAAGTCGATCCCTGCACATCTGACGCCCATAAATATCCTGAATACGACTGCCTTTATTGTTAACCGCAAAGCCGGAGGATTAATCACTATCAGTGATGACGCCACAAAATACCAGGAAGATGTTTTAGTCAGTCTTGACCTGGCAGAAAATGGTACATTATCCGGTGACGTTTCTGTAAAAAGCAAGGATTATGCGAGAATAAAAAAGCTGGACGATTACCATGAAAATAAAGACGATAAAAATAAATTTATTAAAAGGCATTTTATTGTTGACGGAACCAGCATTACCGGAAAGGATCTGGAAATACTCAATATAGAAAATGACTCCCTGCCCCTGGAACAGCATTGTAAAATAACGGGGCAACTTAATACCACCGGTGAATATTCTTTCTTGCCGTTGAATCTTTTTACCGGGTTTGATTACAATCCATTCCTTAGCGATAACCGGTTTTCAAATATTAATTTTGGCTACCGGCGCAACATTAACCTTAGTGTTTTTATCCAGTTGCCTGCAGGTTACATTATAGACGACCTGCCTAAATCCGTGAAACTTACTGATCCGGATAAAGATATTACTTACGTCAGGCAGTTGGAATATGATAAGCAGGATAATTCTGTGCGTTGCATGATGTCTTTCGAGTTTAAGAATAGCCTGTACGAAACCGATATGTACCCGGTTTTAAAAGAGGTTTACCAGCGGATATTCAATTACTTAAAAGAGCCAATCGTACTAAAGAAAAAATGATGCCTATTTTTTGATGCGCAATAGTTTAAGATTAATTTATTTTTTCCAACACAAGTTTTTTCACTTCATTGAGCGCAATCCTTTCCTGCACCATTGTATCCCTGTACCGGATGGTAACTGTATTGTCTTCTTTGGTCTGGTGATCGATGGTTACACAGAAGGGCGTTCCAATTGCATCCATGCGGCGGTAACGTTTTCCGATTGCATCCTTTTCTTCGTAAAAACACATAAAGCTTCCCTTGCAATCATTCATTAATTCTTTTGCTATTTCAGGAAGGCCATCTCTTTTTATGAGGGGTAAAATAGCCAGTTTGGTTGGAGCGATCTTAGCAGGTATGCGCAAAACAACACGGCTGTCTTTGATGCCATCTTCTTTGGTCCATTCTTCATTCGCAAAAGCAAGACTAATGATGGTCAGGAATAACCTGTCCAGTCCGACAGAAGTTTCTACAACAAATGGAATATAGTTACCGTAAGGCTTTCCATCTTCCTTTAAATCATTGTCAAAATACTGTATTTTCTTTTTGCTGTAAGTCTGGTGTTGTGTAAGATCAAAATTGGTGCGGCTATGTATTCCTTCCAGTTCTTTCCAGCCAAAGGGAAATTCAAATTCTATGTCTAAAGCGGCGTCGGCATAATGCGCCAGTTTAATGTGATCGTGGTAACGCAATTTTTCTGCAGGAATTCCCAAACTCTCATGCCATTTTTTCCTTTCTTCTTTCCAATAGTTGTACCATTCTATCTGGGTGCCGGGGCGGACAAAAAACTGCATTTCCATTTGTTCAAATTCGCGCATCCTGAAAATAAACTGCCTGGCGACAATTTCATTCCGGAATGCTTTACCTGTTTGCGCAATACCAAAAGGGATCTTCATCCTGCCGGTCTTTTGCACATTTAAAAAGTTTACAAAGATCCCCTGGGCAGTTTCGGGACGTAAATAAATGGTATCACTTTCCTCGGAAACACTACCTATCTGCGTGCTGAACATTAAGTTAAAATCCCTTACATCCGTCCAGTTGCAAGTTTTGCTGATATTGCATTTTATCTTATTGTCTTCGATCAGTTTTTTCAATCCCGGGTAGTTACTTGCGGCTATTAAAATATCCATTGCAGCCAATACACCAGTTGCCAGTTGTTCATTACCAAGTGCTTTTTGCTCTTCCGCGAAAGCTTCTATCAAATGATCCACCCGGTACCTTTTATTACTGTCTTTATTATCGATCATCGGGTCACTGAAATTATCCACGTGCCCGCTTGCCTTCCAGGTAGTGGGGTGCATAAAAATGGCCGCGTCAATACCCACGATATTGTCATGCAGTTGCGTCATACTTTTCCACCAATAGTCACGGATATTCTTTTTAAGCTGCGCGCCATTCTGGCCATAATCGTACACCGCCGCCAGTCCATCATAAATTTCTGATGATTGAAAAATGTAACCGTATTCCTTACAATGAGCGATCAGCTCAGGAAAATTATTTATTTCGTTTGCCATAATAGGCGGCAAAGTTAAGGGAGATAGGGGATTTTTTTATACGCAACATTTAAGGTACTGGCAACACTATAATTTGGGGTTGTCTTTATGCCGTTGCCCATCCCGTAGATTCTTTTTCTCAAAATTTTTCTTCAACGCTTCCGTCAGGTCGATACCAGTTTGATTGGCCAGGCAGATAAGCACCCAAAGCACGTCCGCCATTTCATCACCCAACTCTTTTCCTTTGTCGGTTTCTTTAAAAGATTGATCGCCGTAAGTCCTAACCATTAACCTGGACAATTCACCCACTTCTTCCATTAATATTCCAAGGTTGGTGAGTTCACTGAAATACTTTACGCCAACAGTTTTTATCCATTGGTCTATATCTGTTTGAGCTTGTTGGATGGTCATATCTAAAAATTCGTGTTAAAAAATTCATCGAATAAAATCCCGCATCATTCTTTTGCTTTACTATCAATAACGATTGTCACCGGTCCGTCATTTACCAATCCCACCTTCATATCCGCACCAAACTCCCCGGTGTATATTTTTTTGTTAATGTCCTGTTCAAGTTGTGTGATCATTTTTTCATACATTGGTATGGCTACCCCCGACTTACTGGCACGTATATACGAAGGCCGGTTTCCCTTGCGGACGCTTGCCTGTAAAGTAAACTGGCTCACCAATAAAATATCTCCGCCCATATCTTTCACGGAAATATTGGGCACTTTATTTTCATCATCAAAAACCCGCAGGTTTACAATTTTTCCACTCAGCCATGCAATGTCTTCATCGGTATCAGCATCCTCAATTCCTATTAATACCAGCAGGCCATTTTCAATCTCAGACTTAATCTTATTATCAATTGTTACGCTCGCTTTTGTTACCCGTTGTATAACTGCTTTCATTTAATAAAGATAAGTCTCAATGCCTGACTTTTTCCACGCCGTTAATCGGTGCGGCATATTTTTTGGTAACAGGAGTTTGTAAACATATTTTAAGGAAAGTAAATTATGGTTTTAATAGATGGCGCAGGTAACAAAAGAAATGATTTTCCGGGTGTAAAAACACGCATTGGTTTTAGTATAACTACGCTGTTTTTATTTTAATAAATTTTGTTCGATTTTAAGTGATATTTTTTATAAAAAAAAGATAAAAGTGCTCAAAGGCCCTGTACTCTTACATCTTAAAAATTATCCACCACCTGTTAATATTTAAAGCGTTGAATACTCATTTACTATGAATATTTTCGTCCTCCGTTAATCCTTAACGGTTACTTAACCTTTCCACAATTAATCTATCTTATTTATGCCAACTCAAAAAAATATAACTAAGGGCCTGGAATTCAGCCGGCAGTTTACAAAGGAAAATATATCTCCTTACGATATGTTTGAGTACGATTACCGTACGTCGATAATTAAAAATCCTTCTGGTGAGATCGTATTTCAAATGGATAATGTAGAGGTTCCAAAACAGTGGAGCCAGATTGCTACCGATATACTCGCGCAAAAATATTTTCGTAAAGCAGGCATCCCACAGCCGGACGGCTCGATCGGAAGGGAAACAACCATTAAACAGGTAGCCCATCGGATGGCACATTGCTGGCGGGTATGGGGTGAGCGATATGATTATTTTGCAACTGAAAATGATGCGCAGGTTTTTTATGATGAGCTGGTTTATTCGATTCTCAACCAGGCCTGCGTACCTAACAGTCCACAATGGTTTAACACCGGCCTTCACGAGGTATATGGAATAACCGGTAAACCCCAGGGTCATTATTTTGTGGACGCTATCGACGGGCAATTAAAAAGATCAACATCCGCTTACGAACGTCCACAACCTCATGCTTGTTTTATTCTGAGCGTAGATGACGACCTGGTAAATGAAGGTGGTATCATGGATCTTTGGGTCAGGGAAGCAAGGATATTTAAATACGGCAGCGGCGTAGGAACAAACTTTAGCAGCATACGTGGTGAAGGTGAAAAATTAAGCGGCGGCGGCACTTCAAGTGGCCTGATGAGTTTTTTAAAAATCGGGGACCGCGCAGCAGGCGCTATAAAAAGCGGCGGCACCACACGTCGCGCAGCGAAAATGGTTTGTCTCGATTTGGACCATCCTGAGATCGAAAAATTTGTAAACTGGAAAGTAGAAGAAGAAGATAAAGTAGCTGCGCTGATTGCCGCCGGTTACCCAAGTGATTATGAAGGAGAAGCTTACCGCACTGTAAGCGGGCAAAACAGTAACAATTCGGTTCGTATCCCTAATTCCTTTTTTAAAGTATTGGATGAAGATGGTGATTGGGAACTCAAAGGAAGAAGCAATGGCAGGGTGATAAAAAAAATAAAAGCTGCACATCTTTGGAAAAAAATTACGCACGCAGCCTGGAAATGCGCTGACCCCGGTACGCAATATGACACTACTATCAATGAATGGCATACCTGTCCTGAAGGCGGTCCGATAAGAGCGTCTAACCCTTGCAGTGAGTACATGTTCCTTGACAATACAGCTTGTAACCTGGCCTCTGTAAACCTTCGTCGTTTCTTTGAAGAAAGTGACAACAGCTTTGATGTAAAAGGATTTGAACATACCTGTCGTTTATGGACCGCGGTATTGGAGATTTCTGTTTTAATGGCACAATTCCCATCCAAAGAAGTCGCGCAACTTTCTTATGATTACAGGACATTGGGTCTTGGATATGCTAACCTTGGCAGTATGCTGATGGTAAGCGGCATACCTTATGACAGCGAAGCGGCAAGAGCAATAGCCGGCGCCATCACGGCAATCATGACTGGTGTTGCCTATAAAACCTCGGCTGAGATGGCCGGCTTCTTAGGCGCCTTCTCTAAGTATGAAGAAAATAAAACGCACATGCTCCGGGTAATGCGCAACCACCGTGCTGCCGCTTATGACGCACAACAGGCTTATGAAGGAATAGAAATAAAACCCCAGGGAATTAATTCAAAATATTGCCCGGATTATTTATTGTCCGCAGCGATCAAGGCATGGGATGAGGCGGTACAATTAGGCGAAAAGAATGGCTATCGCAACGCGCAAACCACAGTGATCGCACCCACCGGAACCATCGGCCTCGTAATGGATTGCGATACCACCGGTGTTGAACCAGATTTCGCTTTAGTTAAATTTAAAAAGTTAAGTGGCGGCGGTTATTTTAAGATCATCAACCAAAGTGTGCCTGCTGCTTTGCGTAATTTAAAGTACAGCGAAAAAGAGCTGGAAGAAATAGTGAACTATGCAAAGGGGCATGCAACATTAAATGGTGCTCCGTTTATCAATACACAATCTTTACTGGCGAAAGGTTTTACCAAAGAGGAGCTAACAAAAGTAGAAGCTTCCCTCGGTAGCGCTTTTGAGATCGGGTTTGTCTTCAATGTCTATACTTTTGGCGAAGCAACTTTACAACGGTTAGGATTTAAGGCCGAACAATACCAGGATTTCAGCTGGAGCTTACTGGAAGCACTAGGCTTTACCGATGAGGAAATTGATGCAGCCAATATTTATGTATGCGGTACCATGACTGTCGAAGGCGCTCCTTACTTAAAAGACGAGCATCTACCTGTATTTGACTGTGCCAATAAATGCGGACAAAAAGGGCAGCGCTATATTCATGCGCACGGCCATATCCGCATGATGGCGGCAGCACAACCTTTTTTAAGCGGCGCTATCAGCAAAACGATCAACCTGCCCAATGAAGCAACAGAAGCAGAGATAGCGGATTGCTACCGCATGAGTTGGGAATTGGGATTAAAAGCCAATGCGCTTTACCGGGATGGTTCTAAATTGTCTCAGCCATTGAGTAATAAATCAGATAAAAAGAAAAAGACAGGGGAAGCCGTAACTGAAGAAACACCCGCTACGGCACCACTCAATTCTTCTTTCCATATAGTTGATATGAGTAAGTTAACGGTCGATGAATTATTGGACGAAGTTAGCAAGCGCATGCAAAACAGTCCTGATACGATATTGAAAGGACGCCTGGCCAAAATAGTAGAACGAAAAAAACTACCGGCTAAGCGTAGGGGCTTTACTCAAAAGGCAAAGATCAACGGGCAGGCACTGTTCCTGCGTACGGGTGAGTATGGCGATGGTACGGTTGGGGAAATATTTATCGACATGGCAAAGGAAGGCGCAACGGTTCGCAGCATGCTCAATTGCTTTGCGATAGCGATCTCCATTGGTTTACAATATGGCGTTCCCCTGGAAGAGTTTGTTGAAAAATTTGTATTCACCCGCTTCGAGCCATCCGGTATGGTTGAGCATCCTAATATCAAGAGCACGACTTCTATCATCGATTTCATCTTCCGCTCTATGGCTTATGAATACCTGGGCAGGAATGACCTGGTTCATGTATTGGATAAACCGGAAGTTGAAAACCTGGGTGATGATCCATGGGATGAATCAACACCTACTATTGGCAATAGGGTGCATGAGTTAAGCGAAGTAAGGGTGATCGGAAATTCTTCACCCGCTGGAAATGTACAGTCTTCAAAAAGTGTAAAAAATAATCTGAGCGCGGCCCAGTTCAATGGGTTGGATGCGATCAACGCCGCTGCTAAAAGTATGCAGAGTGATGCGCCGGCATGTAATACCTGCGGGCATATTACCATGCGTAGCGGTACTTGTTACAAGTGCCTCAATTGCGGAAATAGCATGGGGTGCAGTTAGCTTTCCTGCTTCATAATTTATTCGCACAGGCAAAATAGACAACGCCACTCATTTGAGTGGCGTTGTCATTATACATTAATGGTGAAAGCAGGTAAATTACCCTTCTTTCAAATTGGCTTCCTTTTGCAGTTTTTCAATTTTATCAACGCGTTGAACCAGTGAATCAAGGTTGCGGAAATGGATATACGCTTTCCTGTATTTGTTGGCGTCAAAGGCAGGCGACCCCATGTACACTTCGCCCTTTTTGGTAATACTTTTTGAAATGCCGGATTGCGCTGTAATGATCGTATTATCGGCAATCGTTAAATGACCGACGATGCCTACCTGTCCGCTGAACATACAATTTTTACCGATTTTAGTGGAACCTGCAACAACGCCATGCGCGGCATAATAAGTGTTTTCTCCGATCTCAACATTATGAGCGATGTGTATGAGGTTATCAAATTTTACACCTTTGCGAAGGATCGTCGAACCCAGCGTGGCCCTGTCAATAGCACAGTTGGCGCCTATTTCCACATCATCTTCTATTACCACATTACCGATCTGCGGCACTTTTTTATGATCGTTTTCAGGATTAAATCTAAATCCGTCACTGCCGATCACCGTTCCGGAATGGATGATGCAGTTTTTGCCGATACTGGTCTCGGAATATATTTTTACCCCGGAAAACAGCGTGGTATTATCGCCGATTGTTGCATTATCACCGATATAAACCTGGGGGTATATTTTTACGTTGTTACCGATCGTCGCATTTTCACCAACAAAAGAAAACTCACCTGCATAAATATCTTTTCCAACAACAGCACTGTCAGCAATGAAGGACAATTTTGAGATGCCCTTCTTATTAAGTTTTACCTCGTTGTACATTTCCAGTAGTTGTGCAAAAGCGTTCCCGGCATTGTCAACCCTGATCAGCGTTGCATCTACCTGGCCTGTTAAAACAAGATCCTTATTAACAATAACAACAGACGCATTTGTGCCATATAAATATTGCGTGTAAAGCGGGTTGGAAAGAAAGGAAATCGACCCTGGAACCCCTTCTTCAATTTTCGACAACTTTGTAACAGAAACATTTGCATCTCCTTCTATCTGGCCATTAAGCAGGCCGGCTATTTGCTGGGCAGTAAATTGCATGGTATTAATTTTTAATGTTAACATTTAAGGGCAAATGGACTATCGGATAGAAATAAACAAGCGTAACGACGGTTGAGGTCAAAGACCTTTAACACCGATCATCTGGTTGGTGTTTTGATCCCACACCTTTAATTTAAAACAGGCGCTCATTGCCTTAGGTGTAAGGGTAGTGGTTTTACAATTTTGCAGTTCTGCAAAATGTTTCATCACTTCAGGCAACCGGTAAAACGGGATCTTTGAGTTTAAATGATGTATGTGGTGATAACCGATATTGCCGGTAAACCAGGCCATCACCGGGCTCATTTTCATATAGCTGGATGATTCCAACGCAGCTTTTTCATATACCCAATTCTTATTTTCGTAAAATTCCACACCCGGAAAATTATGCTGGGCATAAAATAAATAGGCACCCATACCAAAGGCAATGAAAAAAGGCAGGAAGAACATAAAGAACCATGCCTGCCATCCAATAAAAATAAATAGCAGCACAGCGGCCGTAATATGTAATACCAAAGCTACCAGCGAATCATAATGTTTCCGCGGGCAACTGATAAATGAACGCAGGCACATGCCGATAATGAACATGGAAAAATATCCCAGCGCAATGGTTATCGGGTGACGAATAGCCAGGTACAAAAATTTTTGTGAGCCGGTCATATCCAGATATTTTTTTTTCGTTACAATTGGATAGGAGCCGATACTGGCGCTGAATAATTTGGAATTGTGGTTGTGGTGATGATCGTGCGATCTTTTCCAGATACTGGTTGGAGAAAGCATATACATGCCAAAAATGGTCATGATTACTTCTGCGGTAACTGACTTGGTTAAAATACTATGGTGCTGATGGTCATGATAAATGATGAACATCCTGATGAGTAACAAACCTGCAACAATACTGCAGGCTAATTTAAGCACCATTACCGGGATTAATAAACTGCTGGCAAGTGCAAGTATCAATAAAGACAGGGTGGAAATAGTATGGAACCAACTCCTGGATCTGATTTCTTTTGCAAAAGGCTTTGTCGCTAATATGAGGTTTTTACCCAGGAGCATTTAAGATTTTAAGGGACTAAGTTACTTAATTTAATTTCAAAAACGTTTGTGCTTCCATCTTTTATGCGTCCACAGCCATGTTTCGGGCTGTGCAATGATATCTGCTTCCAGTTTCCTGGAATGCGTTTCTGTTATATTCCCATCAGTACCAGTGTATGGCGGGGATTGGAGCAACTCGGCTTTTAAAGTATAATAACCTCTTGTTAATTTTTTTATAGATACAAATACAATGGGGTATTTTATCTTTTGCGCTATTTTTTCAGTCCCCATAAATACAGGGGTATCCTGGTTAAGAAAATTCATCCAATGTGCTTTGGAAGGATTTGGGGATTGATCAGCAATAAATGCGGTGGCACTTAATTCATTACGGTTTTTTATCATATCTCTGAATGTATCCTTCATCGGGATAAGGCCTGTTCCAAACCTTTTCCGCATCTTACAGATCAGCCCATTAAAGTATTTGTTAGACAAAGGATGATAGATCACATATAAATGATGCCTGCAGCAAATACTGAATGTATTGCCGGCCCATTCCCAGTTACCCTGGTGACCCATTACAATAATTATACTTTTGTTATCCTCAGCCAGTTGATTAAAAAGTGCTTCCGCTTGTGGTTCCATGCTGCAGTGCCTCAGCATTTGTTTTCGGCTAATTGTTAGTGTTTTAAAAGTCTCCACGGAAAGATCACAGAAATAATGATAGAATTCTTTTTGAAGGTCGAGTATCTCTGGCGTCGTTTTTTCGGGGAAGGCATTCTTCAGGTTTGTAAATACTACTTTTTTCCGGTACCCGATTACATAATACAATAGGATATAAAGTCCATCGGAGAATAAATAAAGCAGCGGGAAAGGTAAGAGTGATAAAAGATAGATAAGCGGAAGCGATAAATAATATATGATTGCTGACAAGTAGTAAATAGTTAGGTGAAAAAACGAATATAAATGTTATAATTCTCCGGTTAGGAAATAAAATATACCAATATAAATTCCAAACACAATTATTGCTAAAAAGTTGCCATTGAATAATTTATTTTTATAATATTAAGCTCATAATAACTTTCGGGTTATCTTCTCTTTTTTACAAAATCGCGTAGAAAACTACAACTGTTATAAGCGGTTTCATAAAATGCTGTAGTACTATACTCCTTAACAAACTGCTGAAAATAGCGGTTCTTCTTAAACTTACCCTGGTAGATATTTTGCGCTGCATCTATTTTATCCCAGTTGTAATTAAAGTCGCCGTAAAGTGGTCTTGCAACTTGCTTCTGGCTACACTTAGCCATCATAAACAAACAGCGGGCCTTAAAGTTTTTGTCAGTAGAGGCAATCATCGCTTTTTCAAAATAATCCTGTGCCGCAAAACAACCATAATATTCTTTCTGAAATACACCCGCCTCTTTTGGGATATTGTATCCATCGCTGCCACTGCGGTAATATTGAACCAGTTCCCAGGTATGGCCATAATAGGTCATATTGTACAAGCCCCTGGCAATTTTATAGTAATATTTACTACTGTTCTGTTTTTCTACGGCTACTTGCTGCATCAACTGTAACATTGTTTCTGCAAAGGCTAATTTGCTCGTGCTGAATTTTGCTTCGCCCGGCAGCGCTTCTTCCAGGTCGTACAGCAGATCGATAAACGGGTCCTTGTTTATAATTAATGATTTTTTATCAGGAGATTTTTTGAACCACTTTATTGCGTTCGCATAATCATATTCTCTTAAGTATGCAGTGCCTGCAAAATCTGTAACAACGGCCTGGTTAATTGAATTGTTTTTCAGGAGATAGTTTTCAAATTTATTCCGTTGCCCGCTAGTCAAAAGTGAATAGAGCTTTTCAATGTCCTTTACTCCAAGCTTGTTCCTCATAAAATCTATTCCTTTGCCATATTGATAATCGATGACAGGATATTGAATTGCGTCAGCCGCCCCGATGCACAAAGCCTCTTTATGATATTCTCCCTGCTGGTGATAGCGTTTTGACAAAATCTCACTCAACAGGTCGCGATAAATTTTTCGCCATTGGCCGATCTTAAAGAAACCCGCACTGTCCGGCGCCTCATTTTTTGCCCTTTCTTCCAACCATTGTACAGATGGTAATAGTTGTTCTTCAAAGGCAGTATTTATTTGATCATTTTCACTGATGGTTACGAGTATATTGGTTAGTGTCCACTGGTCCTTTATTTTTTTTGTAAGACTCATTTTTTTTGCCGACGCCAGGTATTTTTTTGCTGTACCATAATCTTTCATCATGTAAGCAGTGTACGCGGCGCCGGTTTCAAAAAGACCAGCATTCTTACTATTTTTATTGCCGCCTATTTCATGCAAAAAGCTAACCAATGCGCTTGTTTCTTTTTCACCTGCGGTAAGCACGCTGTCTGTCTTCTCTCTTTCCCAGTAGTAATAAAAAGAGCTTCCACCTTTTTCTTTTTGCAATGTTGGCGTGAAATATTTTTCTTCCAGTTTGTTAATTTCCCGGACAGCCAGCACTTCTAATTGTTCATAAGCCGGGTTCAACTGGTAGATCTCTTTCATGGTTGTTAATTGGTTATCCGGGCTACCCATTGCGAATAAGGAAAGCATACCTGCTTTTTCTTCCTTTGTTTTGCACAATGCCAGGTAGTCTTTTCTTTCGGCAATTGCGCCCGTGCTCCATTTAAATCCTAAGTAATTTGATACTCTTTTGGCAGTCGAATTATTAAAAGCTATGCTAAACAAATAGGCCGCCTCTTTCGGTTTTCCTGTTCTAAAAAGCGCCCCGGCTTTTAATGCAAGCGAAAGTGGCTGCAACAAGCTAACGGTAGTATTATTGAATGCGTACGTTTCATAAAATTTTATCGCATCTGCATAACGGCCGCTGTAAAGAGATAGTCTTATCAACTGGTAAGCATACCTCAATTTGATAAAATCAGTTTTGGCAGCAGCATATAATTGCTGACCATTTTTTATCAGCTTTGCCATTTTTACACTATCCCTTATCACAGGTTCCCATGCATCGCTGTTACCTGTTACATTTGGCTCTACCTGTTTTGCATAGAGAATATATCCGAGCGCTTCAAGATTTTTGGATGTTGAAAAATAAGCAGCCATGCTGTTGCGGGTAATAGAATCCGGCACAGACGTGGCTTGTCCTTTATCAATGTTGCTGTATAAATTATTGACATCCTGCCTTGAAAATTTATTCATAAAAAGTTTCGCATCAGCGGCAGTCACCGGTGCGCTGCAATAAGCCGCCCATTCTTTTGCCAGCAAATCACTTACCTCAACCGGTTCCTGGTCATCAAATAAAAAATTATAACCTGTGTAATAAAACGGCCGGTAGCCATCTGCTTCAGGTAAGTTTTGATGGAAGAAGGAAATATAATAATCATAAGGATCGATGCTATCACCGCAGCCAATTATATTTTGGGGAAAAGAAACAAGGAAGGCACTAATTGAAAATATTATAAATTTCTTCCAGTTCATTTGTAGTGAATTTATTTAAAGTTACAGAATCAAGGTGGTAGAAAGATACGCGCATGCGGGTATTATCCAGGTGTTTATTTATTTCATTTGCGGCAGCCATAATTTCATTTGCATCGCTTTTCTCGCTACGGAGCAGGTCGCCCTTTTTTAGATCATATCCCGCCAGCAAGGTATCTGCTAATATTTCTGTCAGGTTATTATTTTTTCGTGTAAACGATTTGGTAAAGATATTTTCGTCAATATTTTCCAGCAATCCGTGGTAGACGTTATTGCGAAACAAAACCTTCCATTCAAAAAGAGGAAGCGCTACGTCGAGCGGTAGCGGATAGGAGGAAAGATTAGCGGTATATTTTTTTAATTCGCTCGTTTCAATAATGGAATTTTTAGTAGCGGGACTTTTAAGGTTGCCCATATTGTAGCACATCAATAAACCCCGGCCTACCGGTGGAACACCACTGGTGGCCATAAATTTTACCTGGTGCAAACGTATGGTGGCTGATATGTTGGTGTTGCTTAATTCTTTTATCCGTTGCAATAAGGAAAAATATTTATTACGGGTGCCCGCTGTCCAGTCGCAGTCTACCTGGATCTCATCAATATTGTTTAGTTGATTTATTTCACAAATATCTTTGATCAGCTGATGAATTTTATCAGCAAGCAATATTGTCTGAGATGAATCAATTTTCTGAAAACATGCATTGGTGATGAAGACGGTTGGAATAATATGATAGCCGGAAAATAAATGCTTATCACGCACCTGCAGTTTGGCCTTCGGCACAGGCAAAGCGGTGGAACTCTCCATATCTACATCAAAGAGTTTAAGGTAAATAGTTTTTGCATGAAGTGAATCCAGCCTGTTTAATTCAAAGGCTGTTAATTGTACAGTTGATTTCCAGTAATAAAAAGAGCGGTCTACTTGCCTGGCCCTATTTTTTTCAATGCAGGAATTCAAGCCAAGCGTCAGTAAGGAAAGGTAAATCAGAAGCAGCCACCTGTCAACATAATTTTTTAGCCACTTTTTTTTCACCGACATTTTTCAAAAGTATGATTTTAAAAATCTATGTTATCAGCCTTTGTCACGGCAAGTTATCAATGTCTTAATATCTTAATATCTTTGCGGCATGACCACCCAATTTTTTACTTACAATAAAGGAAAAGTTATACAGGCGCTGCGGTACCATTTTATTAGCAGGCGGGAGATTAAGGTGATGATGATATTGGTGAATGTCTTTGCCATTGTTTCGGCGTCATTTTTCTTTTTAAAAAAAATTTCCCCGGTAGCTTTTTTAGTCAGCTCCCTTTTATGGTTTGGTTTGATGATCGCTTTTTGGTATTTGTTGCCGATTACCATTTATAAAAGATCACCCACTTTCAAAGATAAATTAAAGGCCACTTTCGGCAGGGATGAATTTACAATCGAAAATGAAAGAGGGAGCCGCAGCTGGCCCTGGAAAGAATTTACTACAACAATGGAGAGCCCGCATTTTTTCCATTTGTATTTTAACAGCCGTTCTTTTTTTATCGTTCCAAAAGAAGCTTTTCCCGAAGAGGAAGTGAATGCGGCAAGGAAAGTATTGGCAACAAAAATTTCGTAGAGCCGGACTTACCCCCGCCAATACGAAGGCCTTCCCGGCATCAAATTACCGTAATCTTTTCTCCATTATGTGATGCGGTATATTTATTTCTATGAACTGCTCGCCGATCACTTTGTAACCATATTTTTCATAAAAGCCAATGGCTGTATCGCGGGCATGCATCGTCAGGGTTTTATATCCTTTATCACGGGCAAGATTTTCTGCGAAGGTCACCATCGATTCACCGATTCCTTTTCCCTGCATATTTCTTTGCACTGCCATTTGCCGGAGTCTTACGCAACCGGGGTGCATGTTACTTAGGATACAGCATCCAAGTAGTTCATCCTCATCGAACGCGCAAATTAAAATATCATTCTTTTCTTTGGCCAATTCGTCAGGTAAAAAAGATAATCCAAGTGGCTTACGCATGATTTCATAGCGAAGGTTTACCATCAGCTGGTATTCTTTACTTCCGTGATCGATTTGTTTTAACCCCATGCTGCAATATAATAAAATCTTTTAAACATAGGCTCACACGGCACTAGGGAAAATTAAAAAGGAGCCATTATGGCTCCTGATTAATTCTTACCCCTAAGACGTATTGTTATTTTAATGTTTTATAATGTTGGTTTTTTACTGTGAGCTGTGTCGAATAAGATGTAAAACTCCTTGGTAAAATCCCGGTTCTGTTTTTTATAAAACGTACTTTTTTCTTGTTGTTTAGATCAATATTATTTTAGCTGAACTGCCCCATTTTATTTTTTGATCTTGATGTACGATTGTTTTGTTTAATCGGTTTCTTGATTCATTTTCCTGGAAATACCGGCTCATTAATTTTAATGAAAAGGTTGAAAAATTAAAACCCCTGAAAACTTCTTCATTCGCAATATTATTTATAAGATCTTCCTGTTCTGCCGGCAACCGCTCTGTCATTCGCACATTCTACTGTTGGCAGCATTTGTGCCAGAATCTAAAACCCTTTACTGGCAAGGCTTTCAGCTAAAAGTGAATTTTATTTTTTCCACATTATGGAATCAAATTCCAAAAAACATAGGGGAAATTGGGGAGAAGAGCGCAAAAAATGGGGTTGTGTGATTTTATAAAATCTAAAAGCTTCTCAACAAAATCGCTTTTAAATCGATGCTTTTGAAAGCAAGGCTGCATTTAATTTCCTAACAACTTATATTTCTTTGTATTTATCTCAAAAAGTATATTTTTGCACCTGATTAACTAAATATTACTATTATGTCAGACATTGCAACAAGAGTAAAAAAAATAATTGTTGACAAATTGGGTGTTGACGAAGCAGAGGTTACCCCTGAGGCTTCTTTCACCAACGATTTAGGTGCCGATAGCTTGGACACCGTAGAATTGATCATGGAATTTGAAAAGGAATTCAACATTTCTATCCCCGATGAACAAGCCGAGACCATCACCACTGTAGGTCAGGCTGTTACTTACCTAGAAGAACACGCTAAGTAGTCATCATCTGTTTTAATCATTGCAGGCAAACTTTATGGATTTAAAGAGAGTAGTAGTTACCGGATTGGGAGCCCTTACCCCATTGGGAAATACCGTTGCTGAATATTGGCAAGGGTTAGCTAATGGAGTAAATGGTTGTGATTTCATCAAACAATTCGACGCTTCTAAATTCAAAACCAGGTTTGCCTGCGAGGTTAAAGATTTCGATCCCACCGATTTTTTAGACCGTAAAGAAGCCCGTAAAATTGACCGTTTTACCCAGTTTGCCCTTATCGCAAGCGATGAAGCGGTAAAAGATGCAGGCATATCCCGCGATAACGTTGATGTAGATCGTGTTGGTGTAATCTTCGCGAGCGGCATTGGTGGTCTCATCACCTTCCAGGAAGAGGTAATTAATTTTGCCTCCGGCGATGGAACTCCTCGTTTCAACCCTTTCTTCATTCCAAAAATGATCCTTGATATTGCTGCAGGGCAGATCTCTATCAGGCATGGATTCCGTGGTCCAAATTACTCTGTGGTTAGTGCTTGCGCTTCTTCAACCAATGCGTTGATCGATGCGTTTGATAATATCCGTCTTGGTAAATCTGATATTGTTGTTTCCGGTGGAAGTGAAGCAGTGATCAGTGCAGCCGGTGTTGGTGGCTTTAACGCCATGAAAGCGCTAAGCGAAAGAAATGACGATCCGAAAACTGCCAGTCGCCCCTTCGATAAAGACAGGGACGGTTTTGTGTGTGGTGAGGGAGCTGGAGTTATCATTCTTGAAAGTCTCGAACATGCGCTTGCAAGAAATG
>JBDSLD010000013.1:0-3179 GCA_039916545.1 Ferruginibacter sp.
AATTAAGCAACCGGCAAAAAGAAGTACTTCAATTGCATTTTGATGAAGGTCTCAGCTACGAACAAATTGCCGAAAAGCTTAATATAAACTATCAATCGGTAAATAACCTTGCCTTTCGTTCTATCCTTCGTTTGCGCAACCTTATGTTTGGTATTTCATTTTTAGTAACTGTCTTCTAATAAACCTTGCGAATATTATTGTAATATTTATTTGCTGAAGATCAGGACTTCAAAAAAAAATTTTCAAAATATATAATATGTGAGTATCAACCCTCCATCTACTTCTCCAATAATGAAGTGAAAAATAACTATTCATATTTTGATGGCTTTACCGAAGATCAGTTTGCCGCCAATTACTATTTTCGTAAATGGGTATTGTATGGAGAGATTGAAGAAAGTGAATTTTGGGATAATTATTTGGATGCTAATCCGCACAGGGAATCAATCATTTTAAGGGCAAGAAAAAAAGTAGAAGATTCCCCTGCCAACCATGCGATCAAACCTTTAACAATCGAAGAAAAGCTTACTATAAAACATTCAATTTATCAACAGATAAACCAGCCTGTTAAATCATTTAGGCTGCTGAAACCAAAAAGCCTGAAACTATTAAGGGTTGCAGCGATTTTATCCGGCATAACAATGGCTACGATGTACTTTTTAAACAGTAAACCCTTAGCTGAATCACCGTTTGTAATGTATCAGCATACCGGGGTAAAAGAAATAAAAGAAATCATACTGCCAGACAGTACGGTAGTTATCCTGAATGCTGGTTCTTCCCTCACCTATAACAGTGACATCGGCAGCAATCAAAACCGGGAGATCAGGCTGGAGGGAAATGCCTATTTTAAAGTAAAGAAAAAAACTGACCACCGTTCATTTACCGTACACACCAATTCAATATCCATTGCCGTACTCGGCACCGAATTCAATGTAGATGCACGCAGCAAAGCAACCGCGATCGTGTTAACGAATGGCAAAGTAAGAGTTAGTGCCGACAATCATAATACCGCAGCTGTTTATATGAGCGCAGGTGAAAAAGTAGAACTGGACACCTTACGGCATTCGTTTATAAAATCAAAAACCAATACCCTGCTTTATTCAGCCTGGACTGAAGGCAGATGGGATTTTTCTTCAACGTCTCTGCTTGATATTACAAACCTGATCCATGAGTATTATGGCATCGAGACAGTGTTCGCAACAGAAAAAATGAAGCGGTTAAAAATAAGCGCGGTAATCCCTGTTACCGATCTGGCTTCCTTTTCAAATATACTTTCAAAGACACTCAATATTAATATAACAGAGCAACACAATCAGTTACAAATTCAATTTTAACCAAACTAAACTTCCAGGTATGAAAAAAAAGTATGCTTTTATCAAATTCCTGGCAACCCTGTTGATACCATTGTGTTTCATATTGTTGCCGGCAAAAAACGTATTGGCTCAGAGCGTGGCATCTGTTGATGCTGACATTCAAAGCATCACTGATATCCCTGCAGATAACCAGGGAAACCGTATTTCACTGGAAGTCTTTATGCAAAAATTTCGCCGTGTTTACAATGTTTATTTTAGTTATGAAGCGGCAGCATTGCAGGAAGTAAAAGTTGTTGATAATGATATAGAGAAAAAACGCCCAAAAGATCCGGGAATTTTATTAAAAAAAGTATTGACGCCGGTGGGTTTAACCTATGAAAAGGTGGCTAATGTTTACATCATAAAACAATCGTCCATTACAAATATGGCGGTTACCGAGCTAAAAAATAACATTATCGCGGCCGAAGAAATTACAGGAACGGTAAGTGATAAAAATGGCCCTTTGGCCAATGTGACGGTGACAGAAAAAAACACCCGCAATGCTACCAAAACTAATAATTCAGGAAGATTTACCTTACCGGTTTCATCAAAAACCGCCACACTTGTGTTCAGCATTGTTGGTTATAAAACCAGCGAGGTAAAACTTACGGGGATGTCCGAAATAAATATTGTGCTTGACTCTAATGTGGAGGATCTGTCCAACGTAGTAGTAACAGCGCTTGGTATCTCCAGAAATAAAAAGACGCTTGGCTATTCGGTAGGAGAAGTAAAAGCAGAGGACCTAGTAAAGGCCAGCAATATTAACCTGCTGAAATCGCTTGACGGTAAAGTGAGCGGTGTAAATTTTACCAATGTAAGTAGCGATCCTACTTCTTCTGTGTTGGTGAATATACGTGGTACCACGGCTTTGCCCACATTAGGCGACAGGAATGTTGCATTAAAAGGACAACCTTTATACGTAATTGACGGCATCCCGGTAGGTACGCAAACCGTTACCCAAAAAGATAATGTTGATTTTGGAAATATACTTTCACAACTGAATCCTGAAGACATTGACAACATCACCATTTTGAAAGGTGGTAGTGCCGGAGCGTTATATGGTAAAGAAGGCGGCAACGGCGTAATAATGATTACAACCAAATCGGGAAAAGGTGGCAAAAAAGGTTTGGGCGTTTCTTATAATGTTTCCAATGTGTGGGACAAAGCTTACCAGTTTATGCCCGTTCAATTCGGATATGGGCCGGGCCCGAGAGCAGATACATGGGCATTGGATGGTACCGATACCTGGGGCCCAAAACTGGACGGCAGCACTACATCCGATTTCTGGAATGTAAAAACCCAGCAATGGGAAACCAAAGCGATGTATTCAAGTGGTCAAAACCCGGTTCAATCCTATCTTGAAACAGGTCGTACTACCACGAATAATATAAGTGTACAGGGTAATTATGATAAAGGTTCTTTTCGCCTTTCCTTATCTAATATGGATAATAAAGGTGTAATGCCGAACACTAAAGTGGATCAAAAATCAATATCCCTGAATTCCGAATACCGGCTGACAGATAAAGTGAAAATTTCAGTAAGTACAAGTTACATACACACCAATTCTCCTAATAAAGCCAGGATACAGGGCGGAGGAGACGATGCTGTTTTAAATACATTATTATATGCCTGGCCTACCAGCCTGCAACCTCTTTCTGAAATGCGCAATTACTGGTTAAGCGGATTTGAAGGCATCAGGCAGAACGGCGCGATTATGAACGACAATCGCCCCGACACTCCCGATCAGGCAGGCGTTAATCTCGGTAACCCATACTGGTGGGCCTATGAAAACGTGCATCGCTTTCAAAGAGATAATTTCTTTGGTAAAAT
>JBDSLD010000014.1:0-20653 GCA_039916545.1 Ferruginibacter sp.
CAGACGGAGCCAGGATTGTGGTTGAAGTACCTGTATTCACCCAAAATGGTAGTGGAAAATTCATGCCATATAGAAAATATAAGCAAGATATCCTTGTCAGGTATGCCCCAAAATAATTGATAAATAATTGCGTTTGCGACAATCACACTGATCATTAATCAGCTACCAATGAAGATGGATTCATGCGTTTGAAATGAATAATTTAAAGAACAATTTTATCATAGAAATTTATAATTGCAAAGCGTTAATAGTATTGCTGTTGATGGGTTCCATGGTAATTTCATGTAAGAAACAGGTTCCATTATTCACCCTGTCGGACCCTGGCAAGACAGGTATTCATTTCCAAAATTTGTTACCTGTCAATGATACCAGTTTTGACATATTGGATTACCTCTATTATTTTAATGGCGGCGGTGTAGGCATCGGTGATATTAACAATGACGGGCTAACAGATATTTATTTTACCTCCAATCTCGGTAGCAATAAATTATACCTCAACAAAGGCAATTTTGTATTTGAAGACATCACTGCAAAGGCGGGTGTGAAAGGTATATCCGATTGGAACACGGGTGTTACTATGGCGGACGTAAATGGAGATGGCCTGCTCGATATATATGTTTGCGCGGTAGGTAATTTTAAAAATCTCAAAGGAAAAAATGAGCTATACATCAATAACGGCGATCTTACTTTTACCGAATCGGCGGAAGCCTATGGCTTGGCAATAACGGCATTTAGTACACAGGCAACATTCTTTGATTATGATAAGGATGGTGATCTTGACATGTTCCTGGTTTGTCATTCCGTACACTCAGTTGAGAGTTATAAAAGTGCCTCTGAACGCAAGATTGGCAGCCCTCAAAGCGGCGATAAACTTTTTATCAATGAACAAAAAGATGGCAAGGCACATTTCAGGGAAGTAACCGCTGAGGCCGGAATCTATAACAGTGCCACCGGTTATGGCCTCAATGTAATAGTAGGTGATTTCAACAATGATAATTGGGATGACATCTATGTAAGCAATGATTTTCATGAAAACGATTACTATTATTTAAATAACAGGGATGGTACTTTTAAAGAAACAAATGAAACAGCTTTTGGCCATGAAAGCCGCTTTTCAATGGGCAGTGATGTAGCTGATATGAACAATGATGGATGGCTTGATATCATTACATTGGATATGCTCCCAAAAAATGAAAAGGTGTTAAAATCTTCAGCAAGTGATGATCCCTTCGATATTTATAAGTATAAAATGAGTTATGGTTATCACACCCAATACTCCCGGAACTGTTTGCAATTAAATGTAGGCGGCGGAAAATACTTCAGCGAGGTAGGTTTATACAGCGGCATCGAAGCAACAGACTGGAGCTGGTCGCCGCTGGCCGCGGATTTTGACAATGACGGCATCAAGGACCTCTTTATTACCAACGGGATCGTGAAAAGGCCCAACGACCTGGATTATGTAAAATTTACAT
The DNA here is from genome assembly GCA_039916545.1 of Ferruginibacter sp. Taxonomy (GTDB): domain Bacteria; phylum Bacteroidota; class Bacteroidia; order Chitinophagales; family Chitinophagaceae; genus Ferruginibacter. The sequence goes on from JBDSLD010000014.1 coordinate 1,473, forward strand.
CCGACCCGGCCATATTTCAATCCCTGGAAAAAGGAAAAACAGCTGATAAGCAGGCCATCGATAAAATGCCTTCCGGCAAAGTTGCCAATTATATTTTCCAGGGACAGCATGATCTGCGGTTCGTTGATAAATCGAAGGAGTGGGGCTTTGATGAACCAACATTATCAAACGGATCCGCATATGCCGACCTGGACAATGACGGCGACCTCGATATTATAATCAATAATATCAATGGTCCGGCCATGGTCTATAAAAATAATTCACGCGAAAAAAATAACCAGCACTTTATTGATATCCAGTTAACAGGAAGCGGTTTCAATACCAATGGTTTCGGCGCCAAAGTAATCATTAAAAACAAAGGAGCCATACAACTTAATTACCTTACTGCCAGCAGGGGCTTTCTTAGTGCTTCTACAAAAATTATTCATTTCGGCCTTGGGCCGGATGCTAATATCGATACTTTACAAGTGATTTGGCCTTCAGGAAAAATGCAGCAATTATTTAATGTGAAAGCCAATCAACGGTTATTGATCAACGAAGAAAATGCAGTAATTGAAAGAAGCTCTTTGTTGCCTGTGGATAGCCTGGGTAGTGGCCCCCTTTTATTTGGAAATATCACCAGTGAAATGAAAGTAGACTGGAAGCATGAGGAAAATAATTTCGTGGACTTTAATGTGCAGGCGTTAATTCCGCACATGGTTTCTACACAAGGGCCAAAGATTGCTGTAGGTGATATCAATAAAGATGGACTGGATGATTTTTTTGTATGCGGTGCCCGCGACCAGGCAAGTGCTCTTTTTATTCAAAATAAGGATGGCACTTTTAAGTCGCAGCAACAAGCTCTTTTTGCGGAAGATGCAACTAACGAAGACGTAAATGCGCTGTTTTTTGATGCTAACGGTGACGGTTACCCAGATTTATATGTTGCCTGTGGAGGTAACGAGTTTTGGGGCAAAGAGTCGGCGCTACAGGACAGGTTGTATATTAACAATGGCAAAGGTGAATTTACTAAATCAAATGGGTTGCCATTATTTTATGGGAATAGTTCTGTAGCAGTTACAGCTGATTTTGACAAGGATGGAGATATGGATATTTTTGTAGGTGGAAGGGTAATTTCGAAAAGATATGGCGATATTCCGCCTTCATACTTATTGATAAATGATGGAAGGGGAAATTTTACTGTTGCCCCGGATAATGTAGCACCCGGCCTCAGCAAAATAGGTTTGGTAACAGACGCGGTTTGGACCGATCAAAACATGGACGGCTGGCAGGACCTGGTGATCGTAGGAGAGTGGATGCCGGTTACATTGTTTAGTAATAACAACGGAAAGTTAGAAAATAAAACCGTGGCAGCGGGGCTGGATAAAACAACAGGTTTATGGCTTTCTGTCAAAGCAGCCGATATTGATGACAACGGATTTCCGGATCTGCTGGTGGGAAACCTGGGCGAAAACTCTAAGCTGAAGGCCAGTATTGATTTTCCGCTTCAACTGTATACCGGGGATATGGATGTGAACGGTGCTGCAGACCAGGTATTGGCTGTTGCAAAAGAAGGCAAATATTATACATTTTCGAACAAAGAGGATCTTGAAAAACAATTCCCCGCTATGATACGCAAACGTTATGAAGGGTATTCGCAGATGGCCGGGCAAACCGTCGCAGAAATTTTTGGTGACCAGTTGAATCGCATGAATAAACTGTCTGTAAATACGCTTTCAAGTTGCCTGTTACGGAATTCCGGCAAAACTTACACGGTGGAAAGGATGCCGGACCAGGTACAATGGTTCCCGGTTTTTGCCTGGTCGGTTGCCGACTTTGACGGAGATGGAAGAAAAGATATTTTAGCGGCTGGTAATTTTTACGGCGTGGTTCCATTTGAAGGGAGGTATGATGCCGGCTATGGCCAGGTACTGATCAATAAAAATAAAGGGTGGTCCGCGCCAACTCCTTTGCAATCTGGCTTAAAAATAGATGGAGAAGTACGAAACATACAACTACTGAAATCCAATAACAACCGGGTGATTTATGTGGCGGCAAGAAATAATGAAAAACTATTTTTCTTCGAAACTATAAAAAAAAAATTTCAAACTGAACGCATCCTCAATCTTAAAAAATAATAGTCATATGAAAAAAATTATTATCGCTGGTGGAGCCGCTTTGTTTATGCTGCATAAGTCCTTCGGACAAAATATCTCAGCTGCCATTGAACCCGTCAATTTTTCAAAGGTTAATATCATTGATAAATTCTGGGCACCAAGAATTAAAAAGGTCAGCGAGGTAACCATTCCGGTCTGTGTTGATCAAACCGAAGTTAAAACGCCACGTATCCGCAACTTTGAAAAAGTGGCGCGAAAACTGGGCGAAAAGCACGAAGGCATTTACTTCGATGATTCGGATGTGTACAAAGCTTTGGAAGCCATCGCCTACTCGTTAAAAAATCATCCTGATAAAGAACTGGAGAAAAAAGCCGATGAGTGGATAGATAAAATAGCCGCTGCGCAATTGCCTGATGGATACCTGAACACTTACTATACTTTAGGCGGCCTCGATCAGCGCTGGACGGATATGGAAAAGCATGAGGATTACAACGCCGGGCACCTGATCGAAGCTGCGGTAGCCTATTACAGCATAACCGGCAAAAGAAAGATATTAGATGTAGCGATACGTTTTGCAGATCATATTGATGCTACCTTCCGTTTAAAGGGCCGCCACTGGGTTTCGGGCCACCAGGAGATTGAATTGGCATTGGTAAAACTTTATCATGCCACCAGTAACAAAAAATACCTCGACCTGGCTGATTGGTATTTGCAGCAACGTGGCCATGGATACGGAAAGGGCGTGATCTGGGATGAATGGAAAGCGCCTGAATATTGCCAGGACAAAGTTCCTTTGAAAGATCAGAAAGAAATTACGGGGCACGCGGTTAGGGCGATGTATTTGTACACTGGTGCCGCAGATGTTGGTTCAGCAAAAAATGATACAGGATATATGAACGCCATGAAAACCGTATGGCAGGATGTTGTTTTCAGAAATATGTATATCACCGGCGGTATAGGTTCTTCAGGAAATAATGAAGGGTTTAGTAAGGATTATGACCTGCCTAATGAGAATGCTTATTGCGAAACCTGTGCTTCTGTTGGGATGGTATTATGGAACCAGCGGATGAATATTCTTACGGGTGAGGGGCAGTATGTGGATGTGCTGGAGAAGAGCCTTTACAACGGTGCATTGGATGGATTGTCTTTTAGCGGCGACCGGTTTTTTTATGGCAACCCGCTTTCATCCGAAGGTGGTAATAAAAGAAGCGAATGGTTCGGGACTGCCTGTTGCCCTTCAAATATTGCGAGGCTGGTAGAGTCGTTGGGAAATTATATTTATGCCCAATCCGATAATACAATTTGGGTGAATCTTTTTGTTGGTAGCAATACAACAATCGGCCTGAAAAATAATGCTGTTCAGATAGCACAGCAAACAAATTATCCATGGGACGGAGATATCGAAATGACTGTTTCTCCACAGAAAAAATCCAGGTTTTCTTTGAATATCCGCATTCCCGGCTGGGCGCAAAATCAACCTTCTCCTGGAAATACGTATCATTTTCTTGATAGCTCCAACAAAAAATGGTCACTGGCAGTCAATGGAAAAAATGTAGCTTATGCAATGACAAATGGTTATGCAGTAATTGAAAGGGAATGGAAGAAAGGAGACGTCGTATCACTAAACTTACCAGTAGAAGTAAGGAGAGTAGTGGCAATTGACAGCGTTGCGGAGGACCGCAATAAAGTATCCTTGCAAAGAGGGCCTTTAATGTATTGTTTTGAACACCCAGACAATGGAGGCAAGGTGAACAACATTGTACTGCCGGATGGTATCACTTTTAACAGCAATTTCGAAACCAATACCTTAGGAGGCATTATGACACTGGAAGCAAATGCGCCGGTAGTAAAAGTTTCTGATGACGGCCTCTCTGTTACCACCGAAAACAAAAAAATTATCGCCATACCATATTTCAGCTGGGCCAACCGGGGCACCGGTCAAATGAAAGTATGGATACCAAGAAAAATTAACGGACTTGATATAATCGCCGGTAAAAGCAAATAAAATTAATAGTACCTGTCAAGCAATATATGCTGAATGCTGTAGCCTAAAACCTCACAGGTTTTAAAAACCTGTGAGGTTTCTGCAAAGGGCAAGTTAGTACAAAGGAACAATCGAAATCATCTCAACCTGTTATAATATTTAAAAGCATTTGCAATCGTTGTTGTGATCTATATTACAACATTGCCCTAAATCAATTTACGGTTTTTCCGTACCGCAAAATAATTCACCAGCAAAACAACAATCAATATTATCAACCCGAAAAATTCCCTTGATTCCTCTATCCAGGGTTGCTCCGCTTTCATTGTTTCGGCAATATTCTCTGCATGGTGAAGGTTCATCCAGTCGATCACGCCATTGGGGTCAAAGATTTTATAGATAGCATAAATTGTATAAAAAGCGATGCCCGCCAAATATGCTTTCAGGTAGTAGCGATTACGGGCGGCGAGCCAGCAAAGGACAGCAGTGTACATATAGATCGGTATCCATAAATAAAAATCAGGATCGTTGTACTGCAGTGCAGCAAACACAATAAAGATCACGCAAAAAATAATGTTAAAAACTTTCATGGATTGCTAATGTAATTTTTTAAGCTGAATTTGTATGTTTCGATTCATTAGATGGAGGCCGGATCCCAGCCAGGTCTGTATTGCCGGTCAAGCCATTTATTGGCATCGGGCACATTCGTGGTCTGTTGTTTAACCGCATCCAGGTCTTTTTCCTTGTGTAATAATTCGCGGACATCAGCATAAGCATTGCAACCTTTATACTGTAATTCAGGATGAACATTTGCATAAAAAGTATCGACGATCGATTTCCCATTGTCTCTTCCACCGGGTATGGTATCATCCCCGCCAGGCGCCCAACCAGGCTTTTGGATCATTTTGCGGATCTCATTTTTTAACCCATCCGTCGACCAGTCACTATAACCAACAGCATCTTTATTAGGATCGCAAATGGCGGTTACCTTGAATTGCTCATTGGCAAGCAGCGGCAACAACTCCCTTCTGCCTTGAGTGCCTACGCAAATATAAGCCAGGGTACTCTTGTCACTGGGCGCAACAAAGCCCTTTCCTCCAGGCACAGACCGTGGGAGTATAGTAAAAGCCACGGCGGCCGGTGCTACATCTTTAACAAATTTACGGCGTGGTATGGAAGAATTCTTAAGCATGTTGTCATCTTCATTTGGAAGATTGAAAGCTTCGGTATTTTGCATGGTGGAGTTTTTCATTCAGCAACTTTATCGTAGGTGAGTAGATATTAAATATACTAAACTTTCCAACCAAATTTATTGGCGGATAAATAATTGCCGATTAAGGGTTACACGGAGATAGAAAAGATCAATGTTGCAAAAAGAAAATATAACAAGGTTGTTGAAATGATCAGCAGCAGGAACTGGCGCAATTTAATTTTGGTCGTGGTAAGCTTTTATAAACTCCCTGGGGGCCTTACCCATTACGCTTTTGAATACCCGGTTAAAAGTAACGACATTATTAAAGCCAGACTGGTAAGCAACTGTGGCGATGCTTGCAAAATCCTTTTGCATAAAACGTTTACAGGCTTCGTTGATCCTTACTTCATTTAAAAAAACAATGTATGTTTTAGAAGTATGTTTTTTAAAATAACGGCAAAATGATTGCGGGGTGAGGTACACAACAGCCGCTATTTGCTCCAGGGTAATATTCTCCGTATAGTTCGCCATCGTATATTGATAGATGTCGTTCATGCGCAGGCCTTCCAGTTCCGAGATCGCCTGTTCAAATGATTCTGTAGACAGGTATTCCCAGTTTTTTATATTTGCCATTACCTGTAATAGCTCGATAAAAGAAGCAAGCCGGAAACCTGTACTGGTGTTCTTTGTCTTTAATACAAGTTCCGTGAGTACTGCTTTGTCCTGTTCCGAGGCCTTCATGCCATACTCGCTTTGTTCAATAAAATTTTTGATACCCCGCAGTTCAGGAAAAGATAACATTCTTGCAAGAAAACCTTTGGGGTCGAAATATATATTTAGCGTATGTATACATTTATCGCTGCCTTCAAAATAAGAAGGATCGCTTTTAAAAAAATGCGGTTGATTTGCGCCAATGATAAAAAAATCGCCTGATTGAAACCGCTGGATATAATTTCCGGCGATCAGCGTTCCCTCGCCTTTTACAACCCAGGTGATCTGGGTTTCAACATGCCGGTGAAGGTGTTCATAAAAATGGGGCAGTTCATCTTCCTGAAAATGAATGGAGTTTTCAATCGTGACCGGGATAGTAAACTGGACAACTTTCATTTACCAAAATTACCACAGAATTCTTATTTTTAAATGAGTTAGGTGAATATTTGTAAATCATAAGTGAATTGCGGATGACAATTAACATTTTTTAGAAATAGTTTTGAGCATGTATGTTGTTTCCTTCTAAATTATTATGAGCAAACAAATTCATTACCGTTAATTTTTTATGCGGCTTAAACCAGCACATAAAATAATTTTATCACTGACCATTGCCTGCCAATTAAATTAACCTACAAGTAATTACTTATGACCAATGCTTCTTTTAAACCTACGCTCGGACTGCTGGATGCTACAATGGTAGTGGCCGGAAGTATGATCGGCTCTGGTATCTTCATCGTAAGTGCGGATATTACACGTAATACCGGTAGTGCGGGATGGCTGATGATCGTGTGGCTGATAACCGGGGTAATGACGCTGATCGCCGCTTTGAGTTACGCGGAACTAAGCGCGATGTATCCGAAAGCGGGCGGACAATATGTTTATTTAAAAGAAGCGTATAATCCGTTGATCGGATTTTTATATGGTTGGATTTTTTTTGCGGTGATACAAACGGCTACCATTGCCGCAGTCGGCGTGGCATTTGCCAAATTTACCGCTTATGTTTTTCCCATATTCAGTGAAGATACGGTGGCATTGAATCTTGGTTTTATTACAATTTCCCCTGCGCAATTATTATCGATCGTTATTATTGTCTTGCTCACCTGGCTGAATTCCCGCGGGATAAAAAACGGGAAAATTATCCAGACAAGTTTTACCCTTGCTAAATTACTCAGTTTATTTTGCCTGATTATATTTGGATTAATTGCAGCCAAAGCAGGTGTATGGAATTCCAACTGGCAGGATGCCTGGCACCTGCAAAAACTAAATACGGACGGAAGTTTTGAAAGCTACGCGAAGATAGCCGCAGCAGGTGCGGTTGCGTCGGCCATGGTAGGTTCGGTATTCAGCAGCGACTCCTGGAACAACATAACATTTATTGCAGGCGAAGTAAAGAACCCTAAACGCAACATCGGGCTGAGTCTTTTTTTAGGAACGCTGATCGTTACACTGATCTATATCAGTACCAACCTTGTTTACATTTCAGTATTGCCCTTGCACGAAATTGCCACGGCACCTAAAGACAGGGTAGGGGTAGCCGCCTCTGAAATAATCTTCGGAAGCGCGGGCACTACCATAATTGCCCTGCTCATCATGGTATCAACTTTCGGTTGTAATAATGGGTTGATACTGGCAGGTGCAAGAGTTTATTATACAATGGCAAAGGATGGTTTGTTTTTTCAAAAGGCTGGCACGTTAAATAATTTCGCAGTGCCTTCCTATGCCCTGTGGCTGCAATGTGTGTTTGCCTGCGCGTGGAGTTTAAGTGGTAAATATGGTGACCTCCTGGACATGATATCATTTGTGGTAGTTTGTTTTTATATGTTAACTATCGGTGGCATATTTATTTTAAGAAGAAAAAAGCCTGAAATGGAACGACCCTATAAAGCTTTTGGCTATCCCGTATTACCAATACTCTATATCGTGATGGGACTTGCTTTTTGTTTACTACTGGTCATTTTTAAGCCAAAATTTACCTGGCCCGGAATGATCATTACATTGATCGGGATACCGATTTATTACATAGCAGTCGCGCAAAAAAAGAAGGCCTCTTAGGGTGTGCTTAAAAATTATTTGCTACTCAACCTTCCGTAGTTGTGTCTTCTGATTAAGAGTTAAAGTTGAGCTTACAATCGCTGGTTGTTAATCACGCACCACACAGCTTCCAAATCACCTTCATCTCTCCAAATCAAATTACTACAACCGTGCCTTCATGTTGTATTTAGTAGAAACCCGCCTCATAATATTTCCAACCTCATTAATTTATTATTTTTTTTATTGATAATTATATTTTTATCCTGGAACCAACCGAAAGAAATATTATTAAAATATTATGAGATCACAATAACCAACCCAATTTCAGCTGGCACGAAAACCAGGTAACTCTAAACTGCTTTAACCTCGTAAAATACCAGGCCACAAAATTTTAATACCCCGAACAGCCTATTGAAATGAATAATACTTTAAATATCTTAGCAAACAAATTGTTTACAAACTGGTTGACTACAATAAATTTTCAGACAGATAAAAATCAGCCGGCGTGGTATAAATGAAGAAAGATATCCAACGTATATTGCGGAAAGACATTACCCTTAAAGTGAATGGAAGCATGTGGCTTGAAGGCAACGGTAAACGTTTCTTCGGCCCCGGCCCCGTTGAATTGCTTGAATTAATCGCCGAAACCGGGTCGATCAACCAGGCGGCAAAAAAAATGAATATGTCGTATAAAAAAGCCTGGGGAATTATCAACCGGTTAAACGAACACGCTGCATCGTCATTGGTGCTAACAAGCCAGGGAGGTGAGCATGGAGGCGGTTCTTCGATTTCGGAAGAAGCAAAAGAAATGATCATTTTTTACCACGAATTGCGCAACAAATTTTCACAGTTCCTGGATAAAGAAACAGCAAAATTTAAGTAATCCCTTTTTTAAATATCATTATATTTTTTAAAATATAACGATAACGCCAAAATTATGAGGCTCTTTTTATTTATGGTATTGATATTATCACAGCGTATATGGCAGTGATTTTACCACCATGAAACGCGTGACTGTAAGTATGAGGGACCGTGATGGCAAGGACATCAGTTACACCGGAATTACTCTACAGGAAATTCTTGAAATGGCCGGTGTGGCCATGGGAAAACAACTTCGTGGAGAGAACCTTACCAAATACCTGCTGGTAAAATGTGCCGACGGTTATGAAGTGCTATTTTCTCTTACGGAATTAGACAGCAGTTTTACGGACCGCCAGGTTATTATCGCTGATGAATCAGGAGGAAAACCTTTACCAGCTTGCAAGGGCCCGTTCAGGCTGGTTGTGCCCGGCGAAAAAAACTGCCCGCAGCAGTTTCCAGGTGGTGGAATTTGTGGTGCGATATGCTAAAGATTAATAAAAAGGCGAGGCAGGAATGCCGCAACTTATTCAACTTTTTCATCTGGCATTTGTGCTTAATTATTTCTAATTATTTAATTGGGTTTTTCCAGTTTTATCAAAAAAATTTCTAATTTGCCAAAAATAATTGCACATGCCTCTCGAAAAAAACAACTTGTTTAAAGATGTTCAAACGCAAAAGCGGATCCATGAACACCTCACTAATCAAAATGACCTTATTTCCGATGAAGATATCAGCAATGTAAAAACCAATGTCGCGCCGCAGGAAGCAGGCGTTGGACGAGCTGATCAAGCGGAAGAAAAAATAGCCAAAACTGAAAAAACTGAAACACCGGTTAATTCTTCGGACACTTCCATTGAAACCCCCTGGAACGTGTTGAAGTAAATAAAACCGGGTTAAATTCAGGTGTCATAATTACAATTGCGCGCACTCCTCCTCCTATACTTTGCACTTGATTTTTTATAAATCATCGGTGCATATTTTAGTCAACCGGTGTTTGAGCCTTATTTTTAAATGCCGGGTTCCAAGCCTACAAGTGTTTTTAAACTTTAGATCAGTAAGCTCACCAAGCGCAGGGAATCCAATTGAAATTGGTCGACAGTTTAGTTAGCAAAATTTTATTTGCCGCTACAAAGCAGGATTCTCAACTATTTCCATCGTCGGCTAATCTATCCCAAGTAGGTTCGAGCGGGGTTTTCACCGTGTCGTGTGGTGGGTGGTAAAGCACGATCGGTGAAACCCTGCTGCATAAAAAGCGATTACTCTTTTATATGTCTGCAATTGGTTCTACAAAGCAGGATGCTACCTATTTTCTTCTTCGGCTAATCTATCACAAGTAGGTTCGAGCGGGGTTTTCACCGAGTAGTGTGGCGGGTAATAAAAGCATGATCCGTGAAACACTGCTGCATAAAAGAACTATCGCTCTTTTATATCTCTGCATTGGTCACCGTCAGGCGGAATTTATAATAGGAGGTAACCCTTTTCTACAGCGGGGGTTCCCGGATCATGCCTGGCTCCCTGCTACCTTACGCCGGCGAAAACCCTGCTGGAACCTACTTGTAATGGTTAAATCTGATTGATCTTCAGTTGAAAGATAGTTCTAATGAGCCTCAATCTGCAGGTTTGTGCAACTTCGGAGCCCTGCGCTTACAGAACTGACTATAAATCTTTCGATACTTTTCGAACTTATTATTTAATAAGAAATATTTAATATCGAAGAGTTTTTTTAATATTACTTTACGATCTTAAAATTTCCAATGAAAAAAATATTTATACTTTCTCTCTGCGCCACGATATCTCTTTCAGTATTGGCGCAATTAAAAACGGTTACTCCAGGGCAAAAATTAATCGTTACAGACAAAGCAATTAAATTCATTGCTATGGGCGACTTTGGACGCAATGGCGAAGAAAGCCAGGTAGAAGTTGCACGCCAGATGGGCAAAACAGCGAAGGATTTCGATGTCGATTTCTTTGTGATCACCGGCGATAATTTTTATCCCAGCGGCGTTGCCAGCACCCAGGACTACAGTTGGATCGCATCCTTCGAACAAATTTATACGGCCCATAGTTTACAACGCGAATGGTATGTTGTATTGGGTAATCATGATTATGGGGGAAATGTGCAGGCAGAAATAGATTATACCAATATTAGTCGCCGCTGGCGCATGCCTTCAAGGTATTATTCGAAAAAAGTAGTTATTGACAACGACACTACACAACAGGCATTGTTTGTTTTTATCGATACTTCGCCTTTTATCTCGCAGTACTATGACAATAAAAATCATGATGTCGCCACCCAGGATACGGCGGCGCAACTGGTATGGGTGGAGAAAATTTTAAGCGATCCTTCTCCGGATATTAAATGGAAGATCGTTGTGGGACACCATCCTTTGTACACCGGGGGCAACCGCATGATTTCAAACGATACCAAAGAATTGAATGATTTATTTAAAGGTATTTTTGAAAAATACAATGTTGATGCGTATATCTGCGGGCACGATCACAACCTTCAATACATCAAGCCTGCGGGTAAAACTCACTACTTTGTAACGGGATCCGGATCCGAAGTAACGCCAACTATAAAACACCCTGATGGTGGTAAATTTGCCGCCGCTGAGAATGGGTTTATGGCCTTTTCATTAAGCGTGGATAAAATGATCGTACAGGTGATCAATAAAAAAGGCAAGATACTTTACTCTGGATCCATTAAAAAGTAGCTGTTTTCGTTCAAATCCTGACTTAATTCACTTTCCATATTATTTAATGGTTCTCCGTTTTAATCTATTCTTGCTTCTTTAATCGCTTTCAAAATATTATTCAGCCCTTTCAATAATTTGTCAGAACTATCCCAACTGTAGCCGATCCGCACATACCTGGCATCTTCCTCGAACCAATGTCCTTTTCCGATATAGGTCGCATATTTATCGAGCAGAATCCGGTGAAACTTGTCCATATCAACATTCGCGTCATTCTTTATTCTTGGAAAACATACACATCCGCCTTGAGGTTCAATCCACTCCAGCACATCCTGCATCGCCATAAATTTTTTCAGAATATTAAAATTTGCTAATATAGTTTGTCGCACCGGCTCAAATAAAATTTCCTTTTTTTGAAGATATTGAAAAGCTATTTCTTCATCAACAACTGAATTTGTGATACAAATTTGTTCCTTTGCTGCAAGGAATGTTTCCATCAATTCCTTATTTTTTGATAAAATCCAGCCGATGCGAATGCCTGGAAGTCCGTAAGATTTTGACATAGAAGAAATGCTGATCACCCTGTCGGAGAGGGTAGCGGCCACAGGCAATTTTTCAGCGAAAGACATTTCGCGATAAGTCTCGTCAATTAGTAAAAAAGTGTTTTTTCTTTCAACCAGCCGCACAATTTCATTTAATTTTTCCTGGTTGATCAATACACCTGTCGGGTTATGCGGGTAAGTTAAGCTTACTAATTTCGTTTTCCCGGTAATTAGTTTTTCCAGCTCCTTTATATCCAGGTCAAAACCATCTTCAAAACGCATATGCAAGTACGAGGCCTTTGATCCTATTGCCCTCGGTGTTTCAATATTGGTAGCATAATTAGATTTGGCTACAACAAGGTGATCATGCTTATTTAGCAGGGAGGTTGCAATAATGAACAGCGCATTGGCGGCGCCAGCAGTTATAAGCACATCGTCAGCGGTAAAACCAACTTCGCGGGCCAGTAATTCGCGCAATTCAATTTTGCCTTTATGATCGCCATAAAACAAGGTCAGGCCGTTAATATCAATGCCTAAATCTCCAAACTTCTGGTCTGTAAACGAACTTTCGGACAGGTTGCAGTCAATATTTTCATAGCCAAAGCCTTCGGGAGCTTCTATTTCAATGGGCATTCTTTTATAAAGCATGCTGTAGTTTTTTGCTGAGGGTGTTTTTTCGTCTATAAATTATGGTCTGGAATTTTTCTTTACGGCTTTGCTTAGATAATGCGGGAAAGGTCGGGAATTAGAAAGTGGTAAATGTTTGTTTCCCTTCATAATTTACGGGGAAACTTTTAAAGATATTTCCCTTACCAACTTTTACGGTACCCGTCACTTTCACAGTCACCTCGCTGCTCAGAAGTGTGATCAAACCATTCTTCAAAAGGTTCTTCATGTCCATATCAATTTTGATTGGAATGGCAAATTCCTCTCGTCGGGGAATGGAAACAAATTCCTGCTGGACCGTATGCCCCAGGTAGGTGTTATCTAAAAAAATATCCAGGTCGGTGGATTTCAGTTGCATCCCAAAGTTGTTTGGGTTGTAATACACGAGGTCCATTTTGATGGCCGTTGATGAAAATCCCAGTTTGTCAATTGTAAAATTTCTGAATTCCCGGTACTCTAACTCTTTAGGAGTACTGCAGGAAACCAGCAATATTGTCAGTATGGAAAAAATTAAGAGAGTAGGGCGCTTGTGCGATTGCATATTTGGAGAAGAATATTTAGGTTTTAGGCAAGATAACCACATAACGGCAAATTTCACATTAAACAACCAGTTTTTAGCAGCTATAATTTTTAGTATTCGTCACCTACAAAATGACTAATTTCATGAAAACAGAAACTAATTAAATTAGTTGAATAAAAAATGTATAATTATTTGCTTATTAATTAGTTATTGACTTTATAGGAAATTTTAGTTTCGCTTAATAAAATTTTTAGTATCAATTAAAGTGATAATTGCTTTCAATTGTAGATTAGTATTGATAAAAGTAAAATAATTTCACAACTCATTGATAATAAATTATTAATAACACTTAATTGAAATAAAATTTCGTCAGTGGTCCATATTGTTAAATTTCTAATACTTTGACACATCTATTTTTGAATTTTGGTGGTTTTGTACTCCAGTTGACACTTTAGATCCATCTGATTTTTATATTCGGGAAATGGCCATAAAATCGGTGCGCTTGTTATACTATAGATAAAAGGATGCCTAAGTCATAATGGCAGCTTATCTAATAGCTGGCTGCGACTTCAAAAAATGTTTTCAGAGAAAATAAAGTGAGGGTACATTTAACCAGGAAGCACTTTCCCCAAGTCTATAAAATTGATTGAGGAATCAGGCTTTTGTAGGAATTGCTTGGAAAGGCCCTAACTAAAATTCGATGGTGGTGTGGTACTTAGCAAAATCACAATGGTAGAAAATGGTCGGCTTAAGATTCCATAATCGGTACCTTGGCAATATGGTTATAGTTACCAGGTTTGGCCCACCGTGTTTTAATTACTCTCTTTCAAATTCTCACGCATTGAAGAACCAATTGATGGTAAAAGCGATCGGGCATTTTTAATTAATCCGCTTGAGCAATGGCACCGATTTTAGGTTGGAAAATCTATACTTATTTTAATAAATTTTTCTCTCTTGCAAAATAATTTATCACAAATGGCGTTTAAGTAGCAACCCGTAAGAAACACTTGTGCTTGGTTTAACAAGAAGTTTTCTTTGGGGGGTTACAGAACCGTTTTAGGTTCGTAACAAAGGCCTGATTTCTATCGGGCCTTTTCTTTTTTGTAGCAATCGATACAAGGATATTGACAGGAAATTCTGCCATACTAATAAAACGCTGCGTGCGGAATGTGAAGGAGTTTTGGGGGATATTATTCGGAGAGTCAGAAAATGCCCACCGGTAGAGACACCTTAGGAAGTGATTTTCTTTCTATTATTAGGCCTTGTAGAAGTATCAAGGCTATCATCGGGCAAATTACCCGGAATTGTTCTTTTTATCGATGCTTTTACCCGGTTCAGCATCATCAATGGCTTAACAGCCGTATTTCCGTTTTTATTGTTTAATTCAAAATAGTAGGTATTGGTCTGTTTTTTACCGGATTGTTGCTCCACTATTTTTACAATGAATTGTGACTCGTCTGTTTCTTTTTCAGCTACCTGGCTGATCATTGGTTCGGGGCTGCTAGCTGGATTTAATAGTTCTTCATTTACATAAGCGTTTACGTAATCGTTTACCTGAACTTCGGTTGAAGGCCGTTGTTTTAGCTTGTTAAAAACTGGTACCTGGGTACTTACTTTCACAAACTGTGCCGGCTGGTTCTTTAAAATATCCACTGCAACATTTTCCTTAATTTGGTTATCATCCGGCGCCTGGACCTTTATTTCTTCACTACGGTGAACAATTGTCTTCTCCGCGATACGCTTCTTTATCATAGAAGGCAGTAAAATAAACATGCCTGTCAGCAGTAAAAAACATAAACCGGTAAGTTTAAATTTTTGTGATAATCCGAATGTGGTCTGGGGATCAGTATTAAAAAGCCGTTTAACACGTTGCAGCAAGTTTTTCTTGCCATTGGTTGCCGCCAGCGCGAGCCTGAAATGCGACAAGTGGCGCTGTTCTTCCAGTGCTAATAAAGCTTTTGCATATTCGTACTGGTCATAACGGAAGTTCATTACCCAATCATCACAGCAATTTTCTCTTTCTTTTTTTGCGGCTTTGCTTAATAAAACGGCAAAAGGATTAAAGAACAGTATCAATTCAACAATGGATTGTATCAAATTTACCAGGTAATCGTGTCTTTTTATGTGTGCTAACTCATGCAATAGGATTGCTTCTGCCTGTTGAATAGATAATTGACTGACAATAGCGGCCGGTAATAAAATAATTGGTTTAAGAAAACCAGTCACGCAAGGGACATCAACATGATCTGACAACCAAACACGAATATTCTTTTTTATGCCCAGGTGCAATGCAGTCTTTGTTACGAAAAGGCGGAAATCAATAGGAGCTTTAGCCAGGCCTGCCGTTTGTAAGAAGCGGTTGACTGATAAATTTTTAATAAACCGTGTGGTGTAAAAGCAAAGTAGCACCAGGTAGATAATCGATAAAATGGGTAGAAGATTGTTAAAGGATGGTAATCCTGATAACCAATTGTTATTCAATAGCGTTGCAACGGGCGAGTTTGAAAGTAACAGGTAATTTTGCTGAATTGTAAAAATAAACCATATAAAAGATGTGGTAAGTAATACCAAACTTAAATGATGCCTGGCAATTGCCGGCAGCTTTGTATCTACCGTGACGATTAACTGATAAAGTAGCCATAGAATACCAGTTTGCCAAAGGCTATTGCCGATGGCCCAGCCCAAAGATTGTAGTAAATGGGCATTCTCAAAAACAGGTAATGGCATAAATTGCAGCTATTTGATAGCGTTTAAATAATTTTTTATTTCCTCCAGTTCTTCTTTTGATGCTTTGTGATTACCCAGCGCCTGCATTACCAGCTGCGCAGAGGAACCGGAAAAAAGGGAATCTATCATTTTATTCAGAAACAGATTTTGTGTATTCTCCCTGCTTACGGCCGGTTGATAAATATGTGTTTTACTA
The DNA here is from genome assembly GCA_039916545.1 of Ferruginibacter sp. Taxonomy (GTDB): domain Bacteria; phylum Bacteroidota; class Bacteroidia; order Chitinophagales; family Chitinophagaceae; genus Ferruginibacter. The sequence goes on from JBDSLD010000014.1 coordinate 17,689, forward strand.
CTGCTGTCCCGCGTAACCAGGCCCTTTTCAAACATTATTTGCATCAATTTGAGGGTAGTGGTATATCCGGCATCCTTGGTTTTCAGCAGCTCTTCGTGTACCTCCCGTACGGTGGCGGAACTTTTAGCCCATAACACCTGCAATATTTCCAGTTCGCTCTCTGTAGGCTTTGAATTTTTAATTAATGTCATAATACGATATGTTTCGTAAAGCAATGTAAGAATAATTTCGTAATAGCGAAAACCATTCATCATTTTTTTATGATTATTTTATGGATAATTAAATTCATCCCAAAATGACCTGCTATTAATGTAGCATACTGGTTTAAAAAATGCCGGGCAGACCCGGCATTTTTATTTTCGATAACATTTAGATCAGTGATTGATTACCTAAGCAACAGGAAACTATCCGATTTCGTTAATTTCTCGCCCTGTTCACAAAGCGCCTCCATAACATATACGTATGCTGTAGCTGACTGCTTTTTCCCTTTAAAATTGCCATCCCAGGCAAACGTCTTATCATTTGGTGAAAAGTTCCTGGCCTGGTACATGATCTTTCCCTCCCGGTTAAAAACAGTGAACTGAAGAACCGTTTTGATACCCCTTGTGATGGGGTAATAAAAATCATTCAGGTTATCATTGTTTGGGGTAAAAGCTTTCGGCATTAAAATATTTGCCGCCTTGCATTCTATATTAATGGTGATAGCATCTGTTGCAGTACATCCGCTATCCGACGTTACTTTAATAGTATAAGTTTCCGAATTCAAGGCAATTCCGCTTGGATTCGGGCAGTTGGAGCAATTTAAGAATGCAGATGGCGTCCATAAATATGAGGCTATATTGCTGCTGTACAAAGGTACAATGTTAAATGGGGAACTATATGAAACAACCCTGTTTGGCCCAGCCTCTACGGTTGGATTGGTCTTTAAAGTAATGGTAATATCAGCTGAACTGGTGAAACAACCTGTTGAGTCTGCCAGTGTAGCTGTATATGTGGTAGTCTGGGCGGGTGTTGCCACCGGATTATAAATATTGACATTGGATAAACCAGCTGCAGGTGACCAGATAATTATTTTGTCTTTCGGATCCATATCCAGCGTAACCGATTCCCCCTGGCAAATATATTGGGTGTTCAACAGTGGCGTAGCAGTAAAAGGTTGTATTACATTCACCAAAATACTGTCCTGGATGCTGCAGTTAAAAGGAGTAGTGGCGGTGACATAATATTGTGTTGTCACGGTTGGATTAGCAATTACGGTATCGCAGGTAGTACAGGAAAGACGGGTAGATGGCGACCAGAGTATGCTGTCACTATGATAGGCAAACAAACTATCGGAACGGCCGCGGCACAGCGTATCCGTGCCTGGTAATACCTGTAAAAATGGTAGCGGGTTAACAGTTACACGGCTGATAAGACTGTCCCGGCACCCGTTAATATCAATACCAGTTAACTTAACGTTATATGATCGCGGCGCATTATATTGAACTGGGAGCGGTTGAAAAACCGTATCGTTGGAAGAGGAGTTTCCATAGTTCCAGTACCATAAAGAAACTGTTTCAGCGGGTACAAAGGGCTTCGAATTATTTATAATAGTAACGGAGTCGCCGAAACAAATATTAGCTGGCTGAGTAAAATCAAGATATGGTCCGCGAACCAGTATCGGGTGATCCAGGTAAACAGTGTCCCGGCAATACTGCGCACCATTCCTTATTGAAACAAAATTATTAAAACTGCCTAAAATATTGGAATTCAAAGTAATCGTTGGAAAGAGGCCCGTGCTGACTATTTTACCCATGACATTCCAGGTGTAGGTAGCGTCCGTATTAGTGTAATTATTTGCAATGGTAAAAGTTGTATTGGTATTTTTGCAAATAGAAGTATCTGTGTTGACCAATACTGGTGTTGCTGTGTAAATGATTTGCGAAAAAGTATCCACGCAGCCTGTGACTACATCACTAACGGTGAGCTTCGTAATAAATTCGCCCATGGGCGGGTAGTTATGAACTATGTTGGTTGATGCGGAAGGTGTTCCGTCACCGAACTCCCAAAGCGTGGAAGTAATGTTGCCCGAAGAATAATTAAGGAAGGAAAATACTGTTTTATCAGGACAATTTTTATTGAGGAATTGGTAGAGCGCAATAACGCCAGTGATCTCAATTTGAAAACTTTTCGTAGCGCCCGCACAACCATTAAAATAAGGTGTCACCTTTACTGTTTTTACACCTAGCGTGGTATATTTATGATCAACCAAAGTATCTGTAACGGATTTGTTGATACCATCACCAAAATCCCAGAAATAACTGTTTGCATTGGTTGCTTTTGCTACGAAAACAGCGGTCTGTGAACCGCATATCAGGGAATCCTTTGCATAGGCAACCGCATTTGAAGGAGGCGTGCCATAGGCCACGAAAGGGAAATTAAAAGTATCCACACACCCTTCGCTGGTGGTAATTGTAACGTTGGGCCTATAAGATTTTACTGTAACATAAGAATGGCTGGTAGTATTGGAAGTCGTCGAAACCGGCGAACTGCCGTCTCCAAAATCCCAGGAATAGCTACTTACCGTAGAATTAAGGGGTAATGTATCATTTGCCGTAAAACTTACATTTGCCGGAATACAACCGGACGGCGGACTGACTGTTGCGGAAACAGGTATTTTTTTAACGTCGATCTTCACGGTATCCTGGCCAAAACATCCACCCGCGTCAATGGCCTTTAAAATAACTGTGTACGAACCATAAGCGGCAAAAGTATGACTTGTAGCACTTGCGGGTGTCGAAACAACTCCGCTTTCATCACCAAAATCCCAGTCGTAATTGCTGATGGTCCCGTTGCTGGAAGCGGAGAAATTAATTACCCCGGGCTGACAAATATAATTTCTGTCAAAAATAATATTAGGGTTTATTGTGGGTGTTATAAAAATAGTTTTTTCAATTTCCAATGCACCCTGGGGAAAAGTGGCTAT
>JBDSLD010000015.1:0-2892 GCA_039916545.1 Ferruginibacter sp.
GGTCTACGCTTCATTACACTTCGCTTGCCCTCAGGTTTTTACAAAAAAAATCTCCACCTTCTGTTTCGCCCTTGCTTCGCAAATTTGGCTCACTCCAGGTAGTATTTATTTTCTAAAAAAACCTTGCCTTCCTGCCCGCGCTGCATTTGGGTTGCCTATCGCTGGCCAAATGTGGCGCTTGCCACAAATGTAAAAACCAGCGGTATACAATTTATGATGCCGCTTTCAATCCGTTGCTATCATCAAACACAGCAAATCTTTCCGGATACCCAATTCTTTATTTTATCGAAAGGCAACAGCGCAGGTAAGCCAGCTCATCAGCCCTGGGTAAATTCATTTATTGCCACCGCAAACAATAAAGAGATGAGAGAGTTTTATTACTGGCTCACCTATGGTTTGCACAAGGCACAGGCTTTTAAAATAGTTCAACGTGGCTCTGTTATTCCATTCGTAAATATTGGCGAAACACGAGATATTATTCAGCCGGCCGCCAACATCATTTACCCTCATTGGCAGCAATTTAAAATCATCTTGCAGCAGCTGGAGTTATTGGAGCAACGCAAAAATAACCTGGCAGAAATTCTCAAATCAACTGCTACCATACAAGAGTATTTAATCCGGAGTTACTTCATACAACACGGCGTTAAATCATAAAGCCAGGATGCCGGTCAGCTGGGATCTTTAATCCGGTTGACTGGCGTTTTATTTAATCCATTTCTTTGCTCTCTGGCCTTTATAATTATATTGGATTTTGACAAATGCAGATAATCTGTAAGACGTTCCAGCCGCTATATCTGTGACCAATGGGGCAGGCGAGGAATGAAGCCACTGGTAAAAAGAGATTGACTCCTTAAGACCTGGTGAGGCCATAGGTACATTCACCCGGGATCCAGTGTGGCGAAAAAGATTATCATTAACCAGCGCTGAATTATACCGCAACAATATTCACCTGCAATTGAACTGCTAACAGTCCAACAACGACCGGAGGCAATAAGCCATTTTGCCTAAGTGGTTTTTTAGAAAGCAAAAATAACTACGGCGACCATCAGCACGGCACAACAAAAAAAAACCAAATAAAAATATGCATAAACGCCCAGCCATGCTACAGTGCCATCATTTATAAATTTTTCATTTGGTTTTTTTATCGCCTTCGTTGATAGACGCTTCTAAAAATTCCACATTATGCAAAAGCAGCTCCGTATTATTACCCGCCGGCAATTGTCAGTCTGCCCGTTTAGCAGCAGCATGTTTCCCGTGCCCCCTGTTCAGTCTTCATTTTTCAGCCGGCATTTCCGCAGGCGCATAGTTTATTACCGTCCGTTGCCAGGTACAGCTGTCTACCAGGTTAAAAATTGCGGCTGGTACATCTGGTGCTTTCCATCAGGCCGCCGGCAATTTGCAGCATTGCCTTTTTAAGGATTTGCTTTTCTAAGGTTTGCCCTTCAGGGGCATTCCTTTTTCTCCATTCGTATGAAACAATAACAATCGGGCACAAAAAAAGCCCCGATAAAACCGGGACTTATCATCCAACCGAAAATCACCACAACAAACGGAATGATTATTTTGAGAACCACTTTACTAACGCTTTCAACAACACGGTAACACTAAAGCTTACCAGGGCACCAACGCCTGCAAGTATAGCAGTCTTGAAAAGATCCTCGCTTTTGATATTTATAAAGATCGTAAGCAAGGTTCCGGAAGCCGTGCCGGCTTTGGTAGTGTTATCAAAATAATGCTGATCCATAATTCCATATGTAAACTTTGTAAACGATAATACATCAAGCTAATAGACACCCGGCAAATCAGTACCAGAATAAACAATTATCCAGGATCTAGTCAAGGATTAAGTATCTAGGATCCAGTATCCAGTATCCAGAATCCAGCATCCTATCCACCATCTACCTTAACCAAAGCCAAAGCGTTGTACTGCCCATTCTTCAAAGGATATTTAACACCATTTACATCCTGGTAAAATTCAATACCCATTGCCAGGAACATTGGATTGGTATTGTTTGCCGTAACTGCATTGGCAAGGTTGATCACAGCGGTAGCGGTACTATCCCATGGGATAGGCGCGGTTTCATGAGTGTCTACTTCAAATGTTTCATTTACAAAATCAACAGCGGCTCCTGCAGAGGTTATTTTGAAATGTGTGCTTCCCCCGGGAGCAGATACCATGTTGATGGGAATAAAGGATGCAATGTCGATCGTCAGCGTACCGGCAACCCGGTCAATAACAGCCGAAAAGGGTGCAAACAGAGTAGAGCCTAGTTTACTTTGAATGTTGAATTCAAAGCCTTCCAGCAGCTCTGCTTCGCCATCAATTACATTACGTTTACCACGTACACTTATCGCATCTGCCTGCAACACTTTAACCATCGCCTGGGTGAGCCTGCTCACTACCCGGCTGTCAGCAGTGTTTTGCAATAAAGCCCGAATGGAGGTACGAAGCAGTTTGCCGGCCTTACCGGCAGCGCCAAACTCTTCTCCATTCTCCCGGGTCCTTTGGAAGTTTGGATCACTTGCAATACGGGCGCCTTCCACGCCACCTTTTTCGCGGGCCAGGTATCCGTCCTGCGATTTATAAAAGGTGATATCCCCCAGGGTGCCTTTTAATTTAATAATACCTTTTTGCTGAGCCATAATTGATAAAAAATTTAAAGATGATTGTTTTAGTAAATACAGTGTAAGCATCTGCGTTATGCATGAAACTTTTTATATTTGCTATTATCACCACAATTTTAAAATGAATACTTCACGCAAAAAAGCAGGCGTTCCGAACGTGCAGGGTTATGCAGCAAACAATCCCAAATCGCATAGTCATTTATGCGAAAGACATAACAAATATCACAGGCCGTAAAGAACGAGCGGCCAGGAAGCTTATTGCCAATA
>JBDSLD010000016.1:0-3179 GCA_039916545.1 Ferruginibacter sp.
TGTTCCGATGTCGGCCAGATCACCCGGAAGGCGTATGATAAAGAAGTTTTCAGCACGTTCCAATTCGGCTATCAAAAATGGGAAGCGGAAGAATACAATGGCCTGGACGAGTTTCTTACAAAAATTACGGGGAGAACAACTCTGAATAAGATTAAAAATGACCTGGTAAAGCTGAGTAAATGGATTGCCAGCGGTTATGCGTTGGAGGTAACACGGCGCAAAGGCGATGATAATACTAAGGACTGGAGATACGATAAAGAAACCTTCATCATCTGTTGTAAAAGAAATGGATCTAATGATATTGTGGTGGAGCTCGGTAATGTTCTCGATCCTGAAAACATCATTGATCCGGACACTATTTACAATTACCGGATTAGTCCGATCAGGAATGCCATGCGCTGGATGAATAAGATCTTCGAAAGTTACCGGCAATTCGGCGGCGACTGCAAATTGATATTTACGGATGGCGATGGCAATTATTTTGCAAAGGGGCAAATGGACTCAACCGATTGCAGGCAGGAAAATGGACCGATACAGGAAAACCAGACCATTGATCTCTCAATTTATGAAGATACGGACGATGCAAAGCCCTTCTTATTGCCTGAGCGAGTCTCTTTTCAATACCCAATGAGTAGCGGAGATTCCAGGCGGATAAAAGCAAATCCTTATGGCCTGATCTATTTTTCTAATGATTGTGAGGAAGGGTATGGCTACATCGATACGATAAATTATGTACCGGAGGAAGGCAAGGCCACTTTTAGTTTAATTCCAAAAGGAATGTAAAATGGAAATATTTGTTGCATTACTACAACAAACATTTATGCAGTTGTTCGGGATTTCCGAACTACTGCCGGCGACGTGAAAGATTGTTGTGATCATCTTTATTGACGCTATTGTAAAGAAGATAGAGCGAGGTACTTCTTACAGTAAGGTTTTGGCTGTAATTGGCGGTAAATGGCTGTTATCTGAAACGACTTTCAGAAGGTATTGGAAAACAGCTAACGAGGCTCACCAAGAAGCCCAGCAGGCAATCAAAGAGGTAAAGGCTGCACTTGACATTCAAAATGCTTTATCCGATCGGCATACGCAAATTGCCGATGTTCAGGAACGAAAAGAAATTCTCACCCAAATTGCGCCCCCTATCGGTTTTTCAGTCGTGAAAATTATAATTTCCTTGTAGGCGGAGGCTGTATGGTACCGTTTGCCTTTTCATACTTCCTGATCGCATCTTTCAGCGCATTGTTGACCACCTCCTTTATTTCATATCCACCCCAATGAGCAATACCCTTAATTTTTACCAGCACTGATTCCTTGACGATAAATGTAGCTCTAGTTTCGCCTTCCTTTGTTCCTTCCTGGGAGGTTTTGGTAATCTCCTTAAACTGAGTGATAGGCCGGCCCCGTTTGGGCTTACCTGCTTGATCATTTAAGATCTTTATAGTCCGCTCTAAATCTTTTTTGTTCATTGATTCGGTTTAATACAAAAATAATATAGCGTAATGATAAAAGGTAATTTAATGTTTATCAGTAAACATTAAATTACTGACATTATTGCAGTTTGTGTAATTGTGTAAAATAATGGTAAACAGAAAAAACTTACTTAATTTAATTTTATTACAATGAAACCCTTACTGGTATTGAGTTTCAACAAAGTGGGAATTTTTTGATAATTTCAAAATTTGTCCTTATAACTAGTATTATGTTAAATAGACTTTTTGCGTAAGTGGGAAATTATAACTCTAAAATGGTCATTTTATACCATTCAGTGGGAATTGCTAAAATTATGAGTTTAAGTAAACAGTAAAATAGCTTCAATCTGAAAAGAAGGCCAGGTAAAAACCTGGCCCGATTAGTTTAAATGTCACTTGCTGACGAGCGAAGATAGGTCAAAGCCCGTTGTTATTGCACACTACCTATTTTTTTACTGATGCCCGCGCCTCAGTTAATAATCTTTGAAACTGATCATCGGTGAGCTCTGTATTGGGTGTTGCTTTTTGCATATTATCTTTCTCATAAAACCCAAGGTGCTTCCCAAGTTGCTCCCAAGCGCCTTTGCGATCGCTAAATTTGAGTTCGGTCACGACCTCAGTGATTCCACCGGGCAAAAAGGTTTCTTTTGATTTTATCGCTGTGATAGCCTTCGTGAGCCTTCTACTTAGGGTTGTGATATCCCTAACCCTATTTCCGGGCAATAGGAAGTCCTGAATATTGTATTCAGCGATGTCACGGAGTTCCTGGGCAATGTAGGCTGCATCCAGATTTAATTGTTTACGAAGATCTTCCTTGAGAACTTCAATAAATTTTATAACATTGGCCTTAGTGAGGTTTTCTGCAGCAATAGCCCTGGCTGTTTTTTTAGAATACCCGGATCTGATCGCTGCCTGGGTAGCATTGTTATCGATAATAAATTGGCGGGCAAATTCTAGTTGCCTTGCCGTTAAAGGCTTTTCCTTTGGTATAAATCTTTTTGCCAGCATAATAATACAAATTTACTTATGACGCATCGTTAATCCAACTACTTCCACCATGGAGTCTTTTCCCAGACATTTTACCGTAAGAAACCGTAAGAAACCATAAATTTTACCGTAAGATTCCGTACAATTCCGTACAATTCCGTACAATTAGCTTGAAAACTCTTCCAAAATAATTGGCTCTCAAAAGAAATATTTACCGATGCGGTGATAACCGTCTGTTATTTACAAAGGTCTTCCGGCCAGCATGCACGCTTATCACCTCGTATTTTTTAAATGCTTTAAGTTCTTTCGTGCCATCAATTGTAACATCAATCATTATAAGTTTATTCAAGCTGTCTACCATCCTGCAAATGTTTTTTAGACAGCTGTTTACGATATTTATACTGGCAACTGCAGGTAGATGATACCGGTATTTTTGTAACACCTGATCAACTACTTCGTTGATTTCTATTTTAGCCGTTGAACCGGTCTTACCGGTAATAGCCAAAAGTTTGCCTTTAGCCTGATCTGGATCGTTTTTTATATTATCCCTGCTCACCTGGTACAGCTCATTAAACCTTAAACCAGTATTGACACTTACAATAAAAAGATCTCTCACTTTATCCAGGGAAGGGTAATTTGATAAATCGAGATCATAAAATTCTTTTAATTCACATTCATTCAGTGCAACCGCTGTAATATTTTTTGTTATTTTACCCATGTATT
>JBDSLD010000017.1:0-2944 GCA_039916545.1 Ferruginibacter sp.
GTATGGAGCTGAAATTCTTACGGCCGTTTTTTTCAATTAGCCCGGTATTTACAAAAGCATTTGTATAAGCGGCACAAAGCGGACAGGTGTCGTCATAAATAATAATTTTGTTATTGGCGCTCATAAAATTTTATTGTATTAATAATTACAGTTCAGATTTAGCCGTATTTTGTTGCACTTATTTTAACATAGCAAGCGGCCTTTGCATTTTTACATATACCTCGCGGTAACACAGGTAGGTATAATAAACCGCCATAAAAGGAGCGATGAATAAAAGGAGCAGAAATGAACCTACGGGCATCGTTACCACACTTATCAAAGTGATCCAGTGATAATAATAGCGGCTGCCCGTTTTACGTGTAAAGCATTTATTGTACACGTGCACCAGCATGCTTGTTACCTGCCATCCTCCTACGACAAAATACCCGCTTAAAAAATTTCTACCCTGGCTTACCAGGGAATAAACTGAAAATCCAATGATCAACGCAATGCTGATAAAAACGTCAAGGGTTTTAAACTTCTTCATGATTATATATTTTAAACTTTCAGAAATAATTGAAAATAAACTGCCAAATAAAAGCCGCTTAGCGGCTGAATGATTGTCTGGCCCTTTTGGGCTGAAAATCATTTAAATATTTTTAATAAACCTCCGAGGAACCAGCTCTCATCAGCCTTTATCATCATGTCCAGCATTTGATCGGCTTGCTTGCCAAATTTTCGAATGCCCCCGATGGTATCCACAAATTGTTTTACGTCTTTATCTTTCTTGTCACCTTCAATATTTTCCAATTGTGCCAGCAATTTCAACATTGGATCAAGTTCCCTTTTCTTCCTTTCTTTTATGATCTGGGTGGCTACCTTCCAAATATCTTTTTCGGCAGTGAAATATTCTTTGCGTTCTCCGGAAAGTATTACCCTGTCCACCAACCCCCAGCTGATCAGGTCACGCATGTTCATATTCACATTTCCACGGCTCACATCCAATTGTTCCATTACATCATCCTGCGTGAGCGGATCAGCGCTGACCATCAGCAACGCGTGTATCTGCGCCATCGTACGGTTAATCCCCCAATGCGTTCCAAAGGCGCCCCAGCTGCTGATAAATTGCTTTTTTGCTTCCGCTAATTCCATAATGTATAATTACATAACAAAGATAATATATAGTTTTTGAACTTTCAATATATTTTGAAAGAAATATTTGCCGGGTTTTTGGAAAGGCAAAGAACAGGCGTGTACTTGTTTGTAATGATGAGTTAACTGCCCGACAGTTCGGTCAGTGCTTTTATTAATTGGTTCAGCTCTGTAGGAGTGGTATAAATATTTGGAGTAATGCGGCATCCGTGTACGTTAGCAGTGTCAATTGCCACGGTGTAAATTTTATATTTTTTTAATAATGTATCTGCCAGGATAGCTGGTTTTATTCCTTTCACACCTACGTTGGCAATACCACAAGACCTTTGCATTTCAACCGGGGTATTCACAACTACATTTGGCAGGTTCCTGACCTTGACCGTCCAATAATTTTGCAGGTAACGGAGCCGGGCTTCTTTTTTATCAACTCCTATTTTAAGATAATAATCAACGGCGTTGGCGATCGCAAGATCCGTATGCACAGGGTGGGTACCGGTATGATTGAGGCGGTAAATATCATGCTCATTGTTCTCGCCACCGACCCCAAACAAAGGCCATATATCTTTAATATTTTGTTTCCTCACATACAAAAAGCCGGCCCCGAGTGGCGTACTCAGCCATTTATGCAAACTCGTGCCATAATAATCACAATTCAGATCGGGGATGGCATACTTAAAATGTGCAAAAGCATGCGCGCCGTCCACCATTACTTTTACCCCTTTGCTTTGGGCCATATCACAGATTTTTTTAACAGGGAGGATCTGGCCCGTTATGTTGATGATATGGGAGACCATCAATAATTTTGTTTTTGGGGTGATGGCACCTGCATAAAGATTTACGATCTCTTCATCCGATGCCGGATGATTGGGAACGGAGATGATTTTATTAACCACCCCATACCGGTTGGCCACTTGTTTAAACATGTCGAGCATAGCGCCATAATCCTGCTCAGCCATTACAGCCTCATCACCTGCTTGCCAATGTGTGCCACCGATCACCATGTCTAATGCCTCCGTAGTATTCCTCGTGATTATCAATTCATCTTTGGAACAGCCTGCCAGGTTGGCCAGCTTTTCAGCGATCGCTCTTTTGTCATCCATCTGCGTGGTTCGCATATAGTATGCTCCCTGGTAATTTGCTTCCCGCACATGTGTAATAAAGTTTTCCAGTGTTTCTTGTGGAAGGATGCAATAGTAGCCGTTTTCAAAATTGATATATTCAGGTTTAAGCCGGTAACCCTTGCGGATGCCTTCCCAAAAGGCCTCTTCACGCGCCAGCTCTGCAGGTAACATATCCTCATACCTTTTTACCCAGCTATCAATATGGCCCATGGCCGGCGTAATGCCAAGCAAAGAGATATTTTTTATAAAAGCGCGCTTATCCATGCTTCAAGTTACGCGAAATTTTTTCGCGTTGCAAAATGATGCTGATCCGAATAGGACAAACCTAAACCTCAAAGGTTTCAAAACCTTTGAGGTTTCACCCTGGTATTGAATCAATAAGAATTAAAGTTTTTTTATTAGATTCCAGTAACGATCGCAACGGGCATACCAAAATATCCAACTTGCTTTTGATGACCAACAATTATAGTGATTTCAAAATCCATCCAATTTCCTTTTAGCAACATGCCTTCGGTTGTTGGCCAGGAGACGCAACAACGCCGTGCTGATTAGGAAAGAGGTTTTGGATCGCTATCTATGTAGTGTCTGTAAGAAAACGCTGTTATTAATAACTGGTAAGGGTTTTAGAATATTTTCTAATCCGAATCTTCACTTCACCAACTACCTGTCAACTCTCTACTTTTGCCTCCACA
>JBDSLD010000018.1:0-26281 GCA_039916545.1 Ferruginibacter sp.
GTGTAGCCCTGGATGTTTTTGAAGAAGAACCGCTTTCACCGGATCACGCCTTGTGCCGGGTACCAGGCGTGCTGCTTTCTTCTCATGTGGCCTGGTATAGCATCCAAAGTATCCCGGTATTACAAAGGAAAGCGGCGGAGGAAGTGGTAAGGGCATTAAGAGGGGAGCCATTGTTGAACAGGGTCATTTAGAAACATTATAAAATTAAAATAGTCGCTGCATGCAACTAACAGATGGCAAAAATTCATTTTAATAATTCATCAATTTATAATTATGGCGGAAAAATTAAATGCTGAACAGGCGCTTGTAAATAGTGCTGAAATGGAAACCCAGGCTGACCAGGCACACCTGTTGTCGCTTTACAGGGAAATGCTGCTGATCAGAAAATTTGAGTTGGCGGTACAGGAAAATTACCGTACAGGTGAGATACCGGGATTTATCCACCTCTGTGTAGGACAGGAAGCCGTTGCCGTAGGCGTATGCAGCAACCTGACAAAGGAAGACTGGATCACCAGTACGCACCGCGGCCACGGTCACGCGATCGCAAAAGGAGTGGAATTAAAATCGGTCATGGCGGAATTATATGGCAAGGCAACCGGCTGCAATGGCGGCCGGGGTGGATCCATGCATCTTTATTCCTTCCGGGATGGATTGTTTGGAACAAATGGCCTTGTCGGCGGTGGTATACCTTTGGCAGTAGGACTCGGTATCAGTGCGCAGATACGGGAAAGTGACGGTGTTGCGGTTGCTTTTTTTGGAGATGGCGCGATCAACCATGGCGCTTTTCATGAGTCCATCAGTTTTGCCGCTATCCGGAAAGCTCCGGTAGTTTTTATATGTGAAAATAACCTGTATGCCACGAGTACGCCGATCGCTGTCGCTAATTTAAATGCGCAACTTGCCAGTAAGGCGGCAGCCTATGGAATACCTGGTATAAAGGTCGACGGCAATGATGTGCTGGCCGTTTACCAGGCTGCAAAGGATGCAATAGCGCGGGCGAGGAAAGGGCAAGGGCCTACGCTGATTGAAGCCATGACTTACCGTACCGTTGGCCATCATGAAGGCGATGTTGTTGCCGGTACTTATCGTACCCTTGAAGAAATGGAAGTATGGAAGAAAAAATGCCCCATCGTTAAATTTGAAAGTCACCTGCTTGAAACAGGCATTGCATCGCCGGAACAAATCGAGGCAGTCAACGCCGATGTAGCGGAAGCGGTTGCGGAAGCCGTGGCCTTCGCCCGCAGTTCAGCCAATCCTGAAGCAGCTACCGTATTGGAGAATTGCTGGACAGAGCCGGTTAACCCGCCCGAACTTTTACTGCAGCCCGCGGAAGGGCAGGAAACCGTTGTGCAGAGCTGGCTTATTGCCGTGCGGGATGGCATTGCAGAGGAAATGCGCCGCGATAATAATATTATTTACCTGGGAGAAGGTATTGGTGAAAGAGGTGGCACATTTGCGCATACAAAAAATCTGTGGAAAGAGTTTGGCGCTAAAAGGGTAATCGATACGCCGATCTGCGAGTTGGCCTTTACGGGTGCGGCGGCGGCGGCTTCTGCTGTTGGTTGCAGAACCATTGCCGACCTGATGTTTGCCGATTTTATTTTTGAGGCCACCAGCCAGATCATCAACCAGGCGAGCAAGTTGCGTTATATGAGCAACGGACAGTTGAGCGTACCCATGATCATTCGTGCGGGCGCAGGACAGATCAAACAGGCGGGGCCGCAGCACAGCGGCACTTTCCACTCTATCTGGGCACATTGTCCGGGATTATTGGTAGCCGTTCCGTCTAACCCGGCCGATGCCAAGGGGCTGATGAAAACCGCGCTGCGTGCGGGCAACCCGGTTATATTTCTTGAACCAAAGGCGTTATTCTCTACCAAGGGCCCTGTCCCCGTAGGGGAACATTATGTTCCTTTTGGGAAGGCAACAATCATTGCCGATGGAAATGATATCACGATCGTGTCCTTCGGCCAGCCCGTGTTTCGCTGTATGGAAGCAGGCGCGCTGCTAAAGGAAGAAGGTATTTCCTGCGAGATCATTGACCTGCGCACCATCGTCCCGTTGGATGTGGAGGCGATTACCGCAAGTGTGGGTAAAACCGGCAGGCTGTTGGTAGTGGACGAAGCTTATCCTGTTTGTTCCATGGGGTCGGAGATCACTTCGATAATCATGGAAAATATTTTTGATAAGCTGAAAGGCCCGGTTGGCCGTCTCAACAAAGATAATGTTCCGCAGCCTTTTAGCCCGGTACTTGAAACGGCCGTCACCATTACCACCCAAAAGGTCATTGATGCAGTAAAGGCAGTGATGGGCGGTGTGCCGATAAAACCGCGCGGCATGGCGGTCAGCGGCTGCTGAAACCTACGGGAATTGGCAATAACTAATTAACAAATCTTAATCTCGTACAAATAAAATACATGACATGGCAGATAATAATACGATTGAAATAAGGATTCCAAACCAGGGACTTACCGTGACGGAAGTAGTGATCGCAAAATGGCATAAAAAGGCCGGAGATACACTCCAAAAAGGGGAGGTCTTGTTAGACATTGAAAGTGACAAAGCGGTTATTGAAATGGAAGCTTCGCATGCCGGAACGCTGGATAAAATTATAGCTGAAGAGGGCGAAACGGTAGCCATAGGAGGTATTGTTGGGATCATAACCATTGCATAGATATACTTTTGCCCAGAAAACTAACAACATGATTCCAGCAATTGATATAACAGATAAAGTAACCATCGTAACCGGATCAGCAATGGGCATCGGCAGGGCAATAGCGGAAAAGATGTACAGGCATGGCGCGAGGATAGTGATTTCGGACGTGCAGGAAGAACGAGGCAAAGAGGTAGCCTTGTCGCTCGGGGAACGAGCTATATTTATCGCTTGTGACATCAGCCAACAGGAGCAGGTAAATCAACTGGTGAAAAGTACGGTAGCACATTTTGGCCGGCTGGATATTATGGTGAACAATGCGGGCGTCAATTCTATGAGTGTTGAAGACAGGGTGACGATTGATGAATACCCTGATGATACCTGGCATAAAATGATCAGTATCGATCTCAACGGAACATTTTATTGCTGTAAGGCAGCGGCCAAAGTGATGGTTGGGCAACGTTCCGGCGTCATTATCAATATCGCTTCGGTGGCAGGTGTGGTGGCCTTGCGGCTCCAGATCGGGTTCGTGACTGCAAAAGCCGCTATCCTTAAAATGACGGAGGCGATGGCCTGTGAATTAGGTCCGAAGGGTATAAGAGTGAATGCCGTATCGCCCGGTTCTATCATGACTGATGCTACGCGAAAGCTTTTCTACAGTGAGGAAGGTAGCTTTAGCACCCAAGCGGAACGCATGCTGTCTTTTATCCCGCAGGGGCGCCCGGGCGAAGCCGATGAAATCGCTGAAGCCGTTGCGTTTTTAGCCTCCGCATCGGCCGGATATATAAATGGGCATAATTTAGTCGTGGATGGTGGATGGACTTCCGGTTTTAGCCGTGACTTCTAACTGATCAATGTTATAAGATGAGCCATCGGAACACAGTATAGTATTTCATTCAATTATCATTTCACAGTAAAACCCAAACGGGCAACGTTAACTTTTTTCGGGAACAACGAACGGTCGTCGATCCGGTAAATTTTTAAGCCAGTTAGCATAAATAAAATTAAAAACTAGTCATGGAAATAATAACTGGATTGCTCCTTGTTGCGCTGGCCGGGTTAGGCACCGGTACGGTAGCCTGGCCGATGAAGAAAATAAAGGACCTGCATTTTGAACAATTCCTGTTCATTTTTATGCTGTCAGGAATCATCATTTATCCCTGGATCGTCGTGTTGATCAAGGTGCCGGATCCCCTGCTGGTGATCAGGACGGTTGGCTTAAAACCACTGTTGATCTCCAACCTGCTTTCAATGAGCTGGGGTGTTGCGAATATCTTATTCCTGATCTGTGTAATACGGATTGGCGCCGCGCTTTCAGGTGTGATTTTATCTGCCCTTGGTATGTCTATCGGCGTTACCATGCCAATGATCCTAAAGGGCAGCGGACTATTCAGCAGCGCGCCAAGCCTGCTATCCAATGCCGGGATTTTTATTATAATTGGCCTGGTTGTAATAATAATCGGGGTAGTATTGGTAACTGTTGCAGGATTTGGCCGGGAAAAAATTTTAAACAATAATTTGACAGCGGATAAGCGGTCATCAGGTAGTTTCCTGGGAGGCTTGCTGCTGGTGATACTGGCAGGGGTGCTGTCCAGTGGTATATCTCTTTCCTTTGTGTACAGCCAGGGTTCTATCATTGAATCAGTAAAGCAACAAGGGGCTGGCGAAATCACCGCGAACTTTACCGTTTGGGCACTTGGAATGTTTGGCGGCGGAATGATAAACGTGCTTTTTGCAGCTTACAGGATGACCATTAAAAAAAACTGGAAACTGCTCTTTGTCAGGAAAGATGAAATATTATTCGGTGCAATAAGCGGATTACAATTTATAGTGGCGATCGTTTTATTAGGCAGGGGCATGGTACTGCTTGGAGCGCTTGGCGCATCGATAGGTTTTGGCATCCAGCAATCACTTCAGGTGATCGGTAACCAGTTGGTTGGATTTATTGGCGGAGAATGGAAAGGCGTTTATGGTAAGCCAAGAACAAGCATGTACATCGGTATCGGTGTGATCCTCATTGCCGTAATTGTGCTCGCCTATAGCAATACAGTGAGTTAAGCAGCAGGTGCCGGTAATAATTGAAAGTAGGAGATACCCCGGTTTGACAATATTTTCAGAGACTTCTTACTTTATATCCTGATCGATTTGAACCCTGTATTGATGGGGACTTTGGCCGTAATGATCCTTAAAAGTTTTAGAAAAATGCGAACTGTTGCCGAAGCCGCACTGTAAAGCAATATCGGATATGGATTTGGACGAAGACTTGATCAGTAATTCACTTGCATGTTCCATCCGGAGGTCTTTCAGATACTGGAAAAAATTCTTGTTCGACCTGCTTTTAAAAAACCGGCAAAAGGATTGTTCTGTCATGCAGGCTATTTCGGCAACCTGCTTCAAGGAAATATTTTCACTGAGGTTAGCTTTAACAAATTTAATAACGTCGATCATCCTGTCCGAATCGATCCTGTCTATTTTTTTATAGTCGTTGTTTACAATAAAACTTTTGTCTTTACATATTGAAATAAGGTGCATGATCTGCAAAAAACCATCCACTTTTTCAAATCCTTTTTTTAAAGAAAGTTCCTTTAATTTTTCGGCAATGATATTTCTTGTTTCGCCCAATATTCTGATACCCCTGGAAGCCTGCACAATCATTTCTTTGATGTTGTCGAATTCCTTTACCGTATCAAAGAATTGCTGAAATACCGTTGGATTAAAATAAGTGATTAAAACGGTAGATTGCAGTGTAGAATTTTCTTCATAAAAAGTAGCATCGCTCAGCCAAACGTGCGGTACGTAAGAGCCTATGAATACCATGTCGCCCGATTCAAATGGTTCTACCTTGTTACCAATAATTCTTTTTCCAAAGCCATTTACAATTAACACCAGTTCCAACTCTGGATGAGCGTGAAGACATGATTGTGTATGCGGGGAAGATAAAAATGGTTGGTTTCGTAAATCAATATGGAAAACGTCATTAATAAGTGGCGTTATTTCTGTTTGTAAGAGCCTCATATGCAATTGTTTGAGAAAAACTTAAAATTGTTAAACCATTGAGTTTAACTGGCTTTCGTTATAATATAAAAGTAAGATTATTTAAGTGGTTTATATATTTTTTTTTGGCTATACCAACATTTTGAAGTGGCAGCTCTTTAATTTTTAGTCTTGCAACTTACGTTAAGCCGGCATGTGCTGATAGTTAAAAATTCATGGAAAATGTAATACAATTATGTTTCGACAAGTCTGAATTATATCAACAACCGTTCCTGTTTTTTATAGTTGATCGCGTCGAAGATAATATACAAGTCCTGCTTTAAACGGAGTGTACACTGAAATTTTTGTTATGTGCCCACAGGCAGTATAAGCTGTTCATGATCATCAGCTACCGTCATCGTTTTCAACGTTATCAGTAGAAGGATCGGGATTCAAACCAAAACCCAGGTCAAACTATTTTTTCATAGATGGGAAGCTACCTGCGTGCCGGATCACTGACGATATGGTCTTTAATTTTCGTTGAGTTGTTTGGAGAAATCCCATGTGTGCAATTGCTGATCTATAAATCAGTTTTAACAAAAACAGGGACGATGACAAAATCAAAAAAGATGAGCGGCGTAGTAAAATATAAATTCAGTTAAAACTTCAACTTTACCACCACAAATAATATAACAAGCAATGAAACTTTTGGATAGTGATTTAGGTGTGCCACCGGCAAATACCGAAATCACAAATCATAAACCTGACCTAATATCAAATAGCCAACGCTGCTTAGTTTTTTAAACCAAGGTATGGGATGCCATCACATCGTGCGAAAATAAAAAATAACAATTATGAAACGAATAGCAATAAATGGTTTTGGCCGGACAGGCAGGGCGACATTGAAGATCATAATGGATACCCCTGGGCCTGAAGTGCTGGCTGTGAACGATCTGATGACAATAGACAATTCAGCTTACCTGTTTACGCATGACAGCATCTACGGGCGGGTATCCCGGCAGCACTTTAATTAATGACAACTACTTGTCGATCGACGGTAAAAGCGTGCTTTATCTTTCCGAAAAAAATCCTGCGAACTTACCATGGAAACAACTGGATATTGATTTTGTAATCGAAAGTACGGGGTTATTTACCAGGCGTGAAGACGCAGAAAAACACATTTTATCAGGAGCCAAAACGGTTGTTATTTTCTCCTTTATTAAACTCCGAAAGCCTTTTTAATAAGTGCAAATTTCAACTTGTTAAATGGATAGTATTTAAGTGGGAATTCAACTAATGTTGGCCTGCGAATTACACTTTTAAAATGCGAAAAAGTTTTGAAACCGGCTTCTCCGTGATAGTAGCCCATGCCACTGTTGCCAACACCGCCAAATGGAAGCGATTCATTAACAAAGTGCATGATTACATCGTTAACCATGCCACCCCCAAAAGATATTTCACTCCAAATCTTTTTACGCAGGGAACTGCTTTCAGAAAATAAGTAAAGAGATAGCGGCTTGGGTTTGGCTTTTATGAATGTGATTGCATCATCAATATTTTCATAGGTCATTACTGGAAGGATAGGGCCAAATACTTCATCCGCCATTACTTTATCATCTTCTGTTACATTTACAAGAACAGTAGGTGCAATAAATCGTTTTGAGCGGTCACTCTCGCCTCCAATAAATACTTTGGCTGGTTCAATCATGTTAATGAGGCGATCGAAATGCTTTTCACTGATTATCTGTGCATAGTTATCTTTTTCAAGAGCGAAATCAGATTTTGTAATTTCTTCTTTTAGCGTCTTTAAAAATTCCCTTTCAATGCTTTTGTGAACCAGTACATAGTCTGGTGCTACGCATGTTTGACCAGCATTTACAAACTTGCCCCATACCAACCTTTTTACTGTTGTTTTAAGATTAGCATCCGGGGCAATAATTAATGGGCTTTTTCCACCGAGCTCAAGTGTAACTGGTACCAGATTTTTTGCTGCCGCCTGGTACACAATTTTTCCTACCGGAACACTTCCCGTAAAAAATATTTTATCAAATGGCTGTGAAAGAAGCTCAGTTGTTGTATCCACACCACCTTCCACTACTGCAAAATAAGATGGGTCAAAATTGGTGGAGATAATTTTAGCTAATGCATCACTTGTGTGTGCTGATAATTCGCTTGGTTTCATTACCACTGTGTTGCCTGCAACCATAGCAGCAATTGCGGGAACCAAAGTGAGATTGATAGGATAGTTCCATGAGCCTATAACGAGGCAACTCCCTAAAGGCTCTGGTATAACACAGCTGCTACCCGGAAAGTTAACCATACTGGTACCGGCTCTTTTTATTTTTGACCATTTGCCTACATTTTTAATGGCATCATTTAATGCTACATACACTCCTGCAAACTCAGTTAGAAATGTATTGTAACTTCCTTTCTGAAAATCGTTGTAAACCGCTTTTGTTAGCATCTCTTCATTCGTTTTAAGAACGGTCTTTAATTTTTTTAACTGTGCTAATCTAAATGCTATGGGTTTGGTTGCATTACTGTTGAAATACTGTTTCTGATTTATTAATATAGATTTCATAATTGTAATTTTATTTTTTGAGAATTATTGTGAGAACTGATGTACTATTTGAACTTCTGTTCAATGTCCAATGCGAAAGCTTTTCCTTCTTTTTTGAGGTGTTTGCGTAAGAACAGTCCGCCCAAGCCATTGCACCAATTCGCAATTCTTAAAAAAGCATTGGGGTAATCAACACCTATCATACAAATAAAACGGCAACTTGTGGTAGAGACTGGTTGGATATACATTTCCCAGGGCACACCTACTGTTACAGGAAACCATCTCCATATATACACTTTGCTTTTTGCAGAATACATCTGGATGCTGTTAGCTGCATGATTTTTTAATTCATAGTTTTGGATGATAGAATCCATACCTATGTTTTCTACATTTGTCATAAAAAACTTTCCATTCCTAAAATAGCTACCTACTGCTTTGTGAGCAGGCGAATAGGAACGGTAATCAACATCGTTCATTTCAATAAACCATTTGTGGAGGTCAATTTTCTCCATCGGAATGTTAATTGGGAAAGTTTGACTAAAGCGTTCGCTGTACTTAGCTGAAGGCGTTTGTTGTTGGAAGAATTTCTTTTTCATATCATTTAATTTTTATGACACAAAATTGCTTCCGGCAACCCATTCAAAACGTTGACGTTGGTTAAGAAAAAAAAGAAGTAGCTATTTTTTTAGCAATCTTTTACGCAATCGGCTGAGAGATTCAGGCTTAACACCCAAATAAGAGGAGATATGAAATTGTGATACCATTGAGAAAATTTCAGGTTGAGTTGCCATCAGGTGATTATATCGTTCTTCAGGAGTCATAAACAACAACATTTCCACTCTTTCATTCATCTGGAGATATACCTTTTCGGCTACAAGCCTTCCGAAATTATTCCATGCTGGAGAAGTGGCGTAAAGTTGTTTAATTTCTGTTCCTGGTAATATTAACAATTCGCTATCCTGCATTGCCTGCCAAAAGAAATGTGATGGCTTTTGCAAAAGGAAGCTTTGAAAATCAACAAAAAAATTATTATCAAAAGTGAAACGGTAATTAACCTCATTGCCATTATAATCTACAAAAAACATGCGTAAAAATCCTTTCGTTAAAAAGTACACATTTTTACAAATTTCACCCTCTCTCAAAATGTATTCGTTCTTTTTAACTTGCCTGTATTCAAGTATTGAGGGAAGTAATTCCATATCTGTTTCCTCCATTGGAGCAACAGCACCTATAAATTTTTTAATAGCTCCGATACTTTCAAGCATAGCTTGCTCATGCAATATTTCATTTGATTTTTTTGAGTGCATTAGAGTTGATATAAACAGTAAAAATTAAGTATTGGTTTTTTGATAAGTTTCTATGGCGTTGTGAAGTTAAAAATTTATTAAGATTACAGCCTTATTTTTGGCACAAAGACGACAAAAAACCGAACCCTTCGTCAGGCGGTTTTCTTTTTTTTATTTTTTTGGGGTGGGTTTGTGTGCCTTGCAAATGTGCTGCAATGTGCGGTAGTAGTTAGGGACTTTGCATTAAATGTCTTGTCGCTTTAAGGTGAACGGAATTTCGTTTTAGGGCTGCGTACATTGTTGTAAGCAGGCCTGTTTTTACTCGTCAATATAATAGTCTATTGAAATTTTTTGGGATTCTTGTAAACCTTTTGAAGAAGTATATATGATTTTTACCGGGATAGTTTTTTTACCTTTCCCTATTAATTTTATCTTATAGTTTGCAAGCCCGCTTTCTGCATTTATTGTATCCCCATTTGATTATAAACATAGGTTTAGCAGCCCTGCTAAAGTACCCAATTCCTGCCGGTACCTTAAGAAAGACACTCGTTATTTTTGGATGGATGATATGATAAGCTAAATTACAGTTATACAGTATCTGCAGGCTTTCTCTAAAGCACAGGTAACAGCTGCATTGTTAGCGGCAGTTGTGTATCCTGAATATAGTTACCCTACCTGGTAACAAAAGTGCTGGTTTCAAGATGACAGGGCCTTGAAGTTAAAAAATTGATTTTAAGGTGGTCTGTCGACAGGGATTGAACCAGTCAAACCTGTCAAACGGACAGCTGTCAGTTTGAAATGGCCAAAGGGGGGCATTTTAGCCGGATTTTACAGTAACTGCAACATGCTGTCAATTTGCGTGGATTTTCGAAAGATCTCCTGACACAGTTCAAATTACACTCCCCTATCCGTTACTTTACTTATCTTCATTAAAATATTACGGGAAAATGGCTACTACAAAAATTACGGTTAATAATAATGGCTCTTTAAAGGTGGACGGAGATTTTGAAGTTGTGGACAGAAATGGTACTCTTTATAATTTAGCGGGAAGAACTATTGTAAGCTTTTGCAGGTGTGGTTTATCAAAAAACAAACCTTTCTGCGATGGCGCGCATAACGGCCACTTTGAGCATGAAGCAATAGCATTTGATTTGCCGCCAAAGAAGCTGCCATAAGCTTTTTAGTTTTGCTGCTTTATAAAATTAATGATCTCTCTATGACGTGGATGACCAGTATTTAAAAACTGGGTAATCATGAGACTTTGATAAAATTCACCAATCAGGTTCAGCAGACTTTTAAGTGCTTTTTGCTTGCAAATTTTTTGCAAATCTGTCAAAATGCTAAATGATTACGGTAAGGAAATTTGATTTATGACAAAGCAGTTTTTAAATATTATAGAAATTTCCAATTAATATTGAAATAACCAAACTTTGTTAATAGTTTAAATCAGCAACTCGTTTTCTTATAACCTTAAGTTATTTCTACAAAAAACCTCACATTTCTGTGAGGCTAAGTGGGAGTTTATGGGGCCGAACCGTCAAGCCCTTCGCTTGTGAGGCAGATGATGGAGAACATGTAGTGATTAAAGAAAATTTTTAATAATAGAATGATTTTAAAATTTTAAGAAGAAGGTTTTAAATCATATTTTATTATGGGGATTGATTTTTCCAATATAAAAAATACATACCCGTTTAGAAGTAATATTATCGTAAAAAAGAGGTGATAGTCATCTCTAGATGGTACATAGCCTTTAGTCTCATTCATATTAAATATAGCACCAAACAATCTTAATTGAAGCTCCTCTGATGGAAAAAGTAATTTTATATCCTGAGCGATTTTAGTTCTGATTTTTTTAATAATGGAAAGAATGAGATCCTCAAAATCATCATTATACTCCAACCCATCAAATGATTGATTAACTGAAGACATCCGAAATTTTGCTCATATCCAACTTCACTTTCGAGGCAACGATTTTAGCATAGATTTGGGTATGTTTAATCGTAGAATGACCAGGCATCTTGCTACCCCTTCTTACTTTTTTCAAAATCTCCATCGTTGGCTTTTGTTCTTTCTGATTGCTTCTTAACGGCACATCCAGTTCAATGCCAGTTACCTCAAACAGGTTAACCTGATGTTACCTGCCAATGTATCTTTTATCATTGGATTTTTCAATTGAAGCTATTTAGAGAAATTCCGTTCGTTTACACTGGACTTGTAAATCAATTATTACAAAAGGAAAAATAAAAATCAAAAAAGATGAGCGGCGTAGTAAAATGTAAATTCAGTTAAAACTGCAACTTTACCATGACAAACGGTATAAGGACCCATGAACCTTTTTAGATAATAATTGATCGGGTATGGAACCGGAAAAAAACTAAATCTTTATTTATAAATTGTACCTAATGGCAAATACCTAACGCTGATTTCTTTTTTAAACCACAGGATAGGCTTTCATCACTTCTTTCGAAAATATAAAATAACAATTATGAAAAATTAATCTTGCACCCGGATCAACAGGCGCAGCTATTGCCATCACCAAAGCATTGCATGAATATGAGGGCAGATTTAATGGTATTGCTACACGTACGCCGGTTCCGATTGGTTCAATCTCCGACATTACTTTTATAGCGGCAAGGTCTACCACGCCTGGAGAAATCAATGAAATATTTGTAGAAGAATCAGGGACAGAACGATACAAACAGGTGGTGACTGTTTCTGCGGATCCGTTGGTATCTACTGATATAATCAAAAGTCCCTTTGCAACCATTGTTGATCTTCCAATGACAAGAGTTGTAGGTGGCGACCTGGTAAAAGTAATGTCATGGTATGATAACGAATGGGGATTCTCCAATCAAATGGTAAGACAAATTATAGCAGCTTAATATGTACCGTATCGAATGCAATACCTGGTTGGTAAATAGTTTTAGAAAAATAAGTAAAATATTTATCGCCTTAATCATGTTGTAAGATAAAGTTCCAATTAATTAAGAAACAACTATCATGAAACTATCCTGGATTATTATTGTTTTTGTATCCGGCGCATTACTTCCTTTGCAAGGCGGCTTAAACGCGCGGCTGGGAAAATCTATTGACAGCCCCGTATATGCCTCCCTATTCTCTTTTATCGTTGGAGCAATCACTGTGGCAATCTATCTTCAATTCACGAAAGAAACGGTTTCATGGACTGGCTTAAAATCAGCTTCTATTTATTCATGGCTTGGCGGAGGTGTAACAGGTGCAATTTTTATAACAGCAACAATGCTGGCATTACCCCGTATTGGAATGGCACTTACTTTCGGCCTGGTGGTAGCGGGCCAGTTGCTGGTGGCCACTATGCTGGACCATTACGATATACTGGTTGCTGAACAACACAGTTTTAATGTGTGGAGATTATCAGGGATTGCACTTATTATTATCGGTGTAGTTATAGTGGGCAGACACTAGCTAAATAGCTAATTTCTCCTCCAATAAATCTATGCGGTAATTGATAATATAAAATAAATGGTTGTATTGCCATTCATACAATTCAAAACATCTTAAATATTTCACCAGAAAATTTTTTACAATGAAAAAGATTAATGTTCCTGGAGTTGACCAAATAAGTGAAGAATCAAAGTTACTGTTTGGCCAAATAAAAAAGAGTGTGGGCAAAGTTCCCAACTTATACGCTACTATTGGCTATTCTGCTATTGCGCTAAAGGCATTTTTGACTTTCCAGGAAACGCTTGCCCACGGGGTATTTACAGCTAAAGAAAGAGAAGCCATTGCATTGGTAGTATCTGAAGTGAATGGCTGTAATTATTGTCTTGCCGCCCACACTGCCACAGCGATGAAAACCGGATTTACAATGGAAGATACCATATCGATAAGACAGGGCTTAGTAGAAGGAGAGAAATTAAAAGTGCTTGTACAATTGGCAAAATCTATAGCTGAAGATAAAGGCAGGCCGGATGAAATTTTGTTGGACAGGTTCTTTGAAGCAGGGTATAATGAAGCGGCTTTGATGGAACTGGTTGGCCTTGTCAGCGTAAGGATCTTCACTAACTATGTGTATGCGCTCACTGAAATCCCAATAGATTTTCCGGCGGTAGAAATACTGACCTGATCTGGCTTTGATGTGTTATGTAGTTGACAACTACCAATGGCATAAGGGCAAAAATATTTTTCGTTATTTCAAATAGTTAAATCGGTTTACTCAATTAGTTATTCAAAGAATAACCCGTTAATAATGGTGCTTTTTGATCCCAAGTTTTCGCATCTTTGATTCTAGCGTAGATGGAGGCATTTCCAGGATGGTTGCGGCTCCCTTTACTCCGCTAATCCTCCCTTTGCATTTCTTTAAAACGTCGAGGATATATTCCTTCTCATGTTCTTTCCATGTTTTTAGAAGAAATATTTTGCTGCTTTCACCAGCCGGGACTTTTGAGTGCATTGGCAGGCTGATCTGTTGTAAAATTTTTCCTTTGCATAGTATTATACTGCGTTCAACCACATGTTCCAATTCCCGGATATTACCAGGCCATTCATAGTTCTGCAGATCGTTCATTGCCTTATCACTCACTCCCTTTATTTCCCGTCCCAGCTTTTTCGCCATCTTTTTTATGAAATGATTTACGAGTAATGGTATGTCATCTTTTCTTTCCCTGAGCGGAGGAAGATGAATCGGAAAAACATTTAGCCGAAAATATAAATCCGGACGAAATCGTCCCTGTGCTACTTCAATATCCAGGTTCCTGTTGGTAGCAGCGATAATACGGGTGTTTACCGTTATTACTTTATTGCTGCCCAATCGTTCTATTTCCTGTTCCTGGATGGCCCTTAATATTTTAGCCTGCAATTCCAGGGGTAATTCACCTAATTCGTCCAAAAAAAGTGTACTGCCATCCGCTAACTCAAATTTACCTATGCGTTTATCGATGGCTCCGGTAAAGGATCCTTTTTCATGGCCAAATAATTCTGACTCTATCAATTGAACCGGTAGCGCCGCGCAGTTAAGTTTAATCAATGGTTTATTGCTACGGGGTGAAAGATTGTGAATTGCACGTGCCGCCAGTTCTTTTCCGGTTCCCGTTTCGCCGAGTATCAATACAGAAGTATCAGTTCGGGCCACGATATCAATATTTCCAAATACTTCTCGCAAAGATTCACTGTTCCCGATGATCTCACCGTAGTTAAACCCGGTATTTATTTCATCTTGCAAATACAGGTTTTCTTCTTTAAGTTTTTCCTTGTAATTGTTGATCTCCTCCAATTGACGCTCTATTTGCTCATTTGCCTTAATGTTCGCCAGCGCTACAGCTAATTGTGAAGAAACTGCTTTTATAAGATGCAATTGATTTGAATCGATATAGGCTTTATTATCCCGGGTAACGCCTAAAAAACCTATCGCTGAATCACCATTTCTTAAGGTGGAAAAAATTAATTGTTTCATCCCAACTTCATAAAGCATTTTTACATAGCTGGGAACAATTGCCCACTCCATCACTTCTTCAATATCGAATACAATGGGTAATTCAGAAGAAAGTGTTTTATTCGCAACTCCGTCATTTACGGAATGCATCGCCATAATGATTTTGTAATATTCCGTATGTTTAAGACTGGGTGAGTTCTCATCTAATATAAAGGATCCAAAAGTTTTCCCATCCGGGTTAAGATAACAAAAGGAAATATTATTTACCAACAAAATTCTTTTTACCTTCTCGTCTACAACTATTCTTAAGTCATTTTTATTTCTGATAGCTGCCATCTCGTTGGAAATTTCGAGCAACAGCGTTTTATCCTTCGCTCTTGACTGAAGCTCTGCGTTTGCCAAAATATTTGCAACGGCTATTGCTATTTTATCTACAACACGCTGAACGAATGGAAGTAATTCATCTTTAAATCCATTTTTTTGCCGGGTATAAAAAAGAACATATCCTTTTAGTTCATCGTCGGTAAAAAAAGGCACATACATACCTTGCAAAAAACCTTCCCGATTAACCTGTTGTATATAAGTTTGAGGGAAGGCACATAATAATTCTCCAATGTTGTAAATGATGCTCTTATCAGAAGCAGCTAACTGTTGTAAAAAAGGATCGTTTTCGATTTTTAAATCGATCGGAAGTAATTTTTTAAAACCATCTGTATCTCCGTCCAGCCAGGGGTGAAATGTTTTTTGAGTTTCATCATACAATAAAATTATAGCAGCGCTGGCTGAACTTATAAATTGATTAACGTAGCTGATTAAAACAGTCGATAGTTCCTTTTTACTACGCACTTTAGCAGTTGCTTCACTTAAATTTAAATGGATCAACTGTTCATGCTGATTTTGCTGCACAAAAAAAGTCCATAATTTTTCGGCAATTAAATTTATGACAATCGATGAACTGAGGTGAATATTTTGCCGCTTGTCTGACTGGCTATTTTTAAAAAAGTATTCCAGCAATCCTATTAATTCATTATTTTTTTTTAGTTTAAATACCTGGATTTCCCGGTATCCCCGGGCATAAAGGAAGCCTAATACATTATTGCCGGCAAGGGTATTTAATTGTATCTCTATATTAATTGTACAAGTAGATTCCTGGCTATTTATAAATTGTTCTAACGATAAAGATTTTCCAACAGCAAGCGCTGTTATTAAAGGAAATATTTCCCTAAATTCTTCATCCATATCTTGCTTCAAAGAATTTGGTTCCGGTATTTTCATACCTTCAATTACGACTGCAGAAACATCAAAAAGGCTGTTTGCCTTGCCGGTTATTTGGTGGATTATTTCGAAAATATCTTCGCATGACAAAATAGATTCAAGCAATGCAAACCGGCTACTCAATTCCTCCCCGCTTACCTTGCCTGAAGTAACCAGGTCTCCCACATTAAGAGTTTCTCTTCGCGGCTCGTTCGCTGGTTTAACTTCTCCCGACATGTCGCTGTTTTCAGCCAACACAGACTTAATTTTTTTACTGCCTACCTTTCCCGATTTAGAAATGTTCTGCCCCATACCTCCGATTTTTCAATACCTCCCAATGATGTGTTTATAAATGAAATTGAACGCTTGTAAATAGCGAAGTTAAAAGACCGATCAAATAGCGCGTACGCTAAAGTTACGATATATCGCAACTTTAGAAAGGGAAATCGCGATATAAAGCGAAAATTAATGTTCCAGACTGCCCATGAAACATTAGTAAGTGCCTTAATATCAGTGTCTTGCAACTTTGGTATGTAATTCGCCATACATGTATACAAAAAGACTTAACACAGTTACCTTAATCAAAAGGAATCTCCTGCAAAATATTACCTGGTTAGCCATTGGTTTTTACATTACAAAATTGTAAGTAGCAGATTTAGCAAGATGTAACAGCACACAGCAATATTTTCGGGAGCAATAAAATGGCCGCTTAAAAAATAAGAATGATTTATTGCAAATTTTAAGGATCGGATTACAAGGTTAATACCTCATTAATGGAAAAGCGAATAAACGCAAATGAAATTCTGCTCTTATTAAGTAATGAAATTTCGCGTGTATGCAACAGAAACGATATGTTGCATTTAATTAATAATACGTTAAAGGAATACATACGCTTTGATGACGGTTTCCTGCTGCTTTATTCAGAACACACCAAAACCTGTAAACCGTATATATATTATGCCTGTAAAAAGCGCTCCGAAAGACCTGCCTTCGGGAATTACATAAACTTTGAATATCCTGTTATTGACAACAATATTGAGGG
The DNA here is from genome assembly GCA_039916545.1 of Ferruginibacter sp. Taxonomy (GTDB): domain Bacteria; phylum Bacteroidota; class Bacteroidia; order Chitinophagales; family Chitinophagaceae; genus Ferruginibacter. The sequence continues at coordinate 17,179 of JBDSLD010000018.1, forward strand.
AATGCAACAACCTGTTGTTACGGATATCGACTGGTTGATGCTAAATAGATCTGAACAAATAGACTTTATGCACCAGGCCGATCTTAAGGAATTCGTAACAGTAAAATTAATTGAGCGAAATAAGTTGATCGGGTTATTCGTACTGCTTTCTGAACAAAAACAATCATTTACATCAGAGGCGTTAGATCTCTTACAGAATATATCGTATCAAATTGCAATAGTTACTGCTAATCTTATTGCCGATGAAGAAATTGCAAATAGAAAATATGAACAAACCTTATTGCTTTCCCTCAGTAATGAAATAGCAGCCGTAAGAAATAAGAATGATTTATTACAGGTGTTAAATATCAAATTAAAAGAATTATTCCCCATCATCGGGTTTGGAATTACATTGCAAAATGAAGATGGGATAACCCATAGCCCTTTTGTAGTTGATTCAGATGCTCCTATCAGAAATGATATAGATTTTCAAAAAGTAATCACCTTAAAATATAGTATTGAAGACGGCGTATATAATGCTATTGTGAAGAAAAGCGAACCAGTTTTACTAAACGTTGACGAAGTAACTCCTATGGTTGAAACGGCCGCTTACGTAGCTTTCTGGAAAAAGTTGCATGTAAAGCAGGTAATAGGAAATGCGCTGAGTACAGGAGGGAAAAATATTGGCTGCCTGATTTTTCTGCTTGAAAATAATACAAGTCAGAAGATAAACCGTGAGCTGATGACAGGTGTTTGTGCCGCGGTTTCTATAGGTGTTTCCAATATAAAATCTCTTGAAGAAATAATCAAAAAAGACGACGAGAAAAAAAAATTGCTTTCTTTAAGTAACGAAATAGCGGCGGTAAGAAACAAAGAAGATTTAGCTAAAGTTATAAATCACCAACTACGGGAATTATTTTCAATCAAAGCATTCGGTATTGCTCAAATAGGTGTTGAAGGAAAAAATTATGATGCATTTATGTTAGATCTGGAAGACCCGGTCACAAGTCACGCTGACTACAAAGAAGTGACGTCCGGCAAATACTGCGTGACAGATCCGGTATTTAGCTATGTTATGAAATCAACTGGCCCGGTGATACTCAACGTCAACGATCTGGCGGTAGCAAAGGGGGTTCCGGCTTATGTATCTTTCTGGCAAAATGTTGGCTTTCAGCAAATTCTTGGGGTACCCTTGAGAGTGGGAGGTGAAGATATTGGAGTCGCTTTTTTAACTGTTGACGAGGACTCGGTTAAAAGCTTAAATATACAATTGCTTAAAAGTATGTTCTCACAGGTTTCGATCGCCATTCGGAATATTTTGTCCAACGAAAAGATAGAGCGTCAACTTAATGAAATCAACAAATACAGGCAACAACTTGAAGAAGAAAAAATCTACCTCAAAGAGGAGATTGAAACAACGTTGAATTACGCTGAGATTATCGGCCAAAGTGCGGAGATAAAAAAAACCTTTCGCCTGATCGACCAGGTTGCTGCTTCCGATAGTACAGTTTTATTGTTGGGAGAAACCGGCACCGGTAAGGAATTGATCGCCCGTGCCATTCATAATTCCTCTCCACGGAAAAATAAATTAATGGTTAAACTTAATTGTGCAGCACTGCCGGCTAATTTAATTGAAAGCGAATTGTTCGGCCATGAGCGGGGAAGTTTTACAGGAGCCATTGAACGGCGAATTGGTAAATTTGAACTGGCGAATAACGGTACGCTGTTCTTAGATGAAATTGGAGAAATGCCACTGGAACTGCAGGTAAAGCTGTTGAGGGCATTGCAGGAACAGGAGATAGAACGTGTAGGCGGTAGGGCTACCATCAAAGTGGACGTTAGGATTATAGTTGCTACCAATCGGGACCTCAGAAAGGAAATGGCCGCCGGCAGATTCCGGGCTGATCTTTATTACCGGTTAAATATTTTCCCTATCAATTTACCACCGCTTCGAAACCGCAAAGAAGATATACCAATGCTTGCTTCATTTTTTATTATAAGGTTTGCAAAAAAATCAGGGAAACGAATAACCAGCGTAAGCAATAAAGCACTGCAGGAGCTGTTACAGTATGATTGGCCAGGTAATATCAGGGAATTAGAGCACCTGATAGAACGGAGTGTCTTACTCACCACAGGAGATATCATTAATGAGATTTATCTTCCATCTGCTAAACAGGATAAATCTTCCACGATAACTGGCGAAATCGGCTTTTTAAAAACTATTGACGATAATGAAAAGGAGCATATCCTTAGAGTACTCAAACATGTAAAGGGAAGAATTTCAGGTGCAGGGGGAGCTGCGGCATTACTAGGTGTTCCACCAAGTACCCTTAACTCCAAAATGAAACGATTAAATATTACCAAAAAATTTATTACCAGAACATAGCAGGTTGAGCACTCAACATCATCAGGGCGAAATAAACCTCCTTTGTAAATTTCCTGTTCCAACTAATACTTACCCTTTTAAATCTCATTTCCTTTAATAGGCTGAATGCTTAAATTATAATTGCAAACGGGTGCAGAAAAGAAGGTCGCGATCAAGGCAACCGACAGTAGCCAGGTATAAAAAAATAGTTCATTATAAAGATAGTTAGATGCTTTTAAATTATAGTCAGTCACTTAATAGTAAGCCGGTTTCGGTAAGAGACTTATGTCTTGTATTCCTGTCAATATTTTTATGCTCCCCGGCAGCAGGGCAATCTAACAAGGACAAAATTTGGCAAAATTACAGCACGGAGCAAAAAAGATTACTGGTAACAGCTACCGCACAATTTTTGTATACAGTAAGTCAGGGTCAATTTGATAAAGACAGTTCAATATTATATTCCTGCCACACTTATGGAGCAGGACGTTTGTTTCCCTATAAGGATGGGTTTGTTTCCGAATGGACTTCTCCGGGAACGCAATTAATAGAGGCTGGCGCCATTGCACAGGCAACACAAATGACGGGCAAATTAAAAGCCGAAGAAAAAATACGTTTACTCCTTGACTTAGGAATTTATTATCTTTTTAAAACAGGAGCAGTGCCATCCGATTTAGATAGTGCCCGCCTCTTTGCGGTCCAGGCTATCCAGGTTAGCCGTGCGCTGGATATCCGGTGGCAACTGGAAAGTAAAAGTTTGTTGGGGAAAATATACTTCCAGGAAAATAAATTGGATGAGGCAAAAAATATTTTTGCTGAAATATTGAAAGAGTGCCAGCTGACAAAAGACGACCGTAAATTGGCCATTGCTTATGAAAATGCAGGCAAGCATCTGCCTTACCAGGATAATATGAAATTAAAAAACCTTGAGCTTTCGTTCAATAGCTACCAGGCACTAAATATGAAGGAAAAGCAACTGGATGTTTTATCAGAGATCGTGGTGGTTTATTTTATGTCAGACTGGGCCATGGCAGAAAAAAAACTCTACGAGATACTGGAACTAATGAAGGAAGATAAATATCAACACAGTTTGTTTACTCAATATGTTTTATGTTACCTGACGACTCAAAAAGGCAATTTCATTGAATCACTATCTCATATTAGTGACGCCCTTGCCAACATGCGATATACCGGAGATACCACCTGTTCAGGACTTTTTTATACAGTTGCTGGTGGTTCGCATCATATGATGGGAAACCTGGACAGTTCGGTGTATTGGTACAAAAAGGCCATTGCCACCAGGTACAGCCAACCGAAGCTTTTCTGGTATAGAAGCCTATTTGCCATCGTTTGGCCATTAACTGATTTAGGCGCGAAAGAAGAAGCCCTTCAATTGATCCTCGACATACCAAAAGAATTTCCGCCTGCTACCACATTCGATAGTATGTTTTTAGCTTACAGTGTCGGGTCTTGTTATTCCAATGTGAACAATATGACTTTAGCGGAAAAAAATTATTCCGTCTTTCTCAATTTTGCAGATCATTTCCCCCGCGAATTTACTTTCACCGAACTGGCGGCAGCTTACAATAAAATAGCTTGGTTCTATTTTAGTAAAGGCGATAATATAAAGGCGCGGTTATACATCCAAAAGGCCTTTACGGTGGCAAAAGGAAGAACTTCAGTCGTTGCCCTTTCTAATCATTATAACTTGTTATTCAAACTGGACTCAATTGCAGGCGATCTCCGGTCTGCTATAGAAGACCATGTTAAGTTCAAATTTTATGATGACTCGGCTGCGCACATTTCACAAAAATTGCAGATGGATGGTATGACCATGAAGTATGGTGCAGAAAAAAAAGACCAGGATATTAAATTTTTGAAGCAACAAGGTCTGGCGCAACAGTCGGAGTTAAAACAAAATAGACTCACCCGGAATATCACAGTCGGAGGAATATTATTACTACTGGTCATCATTGCTTTACTATTCAACCAATATTTGGTAAAACAACGAACAAACAATGCAATCAATAAAAAAAATGAAGCCCTAAACAAACTAGTCACTGAAAAAGAATGGTTGCTAAAGGAAATTCATCATAGGGTCAAAAATAATCTACAAACAGTGGTGAGCTTACTGGAACTACAATCTGAAAATTTAAAAGATGAAGCCTTATCGGCTATACATGAAAGCCAGAACAGGATTTATGCGATGTCACTTATTCACCAAAAACTGTATCAGTCAGATAATGTTGCCTCTATCAATATGGCAACATATCTGCAGGAACTAATTGGCCATCTCAGGGAGATATACAATGTGGGACCTTTAATCAATATTCGCTATGATGTTGCCGATTTGGAAATGGACGTATCACAGGCTATCCCTGTCGGATTAATTGTTAATGAGGCAGTTACCAATTGCCTCAAATATGCTTTTAATAATGCTGACAAAAATTCTGAAATAAGTATTTCGCTGAACACCGGCACCAATAACCAAATGCAGTTGGTTGTTTCAGACAACGGTACTGGCCTGCCAACTGATTTTACCAGCGATAATAAAAATGGTCTGGGCTTTAAGTTGATGAAAGGACTTGCTGAAGATATTGAAGGAGAGTTTACGATTGAATCTGGCAAGGGTACGCAAATCGGTGTTTGTTTCAACGTAAGTATCCCTTTCTACGACACCAATCCCGTGTTGATTTAGTAGAGAACAGTAGGAGACTAAAAAAGAAGTTGGAAATAAAATATCAGGAAAGAACCCTCCTCATTCTAAATCTTAATGGCCCGCACCCAAACTGAGATTTGAAAAGTCTTGAAAAATGTGCAATATTCTCAAACCCTGTTGTGTGGCATATATCTGTAACGGTCATCGTGGTGCTAATCAAGAGCTCCTTCGATTTTTCCAGCTTTTTTTGCCTGATCCATTGTGATGGGGGCATATTATATACGGCCAGGAAATCTCTCCTGAAGCTTGATAAACTTCTTCCTGTTAAAACCGCCAACTGGTGTAAAGAAAGCGGGTTCATGATATTTTCTTCCACAGTAGCTGTAATATTGCTTCGGAAATCCTCCTTTGAATCAAGTAACTGCTGCAGTATCTTATTGTGCAGGCTGGATAAGTAAAATAGCAATTCCAGTAATTTTAGTTTAACAAGATTAGCTTCTACTTTCTCGGGTGCATGAAAATAAGGGTCTAAAGATTCTATGTATTTTAGCAATTGTATATCGATTGAATTAACTGTTACCGGCAGCGTTTCTTCCCTGGCATTAATACACAATTCTGCAAGCTTTATAAACTCTTTAATCAAATCATTTTTCAAAGAGAATATAATATATTCCGACTTCACTGCAGAATCAGAAGAAGCAAACGCCTGCAATTCCAACAAAACATTTTTCTTAATAAAAGCCATGTTATTTTTATTCACCTCATATTCCATTTTACCACAATACATCTTTAATGCTCCCCCGATAACAAAAATCAACACGTTTTCTTCCGGGCAGATTGATTCGTTTTTGCCTTGATAAATTGTTAGGAATTGAATGACGTGGTACCCATTTAAAAATAGCGCCTTGCTGTTTGACAAGTACTCATTTTGATATATGGTATTTGTTAATACTGATGTTTGCATGTTCTTATATTTTTAAAGGTTAGTAGACTTATATGTTTCCTATGGAGAGTATGAAGAATCAAAAATAAAATTGTTGTTTTCCAGCAGACAGTAATATAGAATGTAACATAGTATTTTCAAAAGAAATGCCAGTTTTAAACATTTGTTGTTCAATAGGTTATGATTATTTTTTGAAAATGGTGCTGGCGACATTTCGCTGTTTAGCAATAGCGTAAGGATATATCGCTTTATGGCTTTAATATATCAATGTAGCGGGTTGTACCAGTACTGCTGTAAATTACTTGCAGTGCCTGTAAATTGTGGAAAATGCAGCTTCCTGAAATTCATCTTTTTTGATAAAATAATTTTTGTAAATAAAGCCTCCTTATTTAGTCGGCTTTTTATACTGCAACAGTTAAAATAATGACTATACATATAAAATACAGTTATTCGTTGCGGTTGGCCTCAACTAAAAAGTGCTAGAAAAATAAATCATTGGGCGTTAAGAAATCAAGGCTGTCTGAGCCGGCATCGTTGTTAAATTATTGAGGTATATCTGGCGAGTTCCCTGTCTGCTTGACGCAGTCAGGCAGGCTTGATTTTAGCTAAAGGATTTATTTTTCAGCCTTTTTAGTTGCAGCCTTGATTTTTTTGTTTATTTTTTTATCAAGAAAAAAAGAAAGCAGGGTAAAAATTATTCAGACTTGCAGATAATATGCCTAACGCTAATTGCAATTCACCTTTTACACCCTGCCGATATGCCTATAAAACAAATCCTGTAATAATACCAAACTCTTTTACCAGCCGGTAGATATACAATTATTGCCGTCACATTTACATTGCCCTGCAAATCCCTGGCTTTTAATTTTACATTGAAATTATTTATTCAAAACCATTAAAATTTTTGCACTATGGTAGTTGTAGATCATAGCCCGGCAAAGTATAAAGTGGGAGATATCGCCAATGTATCCGTTCGCTATCCCATCGGCCACTACCGGGTACCAATGTACATGCGGGGAAAGCAGGTTGAGATCGTTCGGGTGCTTGGCCGATACATTAATCCTGAAGAGGAAGCTTTTGGAAAAAATGCCGGGGGTAAACTATGGTTTTACCTGGTAAGTATTGATCAAAAAAAATTATGGCCCGGGTACCAGGGTGATAAAAATGACCGGCTGGAAATCGAGATTTTTGAACCCTGGCTTGAACCTTTAAAAATATCAACCAATGAGTAATGAACACACCCACCACCATGATGATCATGCGCCGATCGTTCATGAAGAAAAGCCTGGATATTATGAAATATTAGAAACAAGTATCCGCGAGTTGTTGATTGAAAGGGGGCTGATTGGCCCTGATGAGATACGTGAACAGATTGAGTTACTGGATAGCCGTACACCTGCGCTTGGTTCAAAATTGGTTGCCCGTGCCTGGGTAGATCCGGATTTTAAAAAAAGGTTGCTGGATAACGGCATAGCCGCGGCAGGAGAGATGGGCATTACCATTTACGATGACACAGAATTCACCGTGCTGGAAAATACTGACCACGTACATCATGTCGTCGTTTGCACCTTGTGTTCCTGCTACCCGAGAGCTGTTTTAGGCCTGCCTCCGGACTGGTATAAGAGTAAGGAATACAGGTCCAGGACGGTATACGAACCACGGGTGGTACTGGCTGAATTTGGCACCGTGATCCCGGAAAACATGGAAATATGTGTGAACGATTCTACTGCTAACCTCCGTTATATGGTGTTGCCCCTTCGACCAAAAGGCACAGAAAGATATTCAGAAAAGCAATTGGAGGCGCTCGTCACCAGGGACGCTATGATCGGTGTAAAAGTGCTGCAGGTATAATAAAGGAACTCAAATTAATCATCATATAAATATAGCATCATGCCAGACACAGAAATTTTTATTAAACACCTGCCGAACGATATTGGGGGTAAGACCTGCGACGATAAAATATCAATTACTGAGCGGCCATTATTTCCATGGGAAAAACGCTGCCATGCTTTACTGGATGTATTGGATTATCACAAAATTGTTAACACAGAAGAGAAGCGCCGGGGCACGGAGAACCTTGGAACAGACCTTGCCGGGAAGTTAACCTATTACGAAAAGTGGATCATATCAGCCTCCAACTGCCTGCTGCAAAAAGGAATATTGACACCTGATATGATCGCACAAAAAACAAAGGAAGTTGGTGAACGGTTTGACCGGAATTTATAGTCGGTAATGACACCGGGCACAGGTGATAACCTGCAGGATAAATCTGTAAATCGCGGCATCCATCAATAAGAAACTAAAAATAAAAATATGTCTTTAAAAAATGACAACAAGCCTTCACCAGGTAATTCTGGTGCGGCAGACCAAAACAGATCGGGTAGGCTTCAGGGAAAGGTCGCAGTAGTTACCGGCGCAAACAGCGGGATCGGGCTTGCGATAGCAAAGCTTTTTGCACGTGAAGGCGCCACCCTTTTTATTACCGGGCGCAGACAAGCGGAACTCGACAAAGCCGTGAAGGAGGTTGGGGGCAACACATTCGGTATTAGTGGAGATGTGTCCAACCTGGCTGATTTGGATCACCTGTATGAATTAGTAAAGCAAAAAGCCGGTACCATTGATGTGCTGGTGGCAAATGCAGGCGGGGGTGAGTTTATGGCGCTTGAAGACATTACTGAAGATCATTATGACCGCACTTTTAACACCAACGTTAAGGGAACTTTATTCACTGTGCAGAAAGCGCTTTCATTGCTGTCGGACGGTAGTTCAATCATACTGACAGGCTCAACCGCTGCTACCTCGGGAACAAGGGCTTTCAGCGTGTACAGTGCCAGCAAGGCTGCGATTCGCAGCTTTGCACGCACATGGATACTTGACCTTGCACACCGGGGCATTCGTGTAAATGTGTTGGTGCCAGGTTCTACTTCAACACCTGGATTGCATGGCCTGGCCGCATCTGAAGAACAGAATCTTGAAATGGTAAAGGTTATGAGCGCGGCGACACCGCTGGGCAGACTTGGACTTCCTGAAGAAATAGCCAACGTTGCTTTGTTCCTTGCTTCCGCGGAAAGCAGTTATGTGAATGGCAGCGAGCTATTTGTAGACGGCGGCTCGGCCCAGGTATAAGACACAAATAAACCAATTGGAATAATGGTATAAA
>JBDSLD010000019.1:0-3519 GCA_039916545.1 Ferruginibacter sp.
AAAAAACTGGAAGAGCAGATCACCCTGCAGGAAAATTTGGGCGAAATATTCACGGTGGCCGCCAAACTTTCTTTTGATGTGATCTGGGACTGGAACCTCCTAACCAATGAAGGATCAATCGGTGAAGGGTTTAAAGAAATGTTTGGTCATACCATTTACAACAATAAAGGAATCATAGCCGACTGGAATATTTACATCTACCCGGATGACAAAGAAATAGTTGAAAAAAGCCTGCAGGATGCCATCGCCTCCTCTGAAACCAGGTGGGAACATGTCTACCGTTTTATAAAGGCGGATTGCACGGTGGCTAAAATATTTAACCGGGCAACAATCATCAGGAATACAAATGGAAAAGCGCTCCGCATGATCGGCGCTATCCAGGATATAAGCAAGCAAAAGGTGTTGGAAGAAAGACTTGAGCAGGAAATAGCTACCAAAGGAAAATTACTTACGGATTTTAAGGAGAGTTTTAACCTTATTTTCAATTCTTCTACCGATGTGCTGTACGATGCTGACCTCGAAGCCAATACACTAATAGTTAGTGATGCTTTTGAAAAAGAATTTGGTTACAAAACAGCTGCCGGTATGACCCTTGAAAAAGATTGGGCCAGTCACATTCATCCTGATGACAAGGCCAGGATATTAAAAAAATATACCAGGTTGGTCGCTACATCCGAATCGGAATGGAAAGCCGATTATCGTTTTTTAAAGGCCGACGGTACGGTCGCCAATGTATTGAATAAAGGAATCGTGCTGAGGAACCCGGAAGGAAAAGCTTACCGTATGATGGGATCCATCCATGATATCAGCAAACAAAAAGTATTGGAAGAAAGACTCGAACAGGAAATCAAGTTAAAAGAAAAGCAGATCGCAGAAGCGGCGGAAGACGCAAAATACACGGAAAGGTCTGATATCGGGAAAGAATTGCATGATAACATTAACCAGTTGCTCGGAGCCTCCAGGCTTTACCTTGAACTCGCAAAAAGAGGTGGGGAGCAAAGCAAATTATACCTGAGCCGTTCGACTGAGTACACCATTACCGCCATTGAAGAAATAAGGAGATTAACCAAAGGGATGACTACCGATATCGTCAAAAACATCGGCCTCTGCGAAGCCATTGAGAAAATCGCGAGCGACTTCATGGAGGTAAACCCGGTAAAAATATTTTCTACCCTGGATAGCTTTATAGAAAACAGGGTAAATGATAAGTTCAAACTAAACGTTTTCCGCATAGTGCAGGAACAACTGAATAACATTTTAAAGCACGCCCAGGCTAAGAAGGTGACAATCAGCCTCTCTCAAAATAAAAAAAATGTCATCCTCTGTATTACAGATAACGGCATCGGTTTTAACACAACTGAAAAAAGGAAAGGCATTGGTGTAGACAATATCATAAGCAGGGCCGCTGCTTACGGGGGAACTGCCGAATTTGTGTCTGCACGCGGAGAGGGCTGTATCTTAACGGTAAAATTTATAGTAACTGCAGCATTGTTAAAAAATGCGTAAATATAAAAAAATACCTAACTGGGACGGACATTTTTATTCAATTGTAAACGCGTCAATATTGGCTTGAGAAGTTTTCTTACATTCTTATTACTTCTGGAAGGAAGGTAATATTGCTCGTAAAATTGTTTCTTGTAATCTTTGTACTGGCTCACTGCGCCCAATATGCTCATAAATTTAATGTAGTACCACGCAAGGTCAACCTGGTGCGGCTTAAAGCCACTTCTTGCACTTTTTGGAAATAAATGATGGTTATTGTGCCATTCGCCTGCCACGAGCCCCGGCCACAACTGGTTAATCGATTTGTCCTTGTGGTTATAATCAGTGCCTTCCTGCTGCTTATCCTCTCCTTTTGCATGGCCCTCATAATTAAAAGTACGAACGCCAACTGCCCAAAATGCGGCGGCCCCAAATAAGCTGCAGGCCAGCATATGCCCGCCTAACAGGTAAAAAGCCAGGTACCAGAATGACCAGCTAAGCACCCAGGTAATTACTGAGCCCAAGGGATTAACGTAAGAGCCCCAGTACTGGTATTGTTTGTAAGTATTTCCTTTTACGCCGGTATGCTTCATGAGCATGGTGACGCGGTTGTAATCCGCTTCATTTAAGTTTTTAGCAATCGGCTGGTGGTTTACATCTGCTAAAAAACAGTATAGAAAGCCGGCCTGTGCATTGTAAGGATCACCGGGGCGGTCAGACTTTGAGTGATGAACATGATGCGAAATCACATATATCTCTTCCGGGATTATACTGATGGTGAGGTGCTGTGTAAAAAAACGCCAGAATTTGTTCCTGAATTTATAAGCGCCGTGTGTGCAATAACGGTGGTGCCAGATGGTGCCGTGTGTACCCAGGATGACCATGCTGTAAATAAATCCGGCCAGGAAGGTCCAGATGTTAAGAAAGTAAACCAGGAACACTATAAAAAATGGAACCAGGCACAATACCTTGAGCCAGCTAAAAAATGGCAACCAGTTTCTGCGGTTGTCAAATATATTAAGTCTTGAAAAAAATTCTTTTAAGATTTGTTTTACTGATGGTTTTATTAAATTCCCCTGTTCATCTTTCCATCCGTAGGAAGGCACTTGCAATACATGGTCCAAGAAAGGCATATTGTTGATTTTAAATTGTAATCACCTTACATTAGCAAGATAACAGTTATGTAAAAATGAAAATACTGTGCGACTTGAATTCAATCCGGCTCGTCAAACCAATTTTGCCATTCCTTCAAGTGGCATTAAAAAAAGCTTTTTCGCCCGGGTTATAAATTTTGTGCGAAACGACTGACTAAACCTTGTTATTAAGCAGCAAAAATTGGCTGCTTTACAACAGTGCAATGCTTTTGATCAATTAAAAAATTTCAGGGAAGGTATTTCAGAAAAAGGATAGATAACTGCCAGGCAGGTGACTAAACGTTTCAGGGATATTCTTTTATCAAGTGCAAATTGTACAAATTAATAAAAGGTATCAGACAAATATATTTTATTTTAATTAAGTCGACTAATTTCCTGGATATTTCTTTTATAAGGCTAAATCTTCCTGGTGAACATGTACGGTCCCGGATATCGTAACGGTTATAAAATTTAAAAATTGCTGTAATCTAATCTTTTAATCTCAATACAGCCGGGAATATGTAAATAAAACAACTTTTTTAAAGAATTGTGTATTGATGGGAGGGGGTGCTGGATACTTGAATGCTGATACCTGGATATTGGATACCTGGATACTGGATACTGGGATACTGGATACTTGGATGCTGATACCTGGATACTTAGATGCTGGATACTTGGATGCTGATACCTGGATACCGGATACTTGGATGCTGGATACTGCGTGCCTTGTCTTGAATACTTGGTGGCTCTGATAAGTTTCTAATTTGAATATCCAATACTATACTCAGCACTAAATACTAAGCTCCATCTGGATATTACAACGCTCGTATGGTGTTGGCCGGCCGGTTACTTTTTGAAAACCTAATTTGTGATACAGATTGATGGAGGGTTGGAGCCTGGTATT
>JBDSLD010000020.1:0-2544 GCA_039916545.1 Ferruginibacter sp.
TTTCCAGCGGAGGATCACCTCAAGCATCTGAATACGATGCTCAGTTTTGTTCTGCATAAAATGTCTTTTTGCAAAACTCCAGCTTATTTATAACTTAACAAGAAGGGTACTCGTCGGGTGCATACGTTGCTCTTCAGTTCCATAATATATTATTGATCATTTTTCCGATACAGTGAACAGAAGGCAGGTGGCAAAAGATATTTGATTTCTGCGGGAAATATTTTCATAGAATCCGAATTTCCCTCCATCGGCAATCTTTTTGGTGAATCGGCGGGTGTCTCCGGAACTCAATACCATGTAGAAAGTTCGCATGCAATTATCAACGGAAAGGTGAATGCGGGGAATGTCTACTTTGGCAATCAATCCGATTAACAGCAGTTATTACATTTTCGGCTGGTCCTTCACCCATAAGTGTGTACATGTTATTAAAATGGAAGAGATATCTGCCCACGATCTCACGATGATGGATGCGGTATTACAAAGTTGCAGCTTTTATATTATCAATAACAGTGTAAACTTTTCCAGCAATAAAATAATAAAACTAATTTCTCTCCAGCTTAAGTTTTTTGGCTTCGATGATGGCGCCGGTTTTCCATTTTCTTTGATAAGCACATAAGTACGGTTAGCACCGCAATTGTCGAATACTCATGTTGCAACATCTTATTGTAAAGTTGTAAGATGTTTTCCCATTTTTCGAATGTTCCTGCGGATTACTTTCATTTCCTTTTTCAAAATCTGACGCAAGCCATTAACTGCGCTGTTTCGTACTTGAATTCCTGTACATCGGAGCGCTGGCCTAAACCAATATGATTGAAGCCTAACATATACCTGGCGCATATTGAAAATGTACTTGTTAGGTGATACTCCACTCCGGCAACTGCCGCCAGGCTGCGTTCTTCAGTATCATGAGTAATGTTGATGGAATTGCCTTTAACATTTTTTTTTGCGTTAATCAGTAGGTCGAACTGCGGCCCTACCATTAATGAAAATTTTTCATGAACCTGGTATTTCAGTAACAGCGGCATTGAAAAATAATTCAGGGTGTAAGCAGAATCTGAATTTTTTACTTTGCCGCCCATTTGGGAGTAAGCATACTCCGGTTGAAAATACAAGTCATCGGCAATCTTCACCATCATCAAAAAGCCAATATTTATTCCTGCCTTCCAATTTGTTTCAATGGGAACCACAGGAGGAGGCACTCCTTTTGCGAAATTTACATGCGAAAAATTTACGCCCGCCCTGAAGCCAAATCTTTTAAAATTGGACTCATTTTTATTTTGCGCTCTCAAAGCACCTAATAGTAAAAATAAAACCGAACTAACGAATAAACTTTTTTTCATAAACTTTTATTGTAAGAATAAATACTGATAATAAATATAGGGTATAAAGATAAACGCTAAACGCATAAAAGGGCATTTTCTTAAATGCTGTACAAGTATTATTTATCAATTGCCGGCCCATCGAAACTGGGTATTCCTTCGTTGCACGCCAGCTTTCTTCGTTTACAGGTTTTAAGGTTTTATATAAATTTGTTTTGGTGCCGTAGGCGTTCAATTAACCGGCTGTTTCAATCAATATCTTTGTTACAGGCCTGGTTATCGGCATAGAATGAAATGGTATTGAACTGATTTGTCGTTGGTTTCGGTAATGCCCAATAATTTGCTGCCATATATCAACACCGTGCTTATTTTACCTGCTGATAGTCAAGAATATTAAAATATTACTGGTTGAAGTCTTACAGTTCATCACTTTTTCAAAAAATGTGTATGATTGGTTACACCGAAATGGGGTAGTAATTCTACAACTTAAGCATAATAAGTGTAAATTTTAAATGGCATAGAATTTTCAAACTGGTACCATAGCGATTTTTATTTTTAATTAAATTTTATAATATGAAACTTTCCATTAAAACATTTACAGTCCTTTTTGCAGCCGCCACCCTATATTCCTGCAACAATGGTGATACAACTAGTACTGCAAGTACAGTAGATACTAACAATAGTGATAAAATGGCTGCTATGGATACTTCCCATTTAAATGACACGTCCAGTACTGTGATGTCATCAACTGCTTCCAGCCCGGAACAGGATTTTTTGAATTTCGCAATTCCTGCAAATGCAAAAGAACTTATTTGGCTTAAAGCAGGCATGGCCCAGGGTTCAATAAAAGATATCAAAGAACACGCTGCTATGATGATAAAAGATCACAAGAAACTTGGAGCAGCCGTAGATGAATTCATGTCTAAAAAACCTACTTACGCCAAGCCTTTACTGGATACAGCAAATACAATAACTATCAATGATAAAACCGGTGCTGGATGGGATAAAGCATGGGTTGATAAAATGATGGATGATCATAATGCATTGCTTGAAAAATTGAAAAAGGCACAGGCCGATGTAACAGATGCTGATCTTAAAAAGATTGTAACAGGTGCGATACCGGTAGTTGAATCTCATGTAGCAATGGTGAAAATGGTACAGAGTAAGTTGAAATAATTCTATACTGAATTTTAAAAACGCCAGGCCAATTGCCTGGCATTTTTAT
>JBDSLD010000021.1:0-8756 GCA_039916545.1 Ferruginibacter sp.
CCCATTGCTCAAACTTTTCGTAATCCGTAGCGTCGCCGGTTATGTATTTTTCTCCGACCCCATTGGTGCGCATGGCCCGCCATTTATAATGATCGCCATACAACCAGGCCTGGGTAATGTTCTCAAAATTAATATCATTGGCAATCTGGTCAGCCGGTAAATGATTGTGGTAATCGATGATGGGCATTTCTTTTGCAAACCTGTGGTAAAGGTCCTGCCCGGCCCTGCTATGCAGTAAAAAATTTTCGTCCAGGAATTTTTTCATGTAAGATTTTTGTCGAGGGAATTAGGGAACCACATCAATCGGTATCCAAAAGTAACGTGCGCCTGCTTAAAAAAAACTGGCAATTAAATTACAAACTTACTCCACGCTTCCATGGAATAAAATCGTCCTGGTTCAATAACACGGCCTTCGGTATTATTTCCCCGCTGGCCGCTTTAATGCAATATTCCAATATGTCTTCACCCATTTGCTCAATTGTTTTTTCCCCTTCTATTATCGCGCCTGTATCGATATCAATGATATCATTCATGCGTTTGGTAAGGTTACTATTGGTAGATACTTTAATGGTCGGACAAACAGGATTTCCGGTCGGTGTTCCCAACCCGGTAGTAAATAAAATTAATGTTGCACCGCTGGCCGCCTTGCCGGTAGTGGCTTCCACATCATTGCCCGGCGTACATACCAAACTAAGTCCGGGTTTAGTGGCAGGCTCCGTATAATCCAATACATCTACCACAGGTGAACTACCACCCTTTTTTGCCGCCCCGTTACTTTTGATAGCGTCAGTAATCAAACCGTCTTTTATATTTCCAGGCGATGGGTTCATGTGAAAACCTGATCCTACCAGTAATGCAGAATCATTGTATGCCTGCATGAGCCGGACAAACTTGCCTGCTATTTGTTCATCCTTTGTACGATCGAGCAGATTCTGTTCGGCACCGCACAATTCAGGAAATTCTGCCAGTAATATTTTACCACCTAGCGCGACTACCAGGTCGCTGGTGTAGCCAACTGCCGGGTTAGCGGATATCCCGCTAAATCCATCACTGCCACCGCATTTTACACCAATACATAACTTATCAAGAGGTGCCGGTTTCCTTTCAATTCTATTTATTTCTATTAGGCCTTCAAAAGTTTTTTTGATGGCATCTGCAATCAATTGTTCCTCACTTTGTGATTGTTGTTGCTCGAAAATGCATAGTGGTTTATCAAATCCCGGATTGAGTACTTTCAGGTCATTGACAAAATCAGGCACCTGTAAATTCTGGCAGCCCAGGCTCAATAATGTGATACCGGCCACATTTGGATGATTGGCATAAGCAGCCAATAACTTACTTAATGTAGCAGCATCCTGGCGGGTACCGCCACAACCTCCCTGGTGATTTAAAAATTTGATACCGTCTACATTTTTAAACGGGCGTACGGCAGGCCCATGGACAGGCGATTCAAACAGGTTCACCGATTCAATATTTTCTCCTTTTTTAAAAGCTTCCATCAACTGGTGCGTGTAGCGTTTATACTTGTCCGTTACCGCATAACCAAGCTCGTTGTGCAAAGCCTCCCGGATTACATCGAGGTTCCTGTTTTCGCAAAAAACAGTGGGGATGAACAACCAGTAATTTGCTGTACCAACTTCGCCATTACTCCGGTGGTAGCCATTAAAAGTCCTTCCTGCAAATTTCGATACATCCGGCGGCGACCAATGATAATCTACATGCCGCCAGGCATAAGGGTCAGCTGCATGCCTGACATTAGCGGTCGACATCCATCCTCCTCCTGGAATATATGACTGAGCGGTTCCCACCGTTACTCCGTACATAATAACTTTATCGCCGGGCTGCAGATCTTTTGTAAAAAATTTATGCTTTGCCTTTATATCTTCCTGCAAAATGTATGTTTCATCTTCAAACACAATGGCAGCACCTTTCGACAGGTTGGTTAAGGCCACCAACACATTGTCATCTTTATGGACTTTTAAAACCTGTTGTTTCATAAAATTGAGATTTATTTTACCACGTTTTGAATCACTTTCCACATTTCTCCCGCGACAAATAAATTACCTTTTTCATTGAGGTGAACCCTGTCTGAGGTCAAAATTCCCTTTTCCGCATTGGCTGCATTATTGGCTTTTAGATAATCTGAAAAAGCCTTTCGCAGATCGCATACCGGTAAGGCAAGGTCCTTTGCGATGGACCGGATGATGTTGCTGTATTGGTTCAGGTCGCCATCCTGTGAATTGGAATTATCGTTGCGCTCGCCGATTACGGATGGGGTGCATACGATCACTTTAATATTCTTTTCCTGCAATTTTTTTATAATCGCGCGGTAAAATTTTTCAAATTTTTCAGGATCAGTGCCGGTACCAAAACTCGATTTATGCCAAACATCATTGATGCCTACATAAATTATCACCACGTCCGGATTTTTCTTTAAGACATCTTCTTCCATTCTCAGGTAGAGATCGTACACTTTATTACCACCAATTCCTGCTCCCATCACCTCGATCGAATCCGGTAAATGTGATTGCTTAATGATACTATCCATTTTTACAATATAGCCGCCGGGCTGCACACCTGCCTGCGTAATTGAATCGCCAAAGAAAAGGACTTTTATCTTTTTAGGTGGATTGCGAAAGCCCAGCAAAATAACCGGCAGCAATAAAATGAGCTTGAAGAAATGTTTCATTAAAGTGTAGTTATGAGTTTAAAATATATCAATGAACCGGATGAGTCACCCCCAAAGCGTGACTCATCCGGTTCATTCAAGCGTTCGCTAAAGCCCTGTCCAAATGTACGTAACCTCCGTCTACATACAACAATTGCCCGGTTGTATGGCTCGACCTGCGCGATAACAGAAATGCAACCGTATTTGCAATTTCTTCGGCGGTGGTCATACGATTTTCTAAAGGTATCTTCAATTCTATTTCCTTTAGTTTCTGTTCAGGATCAGGCAAAGTTTTTATCCATTTTTCGTAGAGCGGCGTGTAGCATTCGGCAACTACCACTGCATTAACACGGATGCCATATTTCAATAATTCTACCGCCCATTCCCTGGTTAAGGCATTGCGGCCTCCATTGGACGCAGCATAAGCTGAAGTATTTCCCTGGCCGGTATCAGCAGTCTTGGAAGATATATTGACGATGGCGCCTTTTGAACTTTTTAATGCGGGCAATGCGTAGTGCGCCAACAAATAATAATGGACCAGGTTCTTGTGCAAGGATGCTATAAAATTTTCGTAATTGCCATTTTCCAGGCCAATCCCATCATTTACACCCGCGTTATTTACGAGACCATCTATCCGGCCGTATTTTGCAACAGCCGCCTTTACCGCTTCTTCACATTGAGCTGGGTCAGATAATTCTGCAACTATTTGCAATGCCTTTCCCCCGGCCGCTTCAACTTCATTGACCGTATTAATATTATCGGTCTCATTTCTCCCGATGATCACGGGTATTGCACCTTCGGCCGCCAATAGTTTTACAATACCTTCACCAATTCCTTTGGCGCCACCGCTTACAATGATCACTTTGTCTTTTAAATCAAGATCCATATCGCTATTTTAAAGATTATAAAATTCAATGGCATTCGATCCGAAAAATTTTTCCTGCTCATTATTAGTAAAAGAAGAAAAATAATCAGTTACAACCGCCAGCATTTTAGCATAAGAAGCCGCCACCAGGCAAACGGGCCAGTCGGAACCAAACATGATACGATCCGTTCCAAATGCGTTTACCACCGTATCCAGGTATGGATTGAAATCTTCTTTTTTCCAGTTTTTCCAGTCTGCTTCTGTCACCATACCGGATATTTTACAATGGCAATTTTGATATTTTGCCAATGCCGAAATATCTCTTTTCCAGTCAACAATTTCGTGTTCTTTGATAACCGGTTTTGCAATATGATCAAGCACAAATTTTTGACCAGGAAAAGCAGCAACCAATTCGGTTGCGTATTTCAATTGATCCGGGAAAATAAGTATATCGTAAGTAAACCTAAATTGCTGCAACTTGGCAATGCCATTCATAAATGCAGGCTTTAGCATCAGCGCCCTATCTGCCTCGCCTTGCAATACATGACGAAAACCTTTCATTTTTTTATAAGAACTGTAATAAGCCAACCGGTCCTCAATGTCTTCCGACTGCAGGTTGACCCAGCCGACGACACCTTTTATAAAATCGAAATTGCCGGCATTGTTTAGTTGAAATTCATTTTCTGTTTCTGACTGGTCGCTCTGCACCGTTACACAACCAGCTATATTATTTTGTTGTAAAACCGGCTCAATATCTGTTGGCAAAAAATCTTTTTGAATCACCGCCATCTCATCGTTGATCCAACTATCGCGTACCGGATCGAATTGCCAGAAATGCTGGTGTGCATCAATCCTTTGCATAAGCCACGCATTTTTGCCTGCTGCTTCCGAGGCCATCGATACCCAGTTCCATAACATCCCCGGCCTTGAGGTAAACAGGTGGATTAAACCCAAGCCCTACGCCGGCGGGTGTGCCCGTTGAAATAATATCGCCCGGCAATAAGGTCATGAACCTGCTTACATAAGAGACCAACACAGGAATATTGAAAATTAAATTTGACGTAGTGCCGTTTTGCATTTGCTGCCCATTTACTTTTAACCAAAGATTTGTCTTATCAATATCCGCGATCTCATCTTTGGTTACCAGCCAGGGACCTAATGGCGCAAAAGTGTCGCAGCCTTTTCCTTTATCCCAGGTGCCGCCCTTTTCCAATTGAAATTCTCTTTCGCTGATATCATTGTGCAGGCAATAGCCGGCAACGTACTCCATGGCCTCCGCTTCTTCTACATAACTTGCTTTTTTCGCAATCACAACGGCCAGTTCTACTTCCCAGTCTGTCTTAACTGAGTCTTTTGGAATTACAACATCATCAAAAGGCCCCACCATGGCTGTGGTGGCTTTCATAAAAATCACTGGTTCTGTGGGTGGCGTAGCTTTGGTTTCGATTGCATGATCGGCATAATTCAAACCGATGCAAATGATCTTTGAAGGCCGTGCCACTGGTGATCCGAGCCTTACGCTGTCTTCAATTGTTGGCAATGATGTTTTATTTTGCTCCACTATTTCCGCCAATTGCAACAACCCGTCTCCGGCAAAAAATGCTTCATCATAATCTTTGATAAAACCTGATACATCATAATTGACACCATCTACGGAAATACCAGGCTTTTCTTTGTTAATTTCTCCAAACCGAATCAGTTTCATTTTTATTTTTTTAGTTGAGAAGTGATTTTATATTATGATGATAAAGTTTAATGAGGCCTGCAAATAGTTATCGTCCAAGCTTTTCACCATTTGCCATTAGCGTTTCACCAATATTACGGTGTATTTAACTTTATAAACCCACCATCGATCGGGTAGTCGCATCCTGTAATAAATGAGGCTTCATCAGAGCAAAGATACAATACCAGGTGCGCTATTTCTACCGGTTTGGCCATTCGCCCGATGGGTTGTGTCTTAGATAATTTATCAAACATTTCCTGCTCCTTGCCCGGGTAATTTTTCGCAAGGAAATTATCGACGAAAGGCGTATGCACCCGCGCGGGTGAAATACAATTGCAGCGGATACCGTCGTTGATATAATCTTTTGCAACTGACAATGTCATGCCCAACACGGCGCCCTTACTCATACTGTAAGCAAACCTGTCAGTGAGACCAACATTATTTGCAACAGAGGCGAGGTTGATAATGACGCCGCTTTTTTTGTCTTTCATCAGCGGAATAGCTTCGTGCAGGCAATTATATATTCCTTTTACATTGACCGTATAGACTTTGTCGAAGTCTTCTTCTGAAGTATTATCGGCCTTGCCAATATTTGAAATACCCGCACAATTTACCAATATATCAATTTGGCCGATCTCTTCAAAAAGGGATTTGATACCTGCCTGGCTGGTAACATCTGCCAGGTGAAATTGAGCATTGCCGCCCTGTTCTGTTATTTCTCCGGTTGTTGTTGTTAACCCAGCCTCGTTCATATCCAGTAGATGAACGATTGCTCCCTGTTTGGCGAATACGCCTGCAACTGCCTTGCCAATACCGCTGGCAGATCCCGTGATAACGGCTATTTTATTTGTTAGATCAAACATTATTTCTATTTTTTCCAATTCTTTTATCTTAATCAAATTCCTTTAATGCGCTATACCTGGTTATTGATTTATTTATCCAACCCGAATATCTGTTCCATCAACATCCATTTTTCACCATTCTTTGCCACCGGTAATGCCTGCTGGTACTTCCAAAGCATTTGTTCCCACTTAACTACTACCGGGTTAGACGCATCTGATTGGGCCTTCTTTTCAAAACTGAATTCATCATTCACTTCCATGATCATGAAAAGGCGGTTGCCTACCCGGTATATGTCCATTACCTCAACCCCTGCGCCAGTAATACTTTCTAAAATTTCGGGCCATACAGCTTTATGGTAAGTTTCGTATTCCTGTATAAGGACCTCATCGTCTTTTAAATCGCAGGCAAGGCAATATCTTTTCATACAGCAATATTAATAAGATGATTTAACAATCTGGCAAAGAGTTAAAAATACTAAATAAAAAGGTAGAATAGCTTAACGCATGGTAATTGCAGCCTAATAGAACCACTGGCAGGCAGAACATTTAAAATGAAGACATTCAACCAGGTATTTCTGCCCCGACGAAGAGTTGGTCGCGAGCCCAAATAAAAGGAAATTATAAAGCTGCTCTTTAATCGGCAGCAACCGTATCAATTAAATATACCAGCAAACTTCTTGCGCCGTGCGCGCCGATTACCAGGGATTGCTCAATATCCGCCGTTTTAGAGGGACCGGCTAAAAAAACGCCATATCCTTCCCTGGCCACATCGATTTGCTGGTAGGCTTCATGCATGGTAGGCACAACTTTTTTTACATCCAGGCAAATGACCAGGTGCTGACAAATAAAGGGCAGCAATCGATTTTTAATTTGGCTTTCGTACAACCAAACGGCGCCGTTTTCAGCCACTCCAAGGGTAGCTTCGATATAAGTTTTAAACACCGGTTCCAATGAGCCGGCAAGCATAACAGAACTTATTTCATTGTTAACTTCTCCTAATTCCGGGATCGTATTTACAATATATTCACTACTTTTCCGGGAGCCTTCCAGCCCTTCGCGGATACTATCAATACCCTGAACAAGTAAGACTTTGCCGCCGATACTTTCCAATGTTGTAATAAATTGTTGAATTGCCGCGTCCGGCTCCACCAGCGATCTTTCAATATGCATTACCGGAGGCTCAATAAAGCCGGGTTTATTAACAGAAATGGCTTGCAATATTTTATCTCTCGAACTCATTTCTTATTTTTTATGTACCAATCACGGAAACTTTGTTTGGGCGAGGCGGGCATTTCTCTTTGCTTGTACCAGGGGTTCAATTTTTTATTGTTAGCAATAAAAGGGAAAACACGCATTACCCATCTACCGGCCCGGCCCGCTATGCGATAGATCGCCGGGTGCGATAACACGAATGCCATCCCATTCATGGCTACCTTTTTGCCGGTACCAGTATATCCTTCATTTGTAAGCACCTGGCGCCACTTCCACAATTGTACGTGAATATCGATCTTAACCGGGCAAACATTGGTGCAAGAGCCGCAAAGAGTAGAGGCAAACGGCAGATCCGCATTTGCTTTCATGTCAAGGTTTGGGTTGAGGATGGATCCTATCGGGCCTGCGACGGCGGTATGATAACTATGCCCGCCGCTTCTCCTGTAAACAGGACAGGTATTAAAGCAGGCGGCGCAACGGATACATTTTAAGGAGTTCCTGAAATCGGGGCGGCCCAGTTGTTTTGTTCGGCCATTGTCAACAATAACAATATGCATTTGCTGCCCCTTTCGTGGCCGGGAAAAATGGCTGGAATAAGTGGTAACGGGTTGCCCTGTGGCGCTCCTGGCCAGTAAGCGCAGGAACACACCCAGGTGTTCGGCTTTAGGAATAATTTTTTCAAAGCCCATACAGGCAATATGTATATCGGCGGCATGGGCACCCATGTCTGCATTGCCTTCATTGGTACAAACCACAAAGCCGCCGGTTTCAGCAATAGCAAAATTTACACCGGTAATTGCCAGCTGCGACTGGATAAATTTATCCCGGAGATGCTGGCGCGCCGCTTCCGTTAAATATTGTGGATCGTTGTTACCCGCTTCAGTGCCGAGGTGTTTGTGAAAGGTTTCGCTTACGTCTTGTTTTTTCAAATGGATGGCAGGCAATACAATATGGCTGGGGGGCTCATCCCTGAATTGCACGATCCGTTCTCCGAGGTCAGTATCCACTACCTCAATGCCCTGACCTATCAAAAAGGGATTTAAATGACATTCTTCGGTGAGCATGGATTTGCTTTTTACTACCCGTTGTACTTTGTTTTCCCGGATGATCTTCAGGATGATCTCGTTGTGCTCTGCACCATCGGCGGCCCAGTGTACAGTGACCCCATTTGCCTGTGCATTTTTTTCAAAGGTGGTTAAATAAGTATGAAGATCAGAAAGGGTGTGGTCCTTTATCTGTGATGCCAATTCTCTCAGCTGCTCCCACTCAGGCACCTGGCGAACGGCTTTATCTCTTTTTTCTCTGACAAACCAAAGTGTTTCATCATGCCAATCCGTTCTTGGCTCATCCTTTATAAATATTTCCGCCGCTTCCGAATGGCTAAGCCCGGCATCGTGACCGTGCGCAAAAAATACTTTGATGAAATTTCTGGGATCCATTACTATT
>JBDSLD010000022.1:0-42884 GCA_039916545.1 Ferruginibacter sp.
GTGGTATGGCGGCGATCACTGCACCGGGAAAAATACGACAATTCTTACCGATCCTTGCGCCTTCCATAATTGTTACATTACTACCGATCCAGGTACCGTCACCAATTTCTACATTCTGGTGAATAACACTGAACGGATCAACTTTTACATTGGTGGCAAGCTTTGCGTTGGGGTGAATATATGTGTGCGGATGAATCATTTTTTAATTAGCTGATAATATTATTAGCTAATAGCTAACGCGCTAATGTGCTAATGTGTAAGGGTTAAAGATAACTATGTATTTGAACACGCCGATAAATTTGGGTATTCATTAGCAAATTGGTCAATGCGCTAATATGCTAACTGCGTTTTACCAGCTGTGCAGTTAAATCTCCTTCCGTACAAAGTTTACTGCCTACATACACACTACCCCTCATCACACATATGCCCCGGCGGATCGGCTCTATAAGTTCCATCTTTAAGATCATGGTGTCGCCGGGAACCACCTTTTGCTTGAATTTACAATTCTCAATTTTAATAAAATAAGTATCATATTTTCCTTCAGGCATGGCGTTGATGCAAAGGATACCGCCGGTTTGCGCCAGTGCCTCGATCTGTAAAACACCCGGCATTACCGGATTTCCCGGAAAATGCCCCTGGAAAAAGAATTCGTTGAAGGTCACATTCTTTATGCCGACGATTTGCTTATCTGTCAGGTCGATTATTTTATCAACCAACAAAAACGGGTAGCGGTGCGGCAGGGTAGCTTCAATCTGCTGGGTGGTATAAACCGCCGGCTGATTGGGATCATAAATAGGAATACCCTTGGTGTGCTTATTTTTTTTAATGTATTGTTTGATCTTCTTTGCAAAAGCCACATTGCTGCTGTGCCCCGGCCGGTTGGCAATGATATGGCCCTTAACCGCATAACCGATCAACGCCAGGTCCCCTACAATATCCAGTAACTTGTGCCGTGCGGGCTCATTGGGAAATCTTAATTCGAGGTTATTCAGGTAGCCTTCGCTCTTTATTTCCATTTTTTCCCTGCCAAAAACTTTTGCCAGGCGGCTCATTTCTTCGGTGGTTACGGGTTTATCCACTACTACAATGGCATTATTAATATCTCCGCCCTTTATGAGGTTATGATCAAGCAGTGCTTCCAGTTCATGTAAAAAACAAAAGGTGCGACAGGGCGCTATTTCTGTTTTGAAATCCTTCATGCTGGTTAAGCTGGCATGTTGGGTACCCAACACCGGCGAGTTAAAATCGATTAGCGTGGTTATCTTATAATGCGTGGAGGGAAGGGCGGTTATTTCTACCCTTTTCACTTCGTCGTAATAAGAAATATTTGTATCGATGCTGTACCATGTTTTGGCTGCATCCTGTTCAATCACCCCGGTTTCCTCAATAATTTCTACAAAAGGCTCACTGCTTCCATCGATAATCGGAATTTCAGGACCATTTACTTCTATCAGGCAATTATCCACTCCCATACCCACCAGCGCAGCCAGTATATGTTCTACAGTACTTACCTTGGCATCGCCGATTTCCAGGGTCGTTCCCCTCGAGGTATCAGTCACCAGGTCACAATCTGCTTTTATGATTGGCTTACCCGGCAGGTCCACCCGTTGAAACTGAAAGCCAAAACCCGGGTTGGCAGGTTTAAGCGCCATGTCTACGTCGATGCCTGTGTGAAGGCCCGTACCAGATATGCGTACTTCCGAAACAAGTGTATGCTGTTTATCAGGATTAAAATTTGCGTCCATGCTTTCTTCAAAATTTTGGCAAAGATATTTAATTTTAAATGCCGCTGCTATTAATGTATAGGTCGACTGTTTTTAATATCCCGGGTGAGCTGGGAACCCCTGCCGGTAAAGGAATATCGATTGAAAGCGCACATGTTAAATGCCCTGGTCAAATTTTTAAAACTGGAATTGTAAGCTGCCGAAAATACCAAATTTCGAGCTTTTGGTGGCAGGCGGATCATTAGGAGAGATGCCCCAGATAAAATCAATCCGTAACACTTTCAAAATATTGTCGATACCAGTGCCGGCTTCGATATAAGTTTTGCCATTGAGGGTCTTAAAAAAACTTGCGTTGTTATTATTGAATTGCGCATTTTTGCCGCTTAATGAACCCCACAATGTTTTGATGTTCCAGAATTGTCTCCATTTTAGTTTTCGGGTAAGCGGGATAAAACGGAACAGGCCCGAACCAACATTGTGTTCAAGGTTAACACCCGCATACCGGTCACTTAAATATTCAAACCGGTTCATGAGATTGTATGCGCCCGAACTATAATAATAGATGTCATTTCCCGGGTGGATCTCCAGTAACGTAAAGGGCAGGGTGCCGTTGATCCTGCCTGCAAATACTTTGTAACGGATGGAACCATACGGTGAAACTTTCACAAGATCGCGCACAGAAAGAGACATTTTAGTATAAGTGTAGGCGCTTTTAAAAACCCCGGCTACACCTTTTGCCAGCGTCAATTCCACGGTAGGGTAAGTTGTGCCCAGGGAATACCGGAAAAAATCGCCCTCCACGAATCGCTCCAAATAAGCAAACCGGAGACGCAATGCGACCTCAAAATTATTAAGTGGTTCTCCTTTATCAGCCGGAAATGTATTTTTGAAAGGCAGGTTCTGCAATGGGGTGAACTGTCGCCTGGACACAAATAATTCAGTAGAAAAGCCTTTGCCGAGTTCATTAAAAACTTCTGCGCGGATATCCTTTAACTGCAAAAACTTCCGGTTAGTATTGGGCTTACGGATGGCAAGCGAAAAGAAATTGTCCTGGCTCACCTCACCAACCTGGTTGATCCCATTGTCAATGTCATTTGAATACGCAACATGCAACCTGAACCTTTTTGGGTTCCGGTTCACGATCCAGTAAGCTTCAGCTTTGCCTTTCCATTTTTCATCTGACATGCCATAAGCCAGGTAGCCATGCAGGTAGATATTTTTATGAAAGCCGGTATTGGTGCCCAGGTCAAAACGATAGCGCCTTCCTTCCCACTGATTGGAGCTCACCCAATTAAACCAGGGGCCGATGTTAATATTTCCAATCCTTTTATATCCACCGCTGAGAAACTCCATGGTCCTTTTTAATTTCCTGAATTTGGGCATCCCGAGGAGTTTATCAATAGTTGTATAAATGGCTTTTTCATTCACAGATAAACTATCATGCCGCATGCCTTTCCAGGCGGAATCTGATTGCCCGGCAACACCCGGATTGGTTTTTACCAGCTCTTCAATATGCTGCTCTTTAAATATAGCCTCCAACGAATCACTCGAGATGATGATTCCCCGGTAGGAAGTAGTTTTTCTTCCGATCAGCGTCAGCGATTTTTTTCCAAGCACTCTGAAATCGGCGAAAAATTTATCCCTGTTTAAAAAATAGACGGTGTCATTCAACGGGATAAATTCCTGGAAAACACTGATGCGGTCAATGAAATTGATATTGGCATCCTTACTCAGGAAAAGGGAGATCTTTTGAATTTGAAAAGTTTGCGCCACCACCCAGGCGTCCCCCTCAAAGGTATTTTGGCCATATCTTTTGGGCTTGAATACAAAATGGAAAACCCGCTTGCCGCCCAACACCTGGGTATCCGGTACGGAAAAATTATAGAAGGCATCTGCATTTTCATGGAACGGCCCTATAAAATCCTTGTCCATCACTTTTATAAAATTGCCGTAGATATTTACATTTTGATTCATCACGCCCAGCAGTTTGCTGACGCTTTCGTTGGCGAAGCCCTTAGTATTCGTAGCTTTTATCGTCTCCGCAAATTTTTTAGGATTTTTCTGGTACGCATAATCGCTCATCGTTTCTATGAGATAAGCGGGCAGGAATGGCTCGCTTTCTGAAGTGCTGTCGATATTGTCAAAAACAAATGAAAAAGGCTTAACCAAAAAATTCTTTTTCATTTTGTCCGGCTTGAAGTTTTTTACATCGACCTCCAGTTTATTATAAGCTTCATATCCAAAGTTGGGCAGGTTGTACCGGTTATATTGCTTCTTTTTGCTCATTATTTTTTTCCACAGGTACAAGCCTTTATTGAGTTTTACCTTAACAAACACGTCATTGGCAGACAGTCCTCTTTCCAGTTGAATGTTAAGATGGCTGTTATTTTTAATGGCTGCGAGCGGTATTTTGTGCAATTTATAGCCGACATAGCTCACTAATAATGTATCGGCAATGCGATTGTTGACAGCAAAAGAGAAATTACCGGCGCTGTCAGAAGTTTTACCAATGCCTGATCTTTGAAAATATACCGAGGCGTAGCTAACCGGCTCTTTGGTATGCGCATCCCTGACCGTTCCTGAAAAAGAAAAGGATTGGGCATTTATAGCTGGTTGTATAAATAGCAGGGTAATGGTAAAAATGATCGCGCCTAAATTCAATTTTTTTAAAATTGTAGTTTATAATCAGTTAGATATCGGCAGGCAATCATTAATAACGGCAATATTATCTAAATATTGAGCAGCAATTGGTGCATTTGTGAGCGGGAGTGAAAGCTACTAAGTTCGGTAAAGATCATGTGATACCCACTTCCGGGCAAACAAATACCAATGTTGTCTTACAACAGGTGTATTTCAAATTGTTGCGAAACTTAAAACCGGTGGTTGGCGAAGGCTCCTGAATAGCTAATGTTTTTAATTGTAAAAGGTGCCACCCGTGATATGAATGCTGTAAAGTAATGAAAATAAAATTCAGCTAACATTATCCTTCATCTCTTTTATTGCTTCTTCCAGTTCTTTGATTCTTTTTTCAAGTTCAGGTAATTTCCTCGCGAGCGCCTGGCTCCTGAGGGCGGCCGTGTAGTCAAATGCAGGCGAGCCAGTTACAGCCGTATTGGGCGTTTTAATAGATTTGCTCACGCCGCTTTGGGCATTTATTTTACTGCCATCGGCAATTACCAGGTGGCCGACAATACCAACTTGTCCTCCAATCATTACATTATTACCAACTTTTGTGCTGCCACTAATTCCAGCCTGCGCCGCAATGACCGAGTTATTGCCTATTTCCACATTATGGGCAATCTGTAAAAGGTTATCTAATTTGGCGCCTGATTTTATAATCGTGCTTCCTATGGTGCCCCTGTCAATGGTAGTATTGGCACCGATCTCCACATCATCCTCGATAACTACATTGCCTATTTGTGGCACTTTTTTAAAACTTCCATCGGCCTGGGGGGCAAAGCCGAATCCGTCACTGCCGATTATGGTACCTGCATGGATCACTACATTTTTTCCGATTACACAGTCATGGTAAATTTTTACGCCCGGATGTATGATCGAATTTTCTCCAACGATGGCGTTGTTGCCTACATACACATTGGGGAAAATTTTCGCTCCATTGGCAATGATGGCCTTTTCGCCAATATAGGAAAATGCGCCGATGAAAACGGATTCACCTATTTTGGAAGTGGCGTCAATATAAGCAGGCTGCTGAATACCCCTGAGTTGTTGCGTTTGTATCTGTTGGTATTTATCGAGTAAGGTCGCAAAAGCAGTGTAAGCATCCGGAACCCGTATCAGTGTGGCCCCGATTGGATGTTTCAATTCCTGCGTTTCATTAATAATAATGATGGACGCGTTGGTGGTGTATAAATGTTCTTCGTATTTGGGGTTGGCTAAAAAAGCAAGCTGTCCGCCAATAGCTTCTTCGATTTTACCAAAAGATGCAACCATGGCGTCGGGATTGCCATCGACTTTCCCATTGATCATCATGGCTATTTGCGTTGCGGAGAATTGCATGGGTTTTGACTATCTTAGGTAACAAATGTAATATTTTTTAATCTTGCCGCTCAGGTTTTGATTAATCAGCGCATCATCTACTTCAGATATGTCCTTAACAGATCCGTCTTTAAAAAGGATATGGATATGTTCGTTTTCAAAATTATAAGTACTGCTGGAAGCTTCGCCTGTAAACACCAGCCATGATGCCTCCTCTTCGCCCAGCCCCAGCTTTTGCATGGCTTCCAATGTTTTTTCACGCAGTAATTGCTCATTTACCGGTTCGGCAAAATATTTTATTTTTAATAGATGACGGTTGATAATGCCGTTGCTTAAAAAAGACAAGACCTTATCTTCATGCGCACACCAGCCTTTGATAGCGGAAACAACGTCATAATCATCCAGGTTACAAAATTGTTCCAGCGTAACAGTTTCTACCGGTTCATTGATAAATTGGTTGAGCGGCAATTGGGTAGCGGCCCTGATATATTTTGCCCTTTTAATTATTTTTTTAAGCATTTGCTCGGCACACAAAACCGTTTTGTGCAGGTAAACCTGCCAATACATCAGGCGGCGGGAAACCAAAAACTTTTCGATAGAATAGATGCCTTTTTCCTCTACCATCAGTTCACCATTGTGAACGGTCAGCATCTTCAGGATCCTGTCGTATCCTATTACACCTTCATTTACGCCCGAAAAAAAACTATCCCTGGTAAGATAATCCATCCTGTCTACGTCCAGTTGCCCGCTGATCAGCTGGTATAAAAACTTTTTAGGATATGCATTGGTGAAGATATCCAGTGCCATTTGCAATTGTCCGTCGAATTGCTTATTGAGGTCCTTCATCAGCAGCAGGGAAATCGCTTCGTGGTGCATCCCTTCAATGAGCACATTTTCCAGGGCATGACTAAAAGGCCCATGGCCAATGTCGTGTAGCAGAATGGCAATCTTAACGCCCTGTTCCTCGCTCCTGGTAATCTCGACTCCTTTATTTTTCAATTCACTCAAGGCATTGCACATCAAATGATAGGCCCCTAATGAATGAAGCAGTCGTGTATGTACTGCTCCCGGGTAAACGAGCACCGCCATAGCCATTTGGTGTATGCGCCGGAGCCGCTGGTAGTAAGGATGCGCGATAATCTTAAAAATAAGCTCATCATCGACGGTGATAAAACCGTAAACCGGGTCATTGATTATTTTTCTGGATAACATTCAGGGCTTCTGTTTATTGTTAAATGTTCTTTCCTGCTCACTGCTGATCGTTCTTTGCCGGTTGTTGTTTAATGATCATTAACAGCCGTTTATATGTACCTTTAAGTCAAACGCTTATTTGTTAAAAGATGCACAAAGCTAAATAAAGCTGATAAGCGCGGGGTTAAAAATATAAATTTGTACCAATTACCCACCTACCCGAACCAGTAATAAATTCTAGTCAATAATACCTGCTAACCGGATACACGCATCAATAGCGCTTAATTGCAACGCGATATGCAGTAAGCGATGCAAGAATACCAGGACTAACGAGAAACAATTAATTGTAACCATTATTTTTACAGTTGTTGCCCTGCCTGCGCAGGGAGACTAACCATGACGATTAAGATTAATAACAGTAAACCATAAACCACACAAATGAGCATATCAAAAATACTTTGGGTAGATGATGAGATCGAAAGCCTTACTTCCCAGATCCTTTTTTTAGAAAATAAGGGCTATGAAGTTCAAACCAAGACAAATGGGTTTGATGCCGTGGA
Source organism: Ferruginibacter sp. (assembly GCA_039916545.1). Classification (GTDB taxonomy): domain Bacteria; phylum Bacteroidota; class Bacteroidia; order Chitinophagales; family Chitinophagaceae; genus Ferruginibacter. Next base: position 7,472 of record JBDSLD010000022.1, read on the forward strand.
ATATGTAAAAAAGAATATTGTAGATGTGGTTTTGATGGATGAAAGTATGCCGGGCATTACGGGCCTGCAAACCCTGCAGCAGATAAAGGAAGTGAACAGCAACCTGCCAGTGGTGCTGATTACGAAGAATGAGGCTGAAAACCTGATGGATGAAGCCATCGGGTCGCAAATAAGTGATTACCTGATCAAACCGGTAAATCCTAACCAGGTATGGCTAAGCCTGAAGAAACTAATCGACAATAAAAGATTGGTTGCTGAAAAAACTACTTCTGCTTACCAGCAGGAATTTCGCAGCTTATTTATGGCGCTTAACAGCAACCCCGACTATAATGAATGGATGGATATTTATAAAAAACTGGTTTATTGGGAACTGGAAATGAAAAAAAGCGACAGCCCGGAAATGCAGGAGGTTTTCCAGTCACAAAAAACCGAAGCCAATACCGAGTTTTTTAAATTTATCTCCAGGAATTATGCTTCCTGGGTAGGTGATAAAAGTACCGGCGGCCCTATTATGAGCCATACACTGATGAAATTTAAAGTGTTGCCCCACCTCGAAAAAGGCGTTCCGCTCTTTTTTGTATTGATAGATAACCTGCGGTACGATCAATGGAAAACCATACAGCCGATCTTTGCGGAAAGCTTTCGTATCCAGGAAGAAGAAACTTTTTACAGCATACTTCCTACGGCAACCCAGTATGCTCGTAATGCCATATTTGCCGGTATGTTGCCGGTAGATATTGAAAAGCAATTTGCAGCGCAATGGAAAAATGACGATGAGGAGGGAGGTAAAAATATGTTCGAAGAAGATTTTTTTAAGGCACAGTTAAAGCGCCTTGGCAAGGGAGACCTGAAATATTCCTATACGAAAATCACCAATAACCACGACGGACAGAAATTGGTCGACAATATTCACAATATGCTGCAGAACGACATCAACGTGATCGTATATAATTTTGTGGATATGCTGAGCCATGCCCGCACGGAGATGGAAGTGCTGAAAGAACTGGCAGGGGATGAAACCAGTTACCGGAGCATTACTGAAAGTTGGTTCGAGCATTCCCCGCTTCACCAGGCGTTAAAAAAGATCGCGGATAAAAAAATGACCGTAATAGTTGGAACAGACCATGGCAGTGTACGGGTAAAAACGCCGGCCAAAGTGATCGGGGATAAACAAACTACTGCCAACCTGCGTTACAAACACGGTAGGAATTTGAATTATGAACCCAAAGATGTGCTTGCCTTTAAAAATCCAAGAGAGGCCGGACTTCCTGTGCCAAATGTAAACTCGTCTTTCATATTTGCCAAAGGCGACATATTTCTTTGTTATCCCAACAATTATAACCATTTCGTTAATTATTATAAGAACACTTTTCAACATGGCGGCGTAAGCCTGGAAGAAATGATCGTACCGGTAATCAGGATGACGAACAAGTAGGAGGCGGACTTGCCCCTGCCTGAAGCTGGTCTTTGCCGTTAAAAAGCGGGATGCAATCTAAAACACTATTCACAGTTATCAACGCTTGTTGAAAAGGTTATTTTTTATTGTTCCCTATAAACAGGAAGTTGCACCAGGTTTAAAACTATAAAAGTCTTAAGGATTCCAAAAGAATGAAGTACACGCAAAATATACTGGATAAAATAGAAAAAGTGGCAGAAGAAAGCGGTTACGTGATCCGTTATGAAAGAGGTAATTTTCAAAGCGGTTACTGCATTTTGCAGGAAAAAAGGGTAGTGGTACTCAATAAATTTTTACAAACAGAAGGCAGGATAAATACGCTCGTCGACCTGATGCCGCAGTTAGACATCAATGTTGATTCTCTTACACATGAAAGTCAGAAAATGTACGACGAAGTGATGAGCATGGTCCATGAAAAATAATCTGAACAGCAAAATCCCTAATTTTGCGCCGTGCAATGCCCCCCATTAACTATAACATTTCTCGGCACAGGTACCAGCAGCGGTGTACCAATGATAGGTTGCGACTGCCCGGTATGTACTTCCACTGATAAAAAAGACAAACGATTAAGAAGCAGTATCCTGGTGCAAAGCGCCAACACCTCTTTTGTGGTAGATACTACGCCTGATTTCAGGTACCAGATGCTGCGGGAGAAGGTAAAAAAACTGGATGCCGTATTATTTACGCACCCGCATAAGGACCATATTGCCGGTTTTGATGATGTAAAAGCATTTACTTTTCTATCCGGCAAACCGATGGAAGTATATGTCAATTCATTAACGCAGGAGGCCCTGAAACGGGAGTTTTATTATATATTTTCCGATAAAAAATATCCCGGGATCCCCGATATCAATTTACATGTTATCGACCTGTCGCCATTCTCTATTGGAGATATCCCAGTGATCCCTATTTTGGTTTGGCACCTGCACATGCCGGTCTTTGGTTTTCGCTTCGGCGATTTCACCTATATCACCGATGCAAACAGGATCGATGATACTGAAAAAGAAAAGATCAGGGGCAGCAATACGGTAGTGATCAATGCGCTCCGGCATCAAAAGCACCTTTCTCATTACACACTGGATGAGGCGATCTCAGTGGTGCAGGAGTTGGAAGTGCCTAATGCTTATTTTACACATGTAAGTCACCAGTTGGGTAAATACGAAGATGTAAATTCAACACTTCCGGCCGGACTTCAATTGGCATACGACGGGCTGCGGCTCTCTTTCAATTAGTGTTTACTAATGGCGAATTCACTTATATATTTCTTATAAAGTATAACACGCCTTCCCGTAAAAAATGCAGGTTATAATTGCTACATTGGTTGATAATCCCTTCAACAATGTGGAAAAATTTGATTGCCGGCTACCTGAGTTTTACGAAAAGAGAGCGGACTGGCGTACTCGTACTGCTTTTCCTTATTGCATTTTTTATGGTACTTCCTGTTTTTTATCCTTATTTTATCAGGCAAAAAACGTACGATCACCAGGTTTTTGAAAAAGCAATTGCTTCCCTTCGAATAAAGGAGGCAGACAGTACAGAACAGAACCCGGGAAAATACAATTACAAAAAATATACCCCATCGGCAGGAAAGGATAATAGTTATCAAACCAAAGGCGAATTGTTTTATTTTGATCCTAATTCTGCCAGTCCGGCTGATTGGAAAAGATTAGGTATACGGGATAAAACAATTGCTACCATTCAAAATTATTTATCTAAAGGAGGCAAATTTAATAAGAAGGAAGACATCGGTAAAATATGGGGCTTGCATGAAGATGAAGTGCAGCGGCTGATGCCATATATCCAGGTCCATGCGACCAGTCCATCAACTGAGCCGGCAGAAATAAAATATGAGAAAAAGGAATATAAAAAGACCGCCTATACTATCGCGGTCGTTGATATAAATATAGCCGATACTTCAGTTTTTATTGCGTTGCCTGGCATCGGCAGCAAATTATCACAAAGGATAATTAATTTCAGGGATAAGCTGGGTGGGTTTTATGCAATAGACCAGGTAGGTGAAACATTTGGTTTACCGGATTCTACCTTTCAAAAAATAAAAGCACACCTGGCGATCAGTAATACAGCATTAAGGCAAATTAATATCAACACCGCAACGGTTGACGAAATGAAATCTCAGCCTTATATCCGGTATGCAATTGCCAATGCGATCAGTCAGTACCGCACACAACATGGTAATTTTTCGGCTGTATCAGACATCAAAAAAATAATGGCGGTTACGGAAGAGGTTTTTAATAAACTGGAGCCTTATTTGACTGTTAAGTAGCATTATTCATCGTTATGGGTTATTTAATAATAACTGTAAACTAACAAGCGTTAGCATTTTAAATTTCTTTACTTTGCACCGTACCATTAATCATCAAATATGAATTTTGAACAAAATGAGCTTACTCATCATGTAGCAGAAACTGCAAGGAATTTTGCTCATCAATACATAAAGCCGCGCCTGATGGAATGGGATGAGACCCAGGAATTTCCTTTACACATTTTTAAAGAATTAGGTAAGTTAGGCATGATGGGGGTGCTTGTGCCGGAAGAGTATGGCGGAGCAGGATTAAGTTATTTTGAATACAATATCATCATCCAGGAAATTGCAAAAGTATGCGGTTCAATTGGCTTGTCGGTCGCTGCACATAATTCGCTTTGCACCGGGCATATTCTAACTTTTGCCAATGAAGCGCAAAAGAAAAAATACTTACCTAAATTAGCTACCGCAGAATTTTTGGGCGCCTGGGGACTTACGGAACCAAATACCGGCAGCGATGCGGGCAATATGAAAACGACAGCCGTGCAAGATGGGGACGAATGGATACTGAATGGTACTAAAAATTGGATCACCCACGGCAAAAGTGGTGATGTAGCCGTGGTAATTTGTCGCACCGGCGAACCCAGGGTACGTGATAACTGCACATCTTTTATTGTAGAACGGGGCACGCCAGGTTTTAGCGCGGGCAAGAAAGAGAATAAATTAGGGATGAGAGCGAGTGAAACTGCTGAAATGATATTTGATAATTGCCGCATACCGGATGCCAACCGGATGGGAGCGATTGGCGACGGATTCAAACAATCGATGAAAGTATTAGATGGCGGGCGGATCTCAATTGCCGCTTTAAGTTTAGGCATTGCCAAAGGAGCGTACGAAGCTTCCGTTAAATATGCAAAGGAGCGCCACCAGTTTGGCCAGCCAATCGCCAATTTCCAGGGCATCAGCTTTAAACTGGCTGACATGGCAACGGAAATTGCTGCCTGCGAATTACTGATCGACCAGGCATGCGACTTAAAAAACAACCACTTGCCTATGACAAAGGAAGCGGCTATGGCAAAGTATTACGCCAGCGAAGTGGCAGTGAAAGTCAGCACAGATGCGGTACAGATATTTGGTGGCTATGGCTACACGAAAGATTTTCCGGTAGAGAAATTTTACAGGGACAGCAAGCTCTGTACGATCGGGGAAGGAACAAGCGAAATTCAAAAATTAGTGATCAGCCGGGAAGTGCTGAAGTGATATTGCAGGAAATACATTGCTTATGAATGCTTAATAACAATAAAGGCTATTCCAGGTTTTCTGAAATAGCCTTTATTGTTTACCGGATTTTTGGAACAGGGTAGATTTATTAATAAACTCGCCTGTTTAAAATCCTACTTCTTATCCCCTCCAAACATATTGCCCAGCTTATCTTTTACGTCGTCATAAACATCTCCTGCTTTATGAGCGGCGCCTTTTACAAAATCTTCAATTTTTTCTCCTGTTTCACCAGGGATCACATCACTGATCTTATCAAGCATGCTTGGTTCCGGTACCAATGGAGCCGTAGGGTCGGCTACCATTGTTGTAGCGCCTACTGTCGCGGTAGCCACTTCCGGCTCGGAGGCAAATAAATTATCTACTGCCCCTGCCATCATTGGAAATTTTTCCTTTACGAAATCTTTAATAGTAGAAAGTGCCTTGGATGCCTGTTCAGTTGTTATCCCTGCTTTTTCGGTTAGAAGTGTGATTAATTCGTGCATGATTATAGTTTTTGTTTGAAGTACAAAATATGGTTTTTTACTATAAAATCTAATAAAAATTGTTAATCAACATAAAAATAACATTCGAATATTATAACCCATTACCCTCACCCAATAATTAATTGACTAAGCTGCTTTTCCTTTAATCTATCGTCACCCAATACTACCCGTCGCTCATTACTAATCTAGTTATTCCGTATCGTACCGGTCCACTTTCTCGATACCGCCCAGCAGCAGCAGCCTGTCGCAAAGCTCATCCAGTTCTTCTTTGTCATGGACGAATATTTTGAAGTTGCCCGTAAAAAGCCCATCCTTCGCCTCCATCGTCATTGCGGAAATATTAAATTTCAACTCGCCGCTTATCAGGTTGGTAATTTTATGGATGACCCCAACATCATCCAGTCCTACAATTTTCAGCCCTGTCAGGAAAGATATTTCCTTGTTTTTGGCCCATTTGGTCTTTACTACCCGGTGCCCGTAATTCGCCATTAATCTTGCCGCGTTCGGACAATTGGTGCGGTGTATTTTTAATCCTTCGCCGGTAGTAACAAATCCGAACACGTCATCCCCCGGAATCGGCTTGCAGCAGTTCGCCAGTGTGTACATGATCCGGTCGCTGCTCTCGCCAAAAATGATCAGCTCCGTATCCTTTTTATTGTAAGATTTGGCAGTAATGTCAGCTTCATTCTTTTCCTCTACTTCTATCTTTACAGGTTTAGGAAAGAATAACCTGTCCCCGGACGCGGTAAACTCCTTTATTTCTTTTAGGTCAATTTTTTTGATGGCGATCTCATACAACAGGTCGAGCGAAGAATTGACCTTATAAAAAGAAGCCAGCTCTTCGAGGTTATGTTGCGTCATCATACCACCGATCGCATCCAGTTTTTTTTGCAGGATGTGTTTGCCATCTTCTGCTACTTTTCGTTTTTCTTCTTTAAGGGTATCTTTTATTTTTTGTTTGGCCTTGCTCGTTACTACAAGATTTAGCCATTCCTGGTTGGGCTTTTGTTTGGCGCTGGTAATGATCTCCACCTGGTCGCCACTGCGTAGTTTATGCCCGATTGGCACCAGTTTATGGTTTACTTTGGCGCCAATGCACCTGCTACCCACAGCGGTATGAACGCCAAAAGCAAAATCAAGGGCGCTGGCACCGATGGGCAGCATCTTCACATCTCCTTTTGGTGTGTACACGTAAATCTCCTCCGCAAGGAAAGATGTTTTAAAGTCCTGTAAAAAATCAATCGAATTGCTATCCTGGTTTCCCAGTGCTTCCCGTATCTGGTGAAACCATTTATCAAAGCGGCTTTCATCGGTGGTTCCTTCCTTATATTTCCAGTGTGCAGCCAAACCTTTTTCCGCAATTTCATTCATGCGTTTGGTACGGATCTGTACTTCCACCCATTTTCCCTGGGGTCCCATTACCGTTGTATGCAATGCTTCATACCCATTGCTTTTTGGATTACTGAGCCAGTCCCTCAGCCTTTCCGGGGAAGGATTGTACTCATCCGTAATAATGCTGTACACTTTCCAGCAGTCGCCCTTTTCTTTTTCATAAGCGGCATCCACTATAATTCTAATCGCAAACAGGTCATACACTTCTTCAAAGCTGACGCCTTTTTTCTTCATTTTATTCCAGATGGAATGTATGCTTTTAGGCCTGCCATGGATTTCAAAGGTAAAATTCGCCTTGTCCAGTTTGTCCTTTAATGGCCTGATAAAATCATTGATATAGCGTGTCCGCTCCCTTTTTGTATCCCTGAGCTTTTGAGCGATATAGCGGTAAGTATCAGGTTCCAGGTATTTCATGGAAAGGTCTTCCAATTCAGTTTTGATGGCATAAAGACCCATCCGGTGTGCCAACGGCGCATACACGTACACTGTTTCACTACTGATCTTTAATTGTTTTTCCCGCTTCATGCTATCAAGCGTGCGCATGTTATGTAAACGGTCCGCCAGCTTTATCAGGATCACCCTGGGATCGTCCGTAAGCGTTAACAGTATTTTTTTGAAATTTTCCGCCTGCTGACTGGTATTGGTATCTATTACTGAGCTGATCTTGGTAAGGCCATCTACAATTTTGGCTATTTCACTGCCAAATTCGCGTTGTACATCTTCCAGGGTAATGTCCGTGTCTTCCACGGTATCGTGCAGTAGCGCGCAAATAGTGCTCCGCACACCTAAGCCGATTTCTTCCACACAGATCTTTGCAACGGCCAGCGGATGAAGGATATAGGGTTCCCCGCTTTTGCGGCGCATCGTTTTGTGAGCATCTACCGCCATTTCAAAGGCGGTGCGCAGTAATTCTTTATCACCGGGTTTTAATTTCGGCTTAAGCTCTTTTAATAAACCACGGTAATGCCGCAGGATCTCTTTCTTTTCTTCGGCTTCATTGAGGTTATATTTTGATATCGGTATTGTTGCTTCCATGTTAATACGAATTTACGAAATTTTTCACGCAAAGCCGTTAAGGGGATGGGACGCCCGGAAAACATTCTTGCATATTTGTATCTCATGCGGCTTAGCTGAAACTTACCTGGCGTGGCTATTATCTTTTGAGATTCAGGAGCCCAATTATTTTAATCTTTTGTATAAATCCCTTACTTTTGCACCCCAAAACCGGATGTGGCGAAATTGGCAGACGCACCAGACTTAGGATCTGGCGGAGCAATCCATGTAGGTTCGACCCCTATCATCCGGACTTTTTTTAAGTTGATAAGTTGAGTGGTTGATCAATTAGCGGCTATTCGCTTGCTGGTTTCCTTCTCTTATCAACTTTTTAACTTTTAAACATTTCAACTTTCACCATCATGGCAACAGTAGCAAGAGAGAACATTGGTCTTTTGAACGATAAGATCACAATTAAAGTAAGCAAGGAAGACTATTTCCCAACCTTTGAAAAAAAATTAAAAGAATATAGCAAGACCGTGAATATGCCGGGTTTCAGAAAGGGCATGGTGCCAGCGGGCATGATTAAAAAAATGTACGGCCCTTCCATTTATACAGACGAAGTGCTGAAAACAGTAGAGAAGCAACTATACACTTATCTCGATACGGAAAAACCAGACATTTTTGCGCAACCAATGGCGCTGGATGCTGATATCCGTAAACTTGACCTTAACAACCCTGCAGATTATGAATTTGGTTTTGAAATTGGGTTGAAACCTGAATTTGAGATCGCTCCGCTCGATAAGGCCGGCGTTACCTTCAATAAAGTTGCCGTAACAGATGAAATGTTGCAGGACGAAATAAACCGTATGCTGGTTAAAGGTGGTAAGATGGCCGAGCCTGAAACGGTCGACAATGAAGAAAATGTATTGAACGTACTTTTTATAGAGTCTGACGAAAACGGCCAGGCAATTGAAGGAGGTATTGAAAAAGAGAATTCGGTGATCCTGAAATATTGTACGCCGGCGATGCAGGAAAAGTTAAAAGGCAAAAAATTAGAAGATGTTGAAATAGCCAAATTATCAGAAATATTCGAAGGCGAGAAGCTTGAAATGATCTTGCAGGACCTTGGCTTTGAAAAAGACGACCAGGCAGCTGCGGGTAAATATTTTCAGCTGGTGATTAAAAAAATCGGCCTGCTTGAAAAGAGGGAACTGAATGAAGAATTCTTTAACGAGGTTTTTCCCGGCGCAGCCGTAGCAACTGAAGAAGAATTCAGGCAAAAACTGAAGGAAGAGATTGAGCAATATTGGAATGGACAAAGCCGTAACCAGTTGCAGGACCAGTTATACCATTATATACTGGATGAAACTAAAATTGAGTTTCCGGCCGAATTTTTAAAACGCTGGTTACAAACCGGCAGTGAAGAAAGGAAAACCGCCGAACAGGCAGAAGAAGAATTTCCGACATTCAGCAACCAGCTAAAATGGACGTTGATCAGTGATAAGCTGATCAAGCAAAATAACCTGGAAGTGCCCCTGGAAGAAGTGAAGGAATCGATGAAAGCGGAAGTGATGCGTTATTTTGGAAACATGAGCATGGGTGAAGATACAAGCTGGCTGGACAGTTATGTGGACAGGATGATGAAGGATGAAAAACAACTGGATGCTACGTACCGCCGCCTGATAACAGATAAAATATTTAACTTTATCGAAACCCAGGTAACCCCGGTAGAGAAAGAAGTAACCTCTGAAGAATTGGTTGGAATGCAGCATCACCACTCGCATTAATATATAAATAAATAAAATTAAATAACGCCGAAGCATAATTGTTTCGGCGTTTTCTTTAATGGTTTATTTATCCTTTCCGCCTTTTTGTCGCCTTTTTTTTATAGCATAATATTTGGGTTCATCAATCAACTATATTTGTTATCCTAAATAATTTATCAGATGAATTTTGGAAAAGAATTTGAAAAATACGCTGTAAAGCATCGCGGTATCAGCAGTAATACATTGGATAGTTATATCAAACATAACGTCACCAATCTTACCCCCAACATTATTGAAGAAAGGCCCATGAACGTCGCTGTAATGGATGTTTACAGCCGTTTAATGATGGACCGTATCATATTTATGGGCTATCCCGTAACGGATGAAGTAGCTAATATTATCACTGCCCAGTTTTTGTTCCTGGAAAGTACCGACCGTACCAAAGATATCCAGATGTACATCAATTCCCCGGGCGGAAGTGTATATGCCGGCTTGGGCATGTATGATACAATGCAGTTCGTTACACCAGATATCGCAACCATTTGTACCGGTATAGCCGCAAGTATGGCAGCTGTATTGATGTGCGCCGGATCAAAAGGAAAACGCACCGCGTTAAAGCACAGCCGGATCATGCTTCACCAGCCAAGTGCAGGTGCAGGCGGACAAGCCAGCGATATTGAAATCACTGTTAACGAGGTTAAAAAGATCAAAAAGGAACTATATGAAGTTATAGTTGAGCATACCGGCCAGCCTTTTGAAAAAGTAGCCCTGGATTGCAACCGCGATTTCTGGATGACCTCCACAGAAGCCAAAGAATATGGCATCGTTGATGAAGTGTTAACCATCAATCCGCGGAAAGCAAAAAAAGACTAAGATTATTGTACAGGCAGCAGCCACTCACTTGTGCGGCATACATCATTGGCTGTACATACAATTTATAACAGCATAAAAAAAGCAGACAGTATGTATTATTATAACAACAAAAACACCCGTTTCGCAGACGAAGAAGAGACGCCAAAAGAAGTTCCGGAAAACCCGATGGAGAAAATGATGGCCGGCTGGCAGTTTGACAAAAAATTCATTGAGCAGCGTAAAATATTTTTATGGGGCGTTGTAGATGATAAAAGTTCAAAGGACATTACGGCACGTTTATTATACCTGGAGGCAATTGATCCGGGCAAAGAAATTACATTTTATATCAATAGTCCGGGTGGTATGGTTACCAGCGGTATGGTGGTTTACGATACCATGCAAATGATTACATCACCGGTTAGTACCGTTTGTATGGGAATGGCCGCCAGTATGGGCAGTATTCTTTTAAGCGGCGGTGCAAAAGGCAGACGTTTTATTTTCCCGCATGGGGAAGTAATGATACACCAGCCAAGCGGTGGGGGACAAGGCACCAGCGCCGATCTTGAAATTATGGCAGAGCAGATCCGCAAAACCAAGGAAATGGGGGCAAAGATTTTAGCCGATAATTGCGGCCAGTCTTTTGAAAAAGTGATGAAAGATTTTGACCGTGATTACTGGATGGATGCAGATGAATCAGTCGCTTACGGTATCGTGGATGGCACGCTTGATAAATTATAATTTTTTCTTGTTTTGAATTTTTATACAAGCCCCATCAATTGGGGCTTTTTTTATGAGCAATTAACTGGATAACTTTGCAAGATGTGGTCAGGTGAAAATATAGGTGATAAAACCAGTGGGGAAACGGATCGTCGTCCGATGATGCAAAAAGATATTTTCCCGGTAAATGACGCTTTTCGAAAATATTTACGTTATTATGGAAGAGATGTGGAATTACCGGCGCAGTACAGTGACCTGGTCAATTATAGTTATGCCGATTCCCTGCGGGATAAGAAAGGAAAATGGACCCATTGGGAGAATGCGGTTTATGAACCTCATCAGCTTGAAAACCTAAAAAAAACGCTTATTGCTACCTACCTGATACTGAAAAAAAAGCCGTTAACTGCAGCTAACACAGGGCGATTCGATATCAGGCGCATTGACTTTTGCGATTATGGTAATAGTATTCCATTCAGGATCAAGATAGATGAAAAAGACAGTGAACGGTCTGATTTTTTTTACATCAAGCAAGCAGATGCTTCCCGTATTTACGGATTGGAGCTGGAACATTTACTTACAAATAACCCAATCAATTTCCTGCATTATCAAAATACATTGGTAGAAGAGCACATTGCGGGGATGCCGGGAGATGTTTTTTTAGAACAGCAAAGGGATTGGACCGTGAGCGAAAAAACCTCCATTGCAAAAGCTTTTGTGCGCTTCAATGAAAGTTGCTTTGTACGCCTGCTGGGAGATATGCGGAGTTATAATTTTGTGGTCAATACAGTACCTCAAACTTCAGCCTTGGATAAGCCGGCCGGGGAGGTTCATTACAGCATACGCGCCATAGATTTTGATCAGCAATGTTATGAAGGCAGGAAGATCTTGTACTTCCCCCAATTTTATAAGGAAAATGCCGGATATGTAGAAATGGTTTTGGAAAACCTGGCCGCCGGTGAAATAGAAAAGAGCCAGGAGATCGAATTCGCTACGATGGCGGCAAAAATAATAGCCTATCGCCGCCAGTTAATGGAACTGGTGAACAGCATGGTAAATGATGACATATCAGAAAATTATAAAATACGAATATTGCGCAACGAACTAAACGAACATTTTAACACGGACCGGTTTACATCTTGTAAAACAATGGGCGCCATCGTAAAGCAGCAATTAAAACAGGTATTGCAAAAACATTTGCAGATAGCGAGTACGAAGTAGATTTACAAGTGCTTTTTAACAATATGCTGCAACTTTTTTACGTATTATATTGTCTGCGGGATAGGGTTCTGTAAATGGTTGCTTATCTTTGCAGCCCGATTTTTTACAGCGGCGAATAAAAGAATTATCATGGCAAAACAACAAACATTACATTGTTCTTTTTGCGGCAGAAGCCGTGACGAGGTAAAAATTTTGATTGCCGGCCAGGAAGGGCATATCTGTGAGAACTGTGTGGAGCATGCCCAGGAAATAATCGGGCAGGAATTGATGATCTATCCCGATGCTAAACAAGCCAGTGGGAATACGCATAAACTGTCGGTAAAAAAACCGGTAGAAATTAAGAAATTTTTGGACGAATATGTAATTGGACAGGATGATGCCAAAAAGATATTGGCCGTGGCGGTGTACAATCACTACAAGCGCCTCAATCAAAAAGTGGAAAACGACGTTGAGATAGAAAAGAGCAATATCATCATGGTGGGTGAGACGGGAACCGGTAAAACTTTACTGGCTAAATCGATCGCCCGTATGCTGAATGTGCCATTTGCAATAGTTGATGCCACCGTTTTTACAGAGGCCGGTTATGTGGGTGAAGATGTGGAAAGCATGCTTAGCCGTTTACTGCAGGCTTGCAATTATGATGTAGCTGCAGCGGAAAAAGGGATCGTGTTTATTGATGAAATTGATAAGGTAGCGCGTAAAAGCGATAACCCATCCATAACCAGGGATGTAAGTGGCGAAGGAGTTCAACAGGGCCTGTTGAAATTATTGGAAGGCACGGAAGTATTGGTTCCACCACAAGGTGGCCGTAAACACCCCGAACAAAAGCTGGTTAAAGTAAATACTTCAAATATCCTCTTTATTTGCGGAGGAGCATTCGACGGCGTGGACAGGATCATCGCACGCCGCGTAAATACACATGCGATCGGGTTTAGCGTAAATAAGGAATTGCAGGAGTTTCAGCAGAAAAACCTGCTACAGTTTGTAAATGCAGTGGATCTTAAACAATTTGGATTGATACCCGAACTGCTGGGCCGTTTGCCGGTGATCACCTACCTGAATCCTTTGGATGCACCAACGCTGCGCAATATTTTAACCGAACCCAAAAATGCCCTGATCAAACAATTTACCCGTTTATTTGAAATAGAAGGAATTGAATTGAAATTTGATGAAGCGGTATATGACTTCATGGTGGAGAAGGCTTTAGAATACAAATTGGGAGCTCGCGGTCTTCGTAGTATTTGCGAAAGTATCTTAACGGATGCGATGTACGAACTGCCTTCTCAAAAAGTTAAGACATTTGAAGTAACATTGGATTACGCCCAGCGTAAATTCAATACAAGTAAGATGAGCATGTTGAAAGTTGCCTGATGCCATAAAATAATTAATGAAGCCGTATCTGTTGATGCGGCTTTTTTTTGCCTTCAATGTTAATTTTTCTTACCCTCGAATGGAGGAATGAATGCAAATAAATGGGCGTGTTTTAATTTGTGCCTGTTCGTGAGCTAAATGATCAATGGCTATCCATGTTATCCGGTTTACTGATTATCGTCATGCGGGGTTTACATTTTTTCACCGACTTTTGACGAAATTTCACCTTACAACATAAAAATCATTGCATGTCCAAGGCAATTTATATAGCATCCTCCGAGCCCAATAGCGGCAAGTCTGTCATCACACTCGGACTGATGAACATGCTGGTTGGTAAGATCAAGAACATCGCCTATTTCAAACCCATTATTAACGACCGCGAGGAAACAGATAAAGACATCCATATCGAAACAATACTCGCGCAGTTTGGATTAACAACAGGTTATACTGACACGTTTGCATTTACCTACAACGAGTTTTTACATTACCGCAGCGAAGGCAATAATTCGTACATCATCGATAGTATTATTGCTAAGTTCAAAAAACTTGAAGAGAGCCACGATTTTGTAGTAGTGGAGGGAACTGGTTTTACCGGTGACAGTTCCTCTTTTGAATTTGATTCCAACATTGATATCGCCAAAAACCTGGGCATCCCCCTGATCCTGGTTACCAAAAGTGACAATAATACACCCGAAGAAACTGCCAATAATATTTTATCGAATTACCAGGCTTTACACAACAAGGAAGTACAGGTGCTTGCGATGATCGCTAATAAAATAAATCCGGCGGATGTTGAGAAATTGAAAGAAATATTACTTAGCCGTTTGCCAAAAGATGTACTAAGCGCTGTCATTCCTTTTAACAAAGACCTGGGTAATCCAACAATGAAAGAGATCGTAGATGCGGTAAAAGGCAAGTTGCTGTTTGGCGGCAGCCTGCTGTCAAACCAGGTCGATCATTTCATTGTCGGCGCTATGCAATTGAGGAACTGTCTTACGCACCTGAAAGAGAATACACTGATCGTAACACCCGGCGACAGGGCCGATATTATCGTTGCGATGCTGCAGGCAAACCTGTCAAAAAATTATCCGAAGGTGGCAGGGATGATACTGTCCGGCGGACTGGAGCCGGAAGAGCCTATCATAAAGTTAATAGAAGGGCTGGAGACCGTGATACCAATGGTGCAGGTTGAATCAGGAACATTCGAAACAGTAAATATTGTTGGTTCAGTCATGTCAAGGATCTATGCCGATAACAAACCAAAAATTGAACTGGCTATCGGCACTTTCGAAAAATACATCGATTCCGAGGCGATCATGAACAGGATCGTGACCTCCCGTACGGAGGGTATCACACCCCGGATGTTTCAGTATCAACTGGTTAAACGAGCCAAGCTTCACAAGAAACGCATCATATTGCCTGAAGGAAATGATGACCGCATATTGATCGCCGCTTCAAAACTAATTAAGCAGGAGGTGGTTGATCTTACCATACTCGGAAAAACAGAAGAGATCGAAGCTGCGCTCCTGCGGTTAAATATCAGCCTCGATTTGGCCAGCGTAAAAATAATTGACCCGGTAAATTCGCCGCTCTACCAGGATTACGCAGCGACACTTTTCGAATTGCGTAAAACAAAAAATGTAAACCTGGAAATGGCGCGGGATATGATGACTGATGGTTCTTATTTCGGCACCATGATGGTTTTTAAGGGAGATGCGGATGGCATGGTATCAGGCGCCATCAATACAACACAGCATACCATCCGGCCGGCGCTGCAGTTTGTTAAAACAAAGCCAGGGGTATCTACCGTTTCATCTGTCTTTTTTATGTGCCTGCCCGACCGTGTCACCGTATTTGGCGATTGCGCGGTAAACCCCAATCCTACATCTGAACAATTGGCGGATATCGCCATTTCATCGGCTGAAAGCAGTATGATGTTTGGGATTGAACCAAAAATAGCGATGCTCTCCTATTCCTCCGGTACGTCCGGCCAGGGTGAAGATGTAGAAAAAGTAAGAAGGGCTACGGAGATTGTCCGTATTAGAAGACCGGATCTAAAAGTTGAAGGACCTATTCAATACGATGCTGCGGTAGACCCTTTTATCGGCAGGCAAAAAATGCCGGATTCATCCGTTGCGGGCCAGGCGAGTGTGTTGATCTTCCCGGATCTGAATACCGGCAACAATACCTACAAGGCTGTGCAGCGCGAAACAGGCGCTTTGGCGATTGGTCCGATGTTGCAGGGTCTGAATAAACCGGTCAATGACCTGAGCAGGGGTTGCACGGTAGATGATATTTTTAACACCGTCGTCATTACTGCCATACAGGCGCAGCAATGATCCCGTAAGTCGCTTTAAATTTTGCTCACCCAATCATTGTAAATTTGAATAGCGGGTTTTCCCTGCAAGCGCACAAAGCAAAATCTCCATGAATATTTTTGTCATCAATTCCGGCAGCAGTTCTATCAAATATCAATTGATCAGGATGCCCGAAGAAAATGTTGTCTGTAGTGGTTTGGTGGAAAGTATCGGGTTACCGAATTCAACCATTATCCATAAAACATATACGAATGGCAGTGAACAAATCATCACGGCTACGCCGGAAATTAAAGATCATGCCACTGGCTTGCAGGAAGTAGCAAGGTTATTGACAGATCCGGTTTTTGGTGTAATAGCTGATCCCGCTGAAATTATTGCGGTTGGCCATCGTATCGTGCATGGCGGGGAAAGCTTAGCCGCAACCACCGTTATTACTGCGGAAATAAAAGCGGAGATAAAAAAAATATTTCCATTGGCTCCATTGCATAACCCCGCCAATTACCTGGGCATAGAGGTGGCGGAGAAGATATTTACCCATGCAAAACAGGTCGCCGTGTTTGATACCGCTTTTCATCATACCCTTCCGCCCAAAGCCTACAGGTATGCGATTCCGCCCGAACTGTACCAGGAACATGGAATACGGGTTTATGGATTTCATGGCACGAGCCATAAATATGTTTCCCGGCAGGCGATACAATACCTGGATAAAAGCAACTCAAAGATCATCACCATTCACCTAGGCAATGGCAGCAGCATGGCGGCGATTGAAAACGGGCGATCTGTGGATACAAGTATGGGGCTCGGTCCGTTGGATGGCCTGGTAATGGGTACGCGTTCCGGCAGCATTGATCCATCTGTTATATTTCACCTCGTTAATAGGCTGGGGTATAATTTGGAACAGGTAAATACGCTGCTAAATAAAAAAAGCGGTATGCTGGGCCTGACAGGTTTCAGCGATATGCGTGACATCACAAAGGAGATCAAAAAAGGAAATGCGGATGCCAGGTTAGCCTACGAAATGTATGCCTACCGTGTTCGCAAATACATAGGTTCCTATACAGCCGTTCTCAACGGGTTGGATGCCATTGTATTTACAGGTGGCATCGGAGAAAATGACGCCCTCATAAGAAAGATGATCACTGATAACCTCGAATCGTTGGGCATTATTGCTGATGAAGAAAAAAATAATGTAAGGATAAGCGGCCTGCGGGAAATAAATGCTGATGAATCAAAAGTAAAGATATTGGTGGTGCCAACAAATGAAGAACTGGAGATCGCAAATCAGTGTTACGAATTGTTAGGTTCGATTGACGAATATTGAAAACGCAGGAACATACTGCGGCGTGTTCTTTATGAGTGAAAGGCGGAATGACTATCACCTTACAATTATCACCATTCCCTTTCGTACAGGTGTTCCATTTTTTAAATCTATCATATACGCATATGCGCCGGGAGGTAAGGGATCGCCTTTATAAGAGCCATCCCATTGTTCATTGTTGGCCGTAGTTTTAAACACAACGGTTCCAAAACGGTTATACACAAGTATCCTGCAATCAGGAACAGCAGCTAATCCATCAATGCGCCAGGTATCATTCAATCCGTCCCTGTTGGGCGAAAATGCATTGGGTATATAAATGTCATTGTACACTTTTACCAGCATTTGATCAGTTGCTATACCGCAGCCTGCAGTTGATCTTACTTCTAATGTGTACGTAATACTATTTGGAGGTGTGGAAACAGGCTGCAACAAAAAGGGGTTATTTAAGTAGGTCGCAGGTGACCATGAAAAACTAATATCAGTTCCGCTGACATTGCCATCCAACAGAGCCGTTTGGCCCTTCAATAAAATTTTATCAGGACCTGCATTGGCCCTTGGTTTTTTTAAAACATTCAATGCTACAGTTATAGTATCCGTACAATTATTAGCGGCTTTAACTACGACACTATAGACTGTTGAATCAACCGGGGTGGCAACCGGGTTAGGAACATTTATGGCAGACAACCCTGTTGCAGGCGACCATAAATAGGCAACTCCACCAGTCGCCAGTAAATTAACCGCATTGCCCTCACAAAAAGTTTGTGCATCGCTAACGGTAGCAACCGGTTTGGGATTTGTAATAACGTCTGTAGACGCAGTATCAATGCAGCCAAATTCATCGGTCGCGATAACCCGGTATTGCCCGTCAGAATTACTTTGTGCCACGAATAAATTATTTGCTGAGTCAGAATTAAATCCTGCCGGTCCGCTCCATTTATAAGTCGCTGCACCGGTGGCGGTTAAATTGATCAGGCTTTTTTCACAAACCGGTGTATTGCTTTTTGCGGCGACAACTGGAAGCGTATGGATCGCAATATCTACTATATTTGACGCAACCCTGCAACTGGAGATGCCGACATTAGTTCCCTCTGTTGCTGTAAAACGGTATTTATAAATCCCTGGTGCGGTCTTATTAAATTGATACGTAACAGCAGTTGCACCAGCAATATCGGTCCAGGTAGCTCCTTCATTAACGCTCAACTGCCATTGTAAAGCCGGCGCGATATACCCGGTACCGACACTGGCTATTAATGGAACATTGGTGACACTGCCATTGCACATATCAACCTTGGTTTGATTAATATTAACTACCGATGCAGTGATGCCGGGGCCGCAGGGCCTGAAGGTAATATCATCCAATGCCAGGTCATTGCCACAACCCCCGGGCGCGGTATTGGTTATTCTAATGACTACATCACTGGTATTAAAAGGCGTTTTAAAAAAGAGGCCGTATTGTTGCCAGAAAGGACTACCGGATGAAGAAATAGCACCCGTTGAGTAAGTCCCCAAAGTATCACCTGTCACCGTCTCAATATTGAAAATTAAATTAGGCCGGATGCCCGCATTGTTGCAGGCACTGGGTAGTAATACATTGGCTACCCAGGCAGCAAATTCATAGGTGGTATTGGCGCATAAATTTTTTACCGTATCTACATAAAAATCTCCCGGAGTATACGAAGCATTTACCAGCATCATGTAGCCATTGACATCATTGGGTGTATGGTCTTCGCTTATAGTGTGCCAGGAATTTGCAAAACAACCGGAGGTGCTGCTGACAACAGTGTAACTGCCATCATCAGGGCAGGTTGATGTAGTAAAATTGTAAGTTGTAGTTGCGGCCTGTAACTGGCTTGCCGGGCTCGATCCGCTTCCAAAAGTAACATTCACTACAGGATCGCCCAGGGCCCCGGTACAAACCTGCGCACTGGACGCCAATTGGCAATTCAGGCAAATAAGTATAGCAGCAGTTTTGAAAAAGTTTACTCGGCCCATGAATATCCGAAGTTAAGTAATTTTATTTCCCATTTTTAAAGTATAAATCTATTTAACAAGTCCCGGAATTATTTTATGCACAAAAAATAATTTGATGGTTCCATGGTTTTTTGCACTGTATTTCAAAAGATATCACCAGTGGCCATATAATTTCTCTACCCGCTATTTTTAAACAAATACATATCATTTTAGGTGGTTGTTGTATTTCAATTTATTTTTACCGCCGGGCAGAATTTAATATTCAATACGGGCGATGAAAATTAAGTTTGGCAACAGGTTAAGGATGATCGCAGTATTAAATATTACCTGGCATAATTAATCCCGTAAAATCATTGGGGCCTCAACACAATAATTAATACAATTCAGAGATTCTAACAATAATATAAACGATAAAGAAAAAAATGGTAGATGTAATTTTAGGACTGCAGTGGGGCGATGAAGGTAAGGGTAAGATAGTTGATTATTTTGCTCCCAATTATGATATAATCGCACGTTTCCAGGGTGGGCCGAATGCGGGCCACACATTATATGTGAATGGCCAAAAGGTAGTGCTTCACCAGATACCAAGTGGCATTTTTCATGAGAACAAAATCAACCTGATCGGCAATGGGGTGGTATTGGATGCGGTTACCCTGAAACGGGAATGCGAGATAGTTGCATCAATGGGTATTGACTATAAAAAAAATCTATACATCAGTGAGCGCGCTCATTTGATCTTACCGACGCACCGGGCTTTGGACAAAGCAAGTGAACTGGCAAAAGGAAATGAAAAGATCGGCTCTACACTCAAGGGAATTGGCCCGGCTTACATGGATAAGACCGGCCGCAATGGTCTGCGGGTCGGGGATTTGCTGGATAAAGGTTTTATTTCGCAATACATTAAAATAAGACTCAAACATCAGCGTTTATTGGATAATTATAATTTCCAGGAAGATATCAGCTCATGGGAAGATGACTTTTTTGAATCGATCGAATTATTGCGTGATTTTAAAATCGTCAATGGCGAATATTTTATCAATGATAAGATACAGCAGGGCAAAAAAGTATTGGCGGAAGGGGCACAGGGAAGCATGCTGGATGTGGATTTCGGCACGTTCCCTTTTGTTACAAGCAGCAATACCATTTCGGCAGGTGTGTGCACTGGTTTGGGGATTGCACCACAAAAGATCAGGGAAGTATATGGAGTATCAAAAGCCTATTGTACAAGGGTAGGCAGCGGGCCTTTTCCAACTGAATTGGATGATGAAACAGGCGAATTGATACGTAAAATTGGTAGTGAGTTTGGCGCCACCACCGGCAGGCCACGCCGTTGCGGCTGGATCGACCTGGTAGCATTGCAATTTGCGTGCATGATCAATGGCGTTACGCAGATCATCATGACCAAAACAGATATACTCGATACCTTGCCGGAATTAAAGGCTTGTTATGGATACAAAGTAAACGGCGAAGAGAAGAATTATGTACCTTTTCAATTGAACCGGGTGGAGATCGATCCTGTTTACAAAAGCTTTAAAGGCTGGGAAACTGATATTACCGCCATTGACAGATACGAAGCCTTGCCGGAAAATATGAAAAGTTATATTGATTACATGAATGAGTTTTTGAAAGTGCCCGTTAAATTTATCAGCAATGGCCCGGGCCGGGAGCAGATAGTATTGGCGTAAGAGTAAAAAATATAAAAAAATATGCCTTTTTTTTTGGCTATTTAAAAATCTATAAGAAATTTTACAGCATTAATAAGATGATATATGGCTACTAAATCAGATAAAATTAAAAAAGTAACTCCTGATCCGGAGACCCCGGCAAAAAAATCAGCACCAAAAGCATCTGCGAAATCCAAGAAAGAGGAAGATGATGAGGACGATGATGAGGAGCCTGATGAAGAAACTGCACCCGTTAAAAAAGCAAAAGGTGCAGCTAAGAAAAAGAAAGATGAAGATGATGACGACGACGATGATGATGATGATGAAGTAGATGAGAAAGATGAATGGGAAAAGGGTGACGATGATGATAACTGGGATCCTGACTTTGACGAATTTGATGTGCCTAAGTCTGCGGCAAAAAAATCTGTCGGTAAAAAAACTGCAAAGGATGAAGAGGACGATTTTAAGATCGACGATGACTTCAAGGACCTTGGCTTTGATGACCTGGATGGTACTGGCAGCAATTTTGATGACGATGATGATTTTTAAGCCGGTCGAACTGCTGGCAGGGAAAAATAATTAAGTGAAAAAAGCAATTTCTTTTCCGATAGGTAATTTTATTGAATTCAGAAATAAAATGTTGAACTGGGCACAACCGTTCAACATTTTTTGTTTGCTGGATAACAGCCAGTATGATTTTGAAGCGCCTGCCTTTGAATGTATGCTGGCTGTGGGTTGTAAGCGGAAAATTGAAAAGCCGGCAGGTAAAGTTTTCGAAGCCTTGAAAGTTTTTTTCGCCCGGGAGAAAGAATGGCTGTTCGGCCATTTCGGCTATGACCTTAAAAATGAAACAGAACGGCTAAGTTCTATGAATTTCGATGGGATCGATTTCCAGGATTGTTGTTTTTTTGTGCCGGAAATAGTATTGCAATTAAAAGAGACCGGGTTAACAATTTACTGCGAAGAAAATGCTGAAGATATATTTTCTGCCCTCAGTGCTCAAAATTCTTCCATAGAAAAAAAGCAACCATCAAATTTTCAAATTAAGCATAGGATATCTCCGGAGGATTACATCAGTATAATTAAAAAATTACAGCAACACATTTTGCGTGGCGATTGCTATGAAGTAAATTTTTGCCAGGAATTTTTTGCCGATAACGCGATCATAGATCCTTTATCTGTTTATAATTCGCTGGTCACGCTGTCTCCCAATCCGTTTTCTGCCTTGTATAAATTAAACGATCGTTATTGTATTTGCGCAAGTCCCGAACGATATTTTAAAAAAACAGGGAATAAAATTTATTCCCAGCCAATAAAAGGCACGTCTAAACGCCACTTGGAAAATAGTGAGTTGGATGAGTTAAGCAGGCAACTGCTGATTACAAGTGAAAAGGAAAAAAGTGAGAACGTAATGGTGGTCGACCTGGTAAGAAATGACCTGAGCCGTGTTTGCAAAGAGGGCACGGTTAAAGTAGACGAATTATTTGGAATTTATAGTTTTCCGCAGGTGCACCAAATGATCAGTACGATCAGCGGCGAGCTGCAAGATAATACCGATTGGATAGATGTGGTAAAAGCAACTTTTCCTATGGGAAGTATGACAGGCGCCCCGAAAAAAAGAGTAATGGAAATCATCGAGCGGTATGAACATAGCAAAAGAGGGTTGTTTTCCGGGGCAATTGGTTACATTGATCCAAATGGGGATGCAGATTTTAATGTGGTGATCAGGAGTATTTTATACAATGCAGCAGCTAAATATGTCTCCTTCCAGGCAGGCAGCGCAATCACTTTTTACAGCAATCCCGAAGAAGAGTACAACGAAAGTTTGTTGAAAGCCGAGACAATGAAGCAGGTGTTGCAATAAGCGGCAGTTATGTCAGGACTTCTTCTTTTCTTTTACCTTTTCATACACTGTTTTATTTACCGGTAATGTTGCACCGTTTAATAATGCCTGTACCGATTCATTCAATATTGGATATTTATTGGCAATAAATAACTGCATTTTATCAGGCGGAAGCCGGAGATCAAAATTTCCGGTTGATGACAATACGCCATCGAAATTCGGATTGAAATGATTGAACAGCGCTATATCCATCGCAAGATTTTTAGCAATTATCAGGGAATTGTATTTGCCGGAAATGGAAAGCATTTCCACATCAACCAACTCCTCGGCGGATAAATGAGATTTTTTATTGTATGGATTTTGTTGGGTGCTGATAGTGCCATAGCTGGTCCGGTTTACACCGTCTCCTTCCTGGTAATCTTCTGTACCACCAATTGTAGTGATGCCCCCGGTACCCTCCATAATATAATGTGTGGCAATAAAGCGCTTAACATAAGTCCTGGATTCCGCAGGAAGATAGTATTGAAGGTCCCAAAAATTTTTACTACCACTTTTTTTCATTGCGCTGTACACCCGGCCAGGACCACCATTGTATGCTGCCATTACCAATAACCAATCGTGCATCTGGCGATAGAGTGCCAGTAAATACCTCGCCGCAGCATGGGTACTTTTATAATAATCCCTGCGGTCATCCTGGTAACCATTTACAACAAGGCCATAATTCCTGGCCGTGTAGGGCATAAACTGCCAGGGGCCGCCGGCGCCTGCAATACTCGTAGCGCCCGTACTTAAATTGGATTCGATAACGGCGATATATTTTAATTCCTTTGGTAAACCGTATTGCTGCAAAACACTTTCGATCAGGTTGAAGTAAGGTAATCCCCAACCTTTCATATTCTGTAAATATTTGCCATGGCCCTTCATATAATCCTGTACAAAAAGCTCCGCATTGGGATTGACCTGGGCAGTATACGGCAGCGTGGTATTGTAACTATAATTTGAAAACAGGTTTTTAAATCCATATTTGGTGACCTGGTTAAAATACTGAACTTTTTCTTTTTTGGGAACGGCCCTGGACAGGATCACTTCTTCAATCAGTTTGTTTTCTTTTACGGTATCTTCTTCTATAATAGTATCTTTTACGTTTACCTGTTGAAACCGGGGCTCTTCAAATAAAAAATTGTTACCCGCAGAGACATGCAGGAACAAAAGGCAGGTGAACGGTATTAATAAATATTTGTTCATTCTATTTCAGCGCCGGTCATTTTATAATGCTCCATCAATAAGTTTGACAATTGTAACAAAGTTAATTCTTCCATTTTATCCGTAAGCACCTGTAAGCCGAAAGGGAGACCGTTACTGTGTGTAAATAATGGTATCGATATTCCCGGAATCCCCGTCAGGTTTGCAAATACTGTATAAATATCGGCCAGGTACATCGCGATTGGATCATCCGGATTTTCACCGATTGCCATTGCCGTTGTGGGGGAAGTAGGCAGTATAATGGCATCGTATTCTTTAAAAACATTCGTGGTTTTATCCGCCAGCAGCCTTCTCACCTGTTGCGCCTTGCTAAAATAAGCATCGTAATAACCAGCGCTCAATACGAACGTGCCCAACAATATTCTTCTCTTGACTTCTTTACCAAATCCTTCGCTCCGGCTTCGTTTATAAAATTCTGTTAAATCGGCCACCGGCTCCCTGGTCCTATGCCCAAATCTTACCCCGTCGAACCTGCTCAGGTTACTGCTCGCTTCTGCCGTGGTTAATACATAATAGGCTGGTACGATATGATCCAGCAGGTTAAATTCCACCGCTTCAATTATATGCCCATCTGATCTTAATTTATCAATAAGGAGCAAGATATTTTCTTTGATCTCTTTGTCAAGTGATGGATGATACAATGCTTCCTTAAAATAGGCAATTTTATATTTCCTTTTTTCATCTGGAGATAAAAACGGGACTAAATTTTTTATTTCTTTACCACCGGCTGCTTTCTTCGCTGATTCAAAAGATGAGCCAGGGATTGCAGTGCTGTCATATTCATCAGCGCCGGCAATTACTTCTAAAACCAGTGCGGCATCTTTTACATTGTTGCTAAAAATCCCAACCTGGTCAAAGGAAGAGGCATAAGCGATCAATCCATACCTGGATATCCTTCCGTAGGTCGGCTTTAATCCAACAATACCGCAAAAATCAGCCGGCTGCCTTACTGATCCACCCGTATCACTTCCCAGGCTTACCATACACATGCCCGC
This sequence comes from Ferruginibacter sp., assembly GCA_039916545.1. Taxonomy (GTDB): domain Bacteria; phylum Bacteroidota; class Bacteroidia; order Chitinophagales; family Chitinophagaceae; genus Ferruginibacter. Next base: position 32,638 of record JBDSLD010000022.1, read on the forward strand.
CTGCACGGCTACCGCACTACCACCTGAAGAGCCACCCGGTACTTTTGTTTCGTCCAATGCGTTCAATACATTTCCATATACTGAATTTTCGCTGGTACTGCCCATTGCAAACTCATCGCAATTGCAGGTTCCTATGATGATGGCATCTTCATTAAGTAATTTTTGAACCGCTGTTGCAGTATAAAGGGATACAAAGCCATCCAAAATTTTTGAGGCTGCAGTTACCTTATGACCCTTGTAACATAACACATCTTTTATCCCAATAACTACTCCGTGGAGCTTGCCTAATGCTTCGCCCGCCTGTTGTTTTTTATCCAGTGCCGCAGCTCTTTCTAAAGCTTCCGCAGCGTAAACCTCTGTAAAAGCATTTAAATGCCGATAGATGGAAATCTGTTCCAGGTAGTGTTTTACAGTGTCTGTGCAGGTTATATTTCCCCTGAGCAATGCCTGGTGGTATAATTCGATGTCAGTAAACAATTTGTTTGGATTATGTAGTATTTATAAAATTGGCTGAGGTAAATGTTAGGAACACCTATCATTTACCTCAGCCAATTTACTTTAATAAAAATAATTTTTACTTAGGCATTTCCTGTGCCTGCTTTGCCTGTTGTAGCTGCTGTTTTAATTCTCTTAATTCCTGGTCCTTATCCTTTTCTTTCATGCCTTCTTCAATCTCGCTCTTCACATTTTCTTTTGCATCTTTGAATTCACGCATACCCTTACCAATTCCTTTCATTAATTCAGGAATTTTTTTACCGCCAAAAAATATAAGTACTACCAGGACAATAAATATCCACTCGGAACCACCGGGCATACTAAATAAAAAAATTCCGGCTAAAACGTTTGAAACTATCATAAGTTAATAATTTGAGTGACAAAGATAAATGAAAAATTGACTATTTATTACGTTTTGGATCAAAACTTCTGTTGTACACATGTTAATGTAAAACTGCTAAAAAGCAGCGTTCAAATGTGATCGATTACCTGGTATACCGCCCGCATTTTGCTTTGCCATTTGCTGCATCAGAGGTGGTAATGCCCCTGGAGCAGGATAGTGCCAGCAAAACAGTAACCGCCAGCAGGAGTGGCAGAACTAACTTTTTCCTGTTATAACGGGTTTGGATAAATAACGGCATGGGTTCCGGGATTTTAAAAGATATAAGATTTATGAGGAAATTTGCAATAATCATTCCAAACAACTTTTTCTCAACGTCGCACTTGTATCAGTATTGCTTTTATTATACTGAATGTATTGCCGTGAATTTTACCTTTCGACCTGGGGTATCTGGGGTATCGTTATTCCGGAAAGTCTAGAAGTAAAATCCATATTCTATTAGCTTCACTCTAAGCTAAACGTGCTAAAACATACAAGTGTGATAGCTCTTTTCGGCAGCAGGGTTTCACGGATTACTCTTTTATAATTGCAACCGCAGCATGTGAAAACCCTGCCGGGACCTGCTTAATAAGTTGTAAATCTCGCTTAGCGATGTTGCCAACTGCTGATTTTGGCCCTCCTATTTTGTTGCAATCAGCCGGCGAAGTCGCGTAATTTATATTCGTTCGTTGTTATTCCTGCATCCGTGGCAAAAAATATCATAAAAAAAGCGAAACCTGTCGGGTTTCGCTTTTAAATATGTTTTAATCAATTGCTTATTTTTTAAGTGCAACAGCCATTCTCTTTTCCTGGATACGCGCACTTTTACCGCTTCTTTCACGTAAGTAAAACAATTTAGCCCTGCGTACCTTACCTACTTTATTTAATACAATGCTTTCAATGTTAGGAGAATAAAAAGGGAATAAACGTTCAACACCTACTCCGTCACTCATTTTACGTACTGTAAAAGTTGCGGTGGCACCTGTTCCCTGGCGCTTGATCACATCGCCCTTAAAGCTTTGGATACGCTCTTTACTACCTTCAACAATTTTATAATTGACAGTGATATTGTCACCAGCCTTAAACTTAGGGAGGGCGGGTGTTGTTGTTAACTGCTCATGTACAAAAGCTACTGCGTTCATAATCTTTATTTTTTCGGACTGCGAAGGTAAGGGTTTAATTGATAATTGTGAAATGAATAATTGATAATTTTCCCGATTTCGCCGAAATCACTAATTTAAAAGGAAAAAATGCGAATAATTAAGCATGTTCCAGCCGTAAGCGCTTAACAGAAAACCGTAAACAGCAAGCTGAAAACCTATCGCGCGATGTTCACCGCTCTTTTTTCCCTGATCACGGTAACCTTTATCTGGCCGGGAAAGGTCATTTCTGTTTGGATCTTCTGTGCGATTTCAAAACTCAGCCGGTCGCTGTCAGCATCACTCACTTTATCCGCTTCTACTATTACCCTTAGTTCCCTGCCGGCCTGTATGGCGTAAGCTTTTTCTACACCCTGGTAAGCCTGCGCCAGGTTTTCGAGGTCTTTGATGCGCTGGATATATTGCTGCATAATCTCGCGCCTGGCACCTGGTCTTGCACCACTGATCGCATCGCAGGCCTGGATGATCGGGGAAATGACATATTGCATATCCATTTCATCGTGGTGGGCACCAATGGCATTTACAACCGCAGGGTTTTCGCCATATTTTTCGGCCAGTTTCGCTCCAAGCAATGCATGGCTCAATTCAGTTTCTTCATCGGGCACCTTGCCAATATCATGTAATAAACCTGCGCGTTTTGCCAATTTTGGATTCATGCCCAATTCTGCAGCCATTATAGAGCAAAGATTGGCCGTTTCGCGGCTGTGCATCAACAGGTTTTGTCCGTAAGACGAGCGGAAACGCATGCGTCCAACCATCCTGATCAATTCTTTGTGAAGTCCATGCACACCCAGTTCCATCGCAGTACGTTCACCAATTTCCATCACCTGGTCATCCAGCTGACGCTTGGTTTTTTCCACCACTTCTTCAATACGTGCGGGATGGATGCGGCCATCAGCTACCAAACGCTGTAAAGATAAACGGGCAATTTCCCGGCGCAATGGGTCAAAAGACGAAAGCACAATTGCTTCAGGCGTATCATCTACAATAAGATCCACACCTGTGGCAGCTTCTATGGCCCGTATATTTCTTCCCTCTCTTCCGATAATAGATCCTTTTATTTCGTCACTTTCCAGGTTGAATACGGTAATGGAATTTTCGATCGCCTGCTCGGCAGCAGTACGTTGTATGGTTTGAATAACAATTTTACGGGCTTCTTTATTTGCCTTTAGCCTGGCTTCTTCAATAATTTCCTGCTGAATCACCAATGCCCTGGTTTGCGCTTCCTGTTTCAACCCTTCAATCAATTGTGTTTTCGCATCTTCAGCAGTTAATCCCGCTACTTTTTCCAGCCGGCGGATATGTTCTTCCTGGTGCTTTTCGAGCTCGGTGCGTTTTGTATTAACTACTTCGATCTGCCGGTTCAAAGTTTCTTTAATCGCTTCATTGTCCTTGATCTGCTTATCAAGATTTAATTCTTTTTGATTGATGGATTGCTCTTTTTGCTTGATCCTGTTTTCGGACTCATTGGCTTTTTGTGTGCGTTGCAATACTTCCCTGTCGTGCTCGGATTTTAGCTGAACAAACTTTTCCTTCGCTTCCAGTAACTTTTCCTTTTTTAAATTCTCGGACTGTAACTGGCCGTCAGCAACGATCTTTTGAGCTTGTTGTTCTGCATCTTCTACTTGTTTTTTCGTGTTTTTGGCAAAAATAAATTTACCCAGTAAAATTCCTATGATCAGGGCAATCGCTCCAATGATAATGGAAAGTATGTTTGAATCCATTGAAAGTTTTTGTTTTAAATCGGTTCACAATCTGATATATCCTATCCTTGCCCACAAATTACCGGGCAAAATGGTTAGTGAACGAAGATAAATGTTTTTTTGGAGAGTAAAGAGGGGATTTGAACCGGTATGTTGGTAATTTACAATGCTTTATCCAATTGTTCTTCCATTTTTACCAGCGCTTCCGTCATTTCTTTTTCCAAAGCGGGGTTGCTTTCCGAACTGGCCTGCGTAGCATACCAGATCATTACCATGGCAATATAGTCCTGCATGTCCTTGCCGGCAAACTGGGTTTTATACTCGATTATCTTATCGTTGATGATCTTTAAAGTGCGCCGGATCACCTCCTCGTCTTTGGCAAGTGTTTTAATTCGGTAGGTCCTGTCGCCTATTAAAATATTGATCGGGATGAGTTCAGACATGTTCCTGTTTTCCGTTTTTTGTCATTCTATATTGTCCGCAAGGTTTATTGAAAGTTCGTGGTTGTTGACCGGGGCTCCTTATTCACTTAACAAGCCAATGCATTTGTCTATTTCTTTAATGTATTGATCGATGTGTTTTTCAAATGCTTTCTTATCTGCCTCGTTCATCTTACCGGCAGCCGATTTCAAAATTCCTGCCTGCTGCTCCAATTCCCTAATGCGGGTAATGTCATTTTCCCGGTGATTCTTTAATTCATTAATTGTGGCCTTAAGTTGCCCGTTCTCTTTTAGCAAAGCCTGGTGCTGCTTCAGTAATTGCTGAAGTTTATTGTTTATCCGCCTGATATTTTCTTCTAATACACTCATAAAGAAAATTAGCAAATTATAAATAGTTGCCTCGTGAAGACAACAACCATGGCAGGCTACACCATTTTACGCCTGCATTTCATTTTCAAATTTTCAAATTGTCCCATTTTCAAATTACCACTATTTCCGTACTTCAGCCCCCAATTCTGTTTCAAAAGCCGAAATGATCCTGGACATCATGGCGTCGATTTCTTTATCCGTCATCGTTTTTTCTTCATCCAGGAAAGTAAAACTTACGGCCATTGATTTTTTATTGGCGCCGAGTTTGTCACTTTCAAATACATCAAATAGACTGACTGATTGCAATTTACTGATCTTCGTTCCGTAAGTGCATTTTTCGATCGCCTCATACCGGAGGGCCTTATCAACCACCACTGAAAGGTCTCTTGTAGCAGAAGGGAATTTCGGTATCTCGCTATATTGCATTTTGATGGCACTATTTAATTCCAGCAACTTATCCCAAACGACATCGATAAAAAAAACAGGTTGTTTTATCTCGAACCGCTCCAATGTTTTTTTATTAACACTACCGATAGTCGCCACGACTTCGTTTTGAATAGTTGCCTGGATGCAACTGTCCAGCTTATTATTTGTTATCCTGGCATAACTGGTTATTTTCAAACCCAGGGCGGTAACTATTTTTTCAAAAATACCTTTTGCAAAATAAAGGTCTGCTTTTTCACCCTTAACCTTCCATCCGTCCGCTTGTTTTTTGCCGGTAATATACAGGCTCACGTGTTGCCTTTCTTCATATTTACCCGGCGCTGTCGTACTGTATGTTTTACCAAATTCAAATAACTGCAGGTCATTGTTCCGGCGGTTACAATTATAGGCCACCGTTTCCAGGCCTGTTTCCATCATTGCCGGCCGCATCACATTCAGGCCGGCGCTCAAACTGTTGATCATTTTTACTGTTGTGTGCAATACTTCCTCATCATAATAGGCGGCATTGGTAATACTGTTCGTGAAAATTTCATTGAAACCCGTTCCGGCAAGGAAGGAAGATATTTTCTCTTTATAGGAAGCAGCCTGGAAAAGCGTTTCCACTGATGGCGAGATCATAATGGCAGAGGGAATTTCGACGTTATCGAATCCATCGATGCGCATTATTTCTTCCACGATATCCGCCGGAATTGTTATATCCGGTTTGCTAAAAGGCACGGCCACCTGTAAATCATCAATTCCTTCCCTGGCAATTTCAAAGCCAAGCCCGGTTAAAATATTTTTAATGGTTTCACCATGGTAATTTTTACCACTTAGTTTTTTCAGGTAATGATATTTAAGTGCAACGACGGTTTTAACTTTTGGCTCCGGGTAAATATCCTGTATATCAGTAGCTACTTCGCCCCCGGCTATTTCTGTGATCATAACCGCTGCCCGTTTTAACACATTTACGGTATTGCTGATATCTACCCCTTTTTCAAAACGGGTCGCGGCATCCGTACGCAAGCCGTGGCGCAGCGAAGTTTTACGAATACTCAGCGGGTTGAACCAGGCGCTTTCCAGGAAAATATTTTTGGTGTCTTTTGTCACCCCGCTGTAAAGGCCGCCATACACACCGGCAATGCACATTGGTCCATTTGCATCGCAAATCACCAGGTCTTCCGCTAATAATTTCCGCTCCTTTTCATCTAATGAAATAAAAGGAGTGCCCTCGGGCAAATTTTTTACGATGATTTTTTTGCCATTCACTTTATCTGCATCAAACGCATGCAGCGGCTGGCCTGTCTCGTGCAGGATGAAATTGGTGATATCAACAATATTATTAATTGGCCTAAGCCCGATACTTTTTAATTTCTGTTGCAGCCACACTGGACTCTCCCCGATAGTAACTCCCCGGAGGCTCACACCGGCGTAACGCTGACAGGCCTGTTTATTTTCTACCACGATCTCCATCCGCAGATTGTCACCGCCATTTTTCGATCCGGTAATTAACTGGGTATTTTTAAAAGGTGACCTGATATGGGTTTCTTTTTTATTGTGGTGAGAAAGCCAGGCACAAACATCCCGGGCCACACCGATATGGCTCATGGCATCGATCCGGTTAGGAGTAAGGCCAATTTCAAAAATAAAATCATGGTAGGGTTTAAAATAATCCGCGGCAGCTGATCCAGCTTCGAGGCTGGCGGGCAATACCAGGATGCCGGCATGGTCATTTCCTAACCCTATTTCATCTGCGGCGCATATCATTCCAAAACTTTCCAAGCCGCGAATTTTTGCCTTCTTCATTGTAAGGGGAGCGCCGCTTACCGGGTAAATGGTAGTGCCAACAGTAGCGACGACCACCTTTTGGCCAACCGCGACATTGGGCGCTCCGCATACGATTTGCAGGGGTTCGCCATTTCCAATGCTTACCGTGGTAACACTAAGTTTATCTGCATCAGGATGCTTTGTGCAGGTTAGTATTTCACCAATGATCAATCCTTGTAACCCGCCTTTCATGTCCTCATATTTCTCCAGGCTTTCTACTTCCAGGCCAATCGAAGTGAGGATCTTGCTTAATTTTTCGGGCGCTACCTTTTCCGGTAAATAATCACTTAGCCAGTTATAACTTATTGTCATTTATTGATTGATTAGATATTATGCGGCAAAGATAGTTATTGACAGCCAAGCGTAAAAGCAGGTAATAACAAAGCCGGATGTCTGTATCGATTGATGACCACATTTTGGTCCTTTTTCCGATCAACATCGTTGCCTGGTCGCTGGTAAAAAGACTTAAAAAGGCGGGGGAAAGATGTTGCACCAGGCGATCAATAAAATTTAAAAAACCTGCTAATCCAAAGGAAAGAAATTGTCATACAAAAGCCTAAAAAAATTAATGATTCCTGTCCACAAAAACAACTATAAAAAAATATATCAGCGGTGCAGAAAAATAAAAAAGTCTCGTTGCCATTGTTAATAAATTGTTACCGAATGCCGTCCTGTTTGAATGTTGCCTGTTAATAATGATGTGCATAAGGTATTAATAAGCTAATTTTGACTGTGCATTTCCTGTGTACAATCATTATATAAAGTTAATAACAGCCTTAATTCAATTTTCAGTAAATATTTTGGATTTACCTTAGCCGCCCTGTTGTAAACGGACCGTCATAATCTTTTTGCTGCAGGAAACGATTACTAACTCAACCGCTTATCCGACTTTAATAATAGCCATACCAGGAAGCATTTTTTCAAAAACATAAACTTACATAACAAGAATAACATTAATCGCTCAATGGATCTTACTAACCTGAACAAAGACAGAAAAACAAGAAGGAAATCTTCCCTTGATTTGGGAAGCATGGTGTTTGGCAAAGTTCCGCCACAAGCAAAGGAACTGGAAGAGGCGGTGCTGGGCGCCATCATGCTGGAGAAAAGCGCTTTTGATACTGTAATAGAAATTTTAAAACCGGAATGTTTTTACGGAGAGGCTAACCAACGGATCTTCAAAGCCATGAAATCATTGGCTGAAAAAAGTTTGCCGATAGATTTGCTCACAGTTGTAGAAGAACTAAAATTAAAAGAGGAACTCGACCTCGTAGGAGGTCCTTATTATGTATCCCGTTTGACGAATGCAGTAGTTTCATCCGCCAATATTGAAGCGCATTCACGGATAGTTTTACAAAAATTCATCCAGCGTGAGCTCATCCGCATCAGTGGTGAAATTATCGGGGATGCTTATGAAGACAGCACGGATGTTTTCGACCTGCTGGACGACGCGGAAAGTAAATTATTCGAGATAACCAATAATCACCTCCGCAGCGCCTTTGAAGATATCAATACCGTATTGGTAAAAACGATCCAGCGCATTGAAGATATGCGTAACCGTGATGAAGATATCACGGGCGTGCCCAGTGGTTTTGCATCGCTGGATAAATTGACTTATGGCTGGCAGCAAACGGATCTGATCGTGTTGGCGGCAAGGCCATCCGTAGGTAAAACCGCCTTTGCGCTGAACCTCGCCAGGAGTGCAGCCCTTCATCCGACCAAACCCACACCTGTTGTATTTTTCAGTTTGGAAATGAGCTCAAGCCAATTGGTACAGCGTATACTGAGTGCGGAAAGTGAAATATGGCTCGAGAAAATAAGTCGTGGTAAGCTGGAAGAACACGAAATGAAACAATTGTACAAGCGTGGCATTGAGCGCCTCAGCAATGCGCCCATTTATATTGACGATACAGCCGCCTTAAATATATTTGAATTAAGGGCCAAGTGCCGCAGGCTGAAAAATAAGCATGATATCGGCCTGATCATCATTGATTACCTCCAGCTGATGAGCGGGGGTGGTGATAACCGGAACGGTAACAGGGAGCAGGAGATCAGCAAAATATCTCGCGACCTGAAGGGCCTGGCGAAAGAGCTGAAAGTACCGATCATCGCATTGTCGCAGTTGAGCCGTGAAGTTGAAAAAAGGAAGGAGGGCGCGAAAATTCCACAGTTGAGTGATTTGAGGGAATCAGGTGCGATCGAGCAGGATGCCGATATGGTGATGTTCCTTTACCGCCCCGAATATTACGACATTACTGCCAATGAAATGGGTGAGAGCAACAAGGGGGAAACCTTTGTAAAAATAGCCAAACATCGTAACGGTAGCCTGGATACGATCAAATTAAAAGCATTGCTGCATATCCAAAAATTTGTCGAGGACGATGATGGGGGAAGTGACTTCGGAAACGGTACCCCTGGTTCAAGCTACAGGCCGGTCAAGCCAGGAGAAGACAGCGGAGGCGGTGCTAAATTGTACATCCAGAAGGGCAGTAAAATGAATGACGGCGCTTTTGATGATGACGCGCCATTTTAACCGGTAATTTTTAATTGGTAGAATATTGCGGCCAGCACGGCTCCGGAAGGGCTGTAAGTTTTTACAAACTGCAAGCCCTTATTCGTTGACAGTTTAAATGCGATCTCTATTTTATGGCACTTCCTTTTTTTTACAGCGAAGAGATTGAAATAGCTGCGAAGCAATTTGTATTGAACGAAGAAACATCCAAACACGTGGTACAGGTGCTTCGTATGCAAAATGGCGAGCAGTTACAATTAACAAATGGGAAGGGCAATTTATTTGTGGCTGAAATTACTGATCCCAATAAAAAAAAATGTGCGGTAAAAATACTGGCTGCTACTTACCAGCCGCCTTTGTCAAAAAATACCAGTATTGCGATCTCGCTCGTTAAAAACGCCCATCGTTTTGAATGGTTTTTAGAAAAGGCGACGGAGATTGGTGTGGGTTCAATAATTCCGCTTATTTGTACCCGGACAGAAAAACAGCATTTCCGTACGGAGCGGATGAAAAGCATTCTCATTAGCGCCATGTTGCAATCTCAGCAAACCTGGTTGCCCGGGCTCCAGGAGCAAATAAAGTTTTCCGATTATATAAAAAATACAAAATACAATACCCACTCAAAAAAATTTATAGCCCATTGCAAAGAGGAGGAAGCAAGGACACAGTTGAATACTTACCAGCCTTTTAGTGATTCAATAATTTTAATCGGCCCGGAAGGGGATTTTACGATCGATGAAATAGAGATGGCGCTGCAAAATGGTTTCAGCCCGGTGGCATTGGGCAATACAAGACTAAGAACTGAGACAGCGGGGGTGGTGGCGGTTACTATGCTGCAAATTTGAAAATGTGAAAATTGGAAAATGACGATAGGTTCCGGGATTAAATAGTGTCTGCAAGAAAACGCTGTTATTAATAACTGGTAAGGGTTTTAGAATATTT
>JBDSLD010000023.1:0-3056 GCA_039916545.1 Ferruginibacter sp.
AAAACAAACCCTTTTTTATCGGCATTCAATGGCACCCGGAAAGGATGTATAAATTACATCTCAGCGGATCTCCGGTTTCAAAAAATATCCGGGACCGTTTTATTAATGAAATCAAAAAATCGATGGATTTTGATTGAAGTGCCTGGCGGGAAAGGCTAAAATAGCGCCCATCTATACTTCGCCGTTTTAAAATTTATTCATAAATTATCATCATCATGCAAATTATAAACCCTGCAACAGAAGCAATCATCCAGGAAATAAGGGAAGACACCACTCAAACGATCGGTGAAAAATTTCAAGCACTTAAAATCGGCCAGCGTATATGGGCTGCCGTTAGTATCGAAGAACGCATTGTAGTAATTCAAAAATTTTATGACTTGCTGGAAGAAAATAAAGATCAACTGGCGCTTACGCTCACTACTGAGATGGGCAAACCTTTGCAGCAATCTTATAATGAACTCAACGGCGCCCGCACCCGTATAAAATATTTTCTTGATCATTCAGCAAAATATCTGGCAGAAGAATGGGTAACCACGGAAGGCACCACTAAAGAAAAGATTGTTTATGAGCCACTGGGCGTAATCGCCAATATCTCTGCCTGGAACTATCCGTATTTGGTAGGAGTAAATGTTTTTATTCCTGCGCTGATAAGCGGCAATGCTGTTTTTTACAAACCATCAGAATACGCGACATTAACCGGTTTGCATATTCAAGAGCTGTTGTACAAAGCGGGTATTCCGGCCAATTGTTTTGAAATTGCCGTTGGAAAAGGGGAAGTGGGAGAAATGTTATTACAGTTGCCATTGGATGGATATTTTTTTACCGGCAGCTATCGTACCGGAAAATATATCGCTGGTAAAGTGGCTCCAAAAATGGTGCCCTGCCAGTTGGAACTCGGTGGCAAAGATCCTTTATATGTGATGGATGACGTAGCCGATATTGATAAGACCGCGGCAGATGCGCTGGAAGGTGTAGTGTATAATAATGGCCAAAGCTGTTGCGCGGTAGAAAGAATTTATGTTCAGGAAAAAGTATACGATGCATTTGTAAATGCGTATGTTCAGCAATGCGGTAAGTTGATTATCGGTGACCCGCTTGATAAAAATACCGGTATTGGCCCATTAAGCAGGAAAGAACAGCAGGCATTTTTATCGGCCCAGGTAAATGATGCCGTTCACCAGGGAGCGGAAATTGTGCATGGAGGAAATATTCCGACGGGAAAAGGATATTTTTTTGAGCCCACTGTTCTTGTGAATGTAAATCATGCAATGAAATTGATGACCGAAGAATCTTTTGGCCCCGTGGTGGGCATTCAGAAAGTAACGGATGACGCTGAAGCCGTGCGCTTGATGCAGGATACAGACTACGGCCTTACAGCCGCGGTTTACTCAAGCAGTTTTGAACGCGCGGAGCAGGTAATGAAGCAGATGAATACCGGTAGCGTATATTGGAATTGTTGTGATAGGGTGAGCGCAAATTTACCCTGGTCGGGAAGAAAGTCTTCCGGGTTGGGAAGCACCTTATCTTACCAGGGAATCAGGACATTTGTGCAACCCAAGGCATATCATATCAGGGGCTAAAAGGGCTTTATCAGTTAACCGGGAATCATAGCAAATAGAAAACTTCATTAGGCTACCAGGCTCATTACAGGCTTCGGCAGGTTGATTTGAACATCACCATTTTTTTGTGGCAGCCAAATATCAAACTGGGTGCCGTTATTGATTCCGGACGATACTTCCATTCTTCCACCCAGGTCGTGTACCAGTCGTTTTACAAGAGCCAGGCCGTAGCCGTAGCCGCTTTCACCATTGGTTCCTTCAGTGGATAAAGCCGCGCCCTTCAAGATCTTGTGGATCGTCTGCACCGATATACCTGCTCCCGAATCCTGAACAGATATCCTTACTATATTTTCTTTTTCGATGAGTTGCAGGTCGAGATTTACCACTACCTTTCCGAAGACGGGAGTAAACTTCATAGCATTTGAAACCAGGTTGCCGCATATCTGCATCAGCATCTTTTTTGGGAAGAAAATATTGTTTTTTCCGGGCTCAGCAATTACATCAAAATGAATACTTTTACTTTTTGCCATTGGCAGATAAAGATTTTCGATCACTTCTTTAAACATGGATAAATTATATTGATCATCTCTGCGTCGGTTATTTAAAGGCTTCTTATTTTCCGAATTATTCAAAATGTCTTCCGCTAATACGAGGATAGACTCACCACCATTTTCTATCATGGTTAAAACTTCCTGTAACTTATTAGGATTTGTTTCATAAACCCTGTTTTTGAATAATTTTGCGAGGCCTGTTATTCCGGCGATTGGCCCCCGGATATCATGTGCCAGCTTATTTTGCGTTTCTGTCATGTCGGACAATTTTCGAGTCATGTATTCCATGACTTTTGTTGCTGTTAAAAGAGACACGATTTCCTTTGCAACAATTTTGAGCAATTCCGCTTTTTCATTATCAAGTACCTTTTTAGTCTTGTCCAATATGCACAATGCACCTATATTTTGTCCTTCAGCTGTTTTAAGCGGTACCCCAAAATAATAAATTAATTTTGCATCTCCGGCCACATATTCCTTATCTTTAAAGCGCTCATCGGCAGACAAATCGGGTACCTCCAACTGTTGCTGCTCCAAAATAGTGTATTGGCATACAGAATCTTCTCTCGGTATTTGTCCCTCGGGCAGCCCATAAGCAGCAATTGTCCATTGCGTATAAGCATCAACAAGGTTAATCAGTGAAACATTTGTACCGGCAATGCCGGCAGCGAGCCGGGTAAGGTCTTTTAAAGTATCATTTACTTCAGTGTAATTAATATCAAGGGCTGACAGGCTTAGCAGCCTTTTTATTTCATCGATAGGAATTGCAGGATAATTTAGCATGTGTTAAGAAAAAATTTTATTTATTAGGATGCTTTCGCAAAATTGATTTTTTTTATCGCTATAAAATGTATTGGCTTTTTTTTAAAAAACTTAAATCCCCCTTATTGCCTAGCGGATCTTTACAACACCGGGCAGGGTTATAATCGTTGCAATTGCGCCACTATCT
>JBDSLD010000024.1:0-9318 GCA_039916545.1 Ferruginibacter sp.
AATAAACGGAACGAACGGAACTGACGGCGCAACTGGTACTCAAGGTATACAGGGATTGCCCGGAGAAATCGGTCCAATTGGCTTAACCGGTGCAACTGGAATAAATGGAACAAACGGAAATGACGGCTTAACTGGCGCAGCAGGAATAAATGGAACAAACGGAATTGATGGCGCAACAGGCGCACAAGGCATTCAGGGATTACCAGGAGAAATCGGTCCAATCGGTTTAACCGGCGCGGCTGGAACAAACGGAACAAATGGGAATGACGGTGCAACCGGCGCTCAGGGTATTCAAGGTTTACCTGGGGAAACAGGTCCAATCGGTTTAACCGGCGCTGCTGGAACAAACGGAACAAACGGAATTGACGGCGCAACAGGCGCACAAGGCATTCAGGGATTACCAGGAGAAATCGGTCCAATCGGTTTAACCGGCGCGGCTGGAACAAACGGAACAAATGGAAATGACGGTGCAACCGGCGCTCAGGGTATCCAGGGTTTACAAGGAGAAATAGGTCCAGTGGGTTTAACCGGTACAAATGGAATAGATGGAACAAATGGAAACGATGGTGCAACTGGCGCTCAGGGTATCCAGGGTTTACAAGGAGAAATCGGTCCGATCGGCCTAACCGGTGCGCCCGGAATTGACGGAATAAATGGAATTGATGGAGCAGCTGGTCCGCAAGGCCCCCAGGGAGTTACTGGCTCAAATGGCGCCGATGGAACCAACGGTGCCGACGGTGCAACCGGTCCGCAAGGTATTGAAGGGCCACAAGGCCCTACCGGATCATCAAGCGCAAATGTGCTGACCGGCATCGTCGCAGTAGAAAATGGAGGTACCGGCAGCGCAGTGCAAAACTTTGTAGACCTGGCAACAGTACAGGTTGTTGGCGGTGCTAAAACTTTTTCTGACAATACCGCTTTCGGCGGAACGGTGGATATTAGCGGCGCTACTACAGTAAATTCAACCTTGGGCGTTACCGGAAATACAATAGTCGATGGTAATCTTGCCGCCGCCTCTATCATCAAAACAGGTGGTACCGCTGCGCAATTTCTAAAAGCAGATGGCAGCATCGACTCAAGTGCATACCTAATCGCCAGCGACCTGGTGCTGGCAAGAGAAGTCGCCGATGAATTTACCGCAACAATTGCACAAACAACTTTTACATTGACCCAGGCAATATCGGTAAATAGTAAGTTGAAAATGTATGTAAATGGGATCAGGATCAGCAACACCGCTTATACGATAATCGGTACCACTGTTACTTACAATCCTTTAAATAACGGCGCTTATGCGCTTTCAGCGAGTGATAGGATCCAATTTGATTACTATTACTAAATCAATTCCGGTAATGAAAAAATTACTCCTTATATTATTGGGCATAATTATCCTTAACAGTACCATTGCCCAAAATACGCTGGATAATATAGGCCTTACCGCCAGCACCGCTGCATCAACCGCATTTTCCTTAAGGTTGTTAAGCAGCCACTATACCGGTTCGGCTGTACAGGTAAGGCGTAGCAGTGACAATGCTGTCCGGGATATTGGTTTTACACCAACAGGTGACCTGGATACCGCCGCCCTGAAAATATTTGCCGGGACTGACAACGGTTATGTAACAACCTGGTATGATCAAAGCGGCTACGGCCGTAATCTTGTAAAAACGGATGCCAGCTACCAGCCGCAAATTGTATTTAACGGGGATCTAAAATATATTGGCTCGCAGGCGGCAATCGATTTTTCGGGTAATAAAGGATTGGTTTATGATGGTTCAGTAAGTACACACAGTGTGTTTGCAGTTATCAGGTCTCCAAATGTAATTTTTGCCAGCTACCATGCCATATTAGACGGCATCCCCAGGATGGGTGGCCTTTTACAATATGGAGGAACTTCTTTCTACGGCGACGTTTATCCCCTTGCCATCTGGAAAAATGGAATTTCAAAACCTGTTTCCGAAACACTCTCTCCTGTCGATGAACAAATGGCTTTGTGTTTTACCTCGAGGAACAATACTTTAAGCCGGGTATTTATAGGTAATTATGACGGAGGCAGCGATGGCGGTTCCGTATTGGAAAGCGAAGCGCTAAGCTTTTCCTCCCTGGTGCCTGACGGGCAGCGTTTAGCTATTCAGTGCAGCCAGGGTGCTTATTATACGATCGCGACAAATTGCAATACCTCCATTGTCACCCAACCATCACTTGCTATCCATGCAGAATGTACGGGCAGCCCGGCCCGTCCGATAACTGTCGATGCGTCCGGCCTTGATTTAACCTATCAATGGTATAGCAATACAGATTCCAGCAATAGCGGGGGTGTATTGATAAGCGGGGCAACCAGCAACGCTTTTGTTCCGCCTACTGTTGCACCGGGTAAGGTTTTTTATTATGTCGAGGTAAATGGTTCTGTAGGTGGCCTGGTAACAAGCAATGTTTCCGGTGGGATAACAACCAACGCTTCTCCGATTGTTAGTGTATCGCCTTCAGCTATTACCCTGCATGCGGGTGATTCAGTCACATTGCAGGCCTCGGGCGCAACCACTTATTCGTGGGGTGCGGCCAATAAAACGCCCCTCGACTACGTATCAAACTATCGGCTCGCCGTTGGCCTTCGCCAGCTAAGAACTGACTATGCCGGTCCATCGCTTCGACTCAGAAGATCTACCGATAACGCCGAATCAGACTTTGGATTTGCCGGAACTGATCTGGACATCGCAGCGATTAGTACTTTTTTAGGCGCCTCTGCCGGTTATTGTACTATTTTATACGATCAATCCGGACTCGGTAATAATATAGTTCAGACAAATCCCTCCCAGCAGCCCCTGTTTTTAGCCGAAGGGCTAAATGGTAAACCGGTATTGCGTTTCAGTCAGAATGGCCCTCAGTACATGTCGAACCCTACAAATTTTCCGGCACCTTTTACCGTTATCTATACGGCAAAACAAACAGGCCCCGGCAGAGGAAGGGTATTGGCTGGACTTTATAACAACTGGCTGCTTGGCTGGTGGGGCGGATCAAAGGACCAGGCTCATTTTGATGGCTGGGTATCGCAGGCTGGCGGAAACCCTTCGGATACAAATGCCGCCGTTTATTCAGCAACAGGCACCGGAAGCAGTTCCAATGTTTACCACAATGGAACATCTTTTACAGTTAACGCCAGTGGTGGTGTAAACGGGCCGTACGGAATTTCACTAAATGGCAGTGAAAGTTCTGATGCCGATATTGCCGAACTATTCATTTTTAATTCTTCGCTGGCTGATATTTACAGGGAACTCGTTGAAAAAAGCAGTGGTAGTTATTATGGCATAAGCGGGCCACCCCCTGTTTCGGGCCCTTCTTTAACGGTAAGTCCTTCCATTACAACGAGATATACCGTAACAGGGTTTTCGGCCAATGAGGCATGCGCTGTTTCTACTGACTGCATTGTTACGATACTGGATAACCCGGGTTTAGCAAATTTCGGTAATCAGGAGAAAACTTATTTTGACCGGTCCTATACCATCAAGGAACCAGCTAAAACAAGCACAGGCGAATTTACCTATACCAGCAGCGATACCAGCGTAGCGACCATCAATGGCGCAATCGTAACGATTGTAGGTGCCGGTATTTCTACGATCAAAGCCATACAGGCTGCAGATGCAACTCATTACAGTGATTCGATCAGCGCTTTATTAACGGTGAGCACCGTATCTGTCGTGAACAAGAATGGCCAGCTATCCGGTACCAATTATAATTACGTAAATAAAAATGGGAAGATGGGCTCCCAGGGGGGATTAAATGAAAACGGGGCATCCAACAAAACCCTTTCGAGTTCAAACGGGTTATCATTGTCAAACCCGGCAATCAGCGCCTACCAGATCAAAACAGATTACCCGGCCTCTACAGATGGATTGTATTGGATCAGCAATCCAAATATCAATGGCGGAGCGGCTTTCCAGATCTATGCAGATATGACAACCGATGGCGGAGGCTGGACGCTCATCCTGTGTAATACAAGTCCGAACCCCGGCTGGGATAATAACACTGCCCTCTTACGAAATCAGTATAATCCCGGTATTACCGCTACTTATTCCATTATCGCCTGGGCAGATCATCTGAAAAAAAGCAGCAGCGGTTTTCAGTATATGATCGATGCGCAAACCCGGAACAGCAATGGAGGTATCTGGACAGCCAATGATAATTATAGTTTCGTAAGTACTTCTAACGGCAATACCAATATCACGCTTAACACAAAATTTGGTTCCTGGAACTACTCAGACAATGATATTGAAGCACGCATGCCCTGGTTTTCGCCCGGTAGCCAGGGGCTGATTACTACCAGCAATGATGCAAATGGTAGCTGGTGGGGCACACTTATCGCGGCAGGAGGCTGGGATCCGGCTCCGTGGCTGGGTAACTATACCCCAAACCCCGGCAAAATTTGGTATTGGGTAAGGTAAAATGAGAACGGAAAATATTATCAGGGTAAAGATCAATTAGTAACTAACAGCTCGACAAATAGTATGAATCAGAGCGGTTGAAACCAGAAACCATGAAATTAAATTACAAATTTCTTCCAATGCTGATAGCCGGCTTAATATCCGGTTTCTCCACAGCTGCGCAAACACAACTGTATGCGGGAAATGGAGGAAGCATCTATATCAGCCAGGGCGACAGCATCTACATAGATGGCGATATGGATATGACCAGCGGGGCGACTGTTATTAATAATTCAATGGCTGGCATTACCCTGACAGGCATTGCCAGAATAAATGGTTTAATGGAATACACTGCATCAGGTAACCAGTATATTTTACCCTTCAACCATCAAAGCATGTACATCAGCGGCAGCGGCAATAAAATACTTACCTCCAATATAAATATCAGTACGCTTTTGCAGTTGGGTGGTACCGCTAAATTGCTCACCGGCAGCAACATATTGTCACTTACCGGTATCGGTTCTTCTTTAACGGGTGTTCCTGCATTCGGCAGCCTGGCCAATAGCTGGATCGTAACAGGCAACGGAGGTAGTGGTATTGGCAATACCGGCCTGGGCGGATTGAAGATCTCCGGTATTGGAGGTACGGGGCGGGCCGGATCTGTCCTATTCCCGGTCGGGCCTACAACCAGTTCCTATGATCCGGTAACTATCAGCAATACAGGTACAAACGACGATTTTGCAGTAGCGGTAAATGATCAGTCGGTACCGGGAGCGCCTGCTTTTGAAAGTGTGAATGCAACATGGAACATCAAAGAAAGCATCCCCGGCGGTAGTAATGTTACGCTTGGTACGCAGTGGAATACAGGTGATGAATCCGCTGGCTTTATACGGGCGGTCAGTGGAATTGTGCATAGCAACGGCACTTCTATCGACTATTTTGCGAATGCAGGAGCGGCCGCAGGAGCAGATCCCTATACCCAGACCGGTACCGGTTTTACCACTTTTTCACCGTTCGGCGTAACCAGCAATGCAGTTGTTCTGCCAGTCACTTTCCTTCATGTAAATGCTTATCCAAAAGGCAGGTTCATCCAGGTAGATTGGGACGTGGCAGCCGAGACAGCTATCAATTATTACGAGGTTCAGGCGAGCACTACAGGTATTAGTTTTCAAATGGCCGGGAAGGTGTTTGCAAAAGGAAATTACAGCAGCCGGGAAAGCTACAACTGGCTCGACCTTCACCCACATGCTGGTGTGAATTTTTACCGCATACGCAGTGTTGGCATGAATGGCTCGAACAAATACAGTGTGATCGTCAAAGTAAATCATGCAGCTGAACCATCATATACCCGCATTTACCCTAACCCGGTTACCAATAAAAAAATGAAGCTGGAATTTAATAATAAGCCAGCCGGCAATTATGCTGTCAGGATCATAAGTAATTCGGGTGCGCTGGTGTATGAGAACAGGATCATCTACAACGGTACCGCCGGTTATTATACAATACAACTGCCTGTAACACTGACAAGAGGAATTTACCAGGTAAATATCGTTGAACCGGATTTTAGCAGCACAGTATTAAAAATGTTACTGCATGATTAGCCCAGGTTATCATACTTAATTTCCCGTGTGTGGCTCACTGACTAAGGCAGCCACGGTTCATGTCATTACGAAACATTGAGCCATGGTTCGTGTTCTCATGAAATATTTGAAGATAACCAGGGAAGTGTATTATTATAAAAATAATCAATGGATATGCAGGCAGGGCCTTGCCTGGTATGTGCCGGGAAAACGATTTTTCAAGAAGTAAAACTAAACCTCCGGTAAATTCCGCTTCATCCATTCAGCCTGCGAATTGGCAGTCTGCTCCACGCTTACTCTATCTGCAATTTTTTGTTGCCCTTTGATAATAGATTTTGTAACAAAAGAATGTTCGATCGACTCACTTTCTTTCATCCCGAACAATTTAATCAGGGGGATCATTTTATCACTTCCAAAATGTTTAAAAAGCGGTTCATCCATAGCGCTGAATACTATTATATTTTTTTTCTGCCAACTGTCAACCAGGGCCAATTCTTTTGCGTGGAGCGGGTAATGTTCTATAAAAACAAGGGTGTACGTTTGAATTTGGGCGGTATTGATCAAATGAGCCTCCGTTATGCGGGACGCTTCGAAGCCATTTTGCGTAAAGAAATTTTTATATGTCGCAACGGTGTCCCCGAACCAGCCAATGAATAAGGTTTCCGGATTTTCCTTAGCCAGTTGTAAGCATGCATTCATTTTTGCGCCGGAAATAATATAAACTTTGTCAATAAAAATATTGTCTTCGAATCCTTCTTCTTTTTTACCAAACAGGTCAAATAACATTACGCGAATTTTAAAAGTGCAAATTAAGAAACAAAAACAAAAGTTCATTCCAGGTCCTTTGCCCCGGCGTAACAGAGGTAATTTAACTTTCATAGAAAACAAGTCTTAATATCTCTGATCTTCCTACCTGAATGCACTGGCGGCGATTAATACTCCCCGGCGACAACTTTAGCGGATAGCAGGTTTAAATACGTCTAAAAACATCATCAACTTTATCTCCCGCATTTTGTTTTGTAACTTTGCATTAAGAAAATTTACATGGTAAAAGAAAAGAAGTCGAAAGCGGAAGATATAACTGACACTGATTTTATTGAAGTATATGGCGCACGGGAGCACAACCTGAAAGATATTGATATTAAGATCCCTAAGAATAAACTGGTAGTATTTACCGGGGTTAGCGGCAGTGGAAAATCATCACTGGCATTTGATACAATCTACAATGAAGGCCAGCGCCGGTATATGGAAAGTTTCAGTGCCTATGCCCGACAGTTTTTGGGCGATATGGAACGGCCGGATGTTGATAAGATCACCGGCTTGTCACCCGTAATTTCCATTGAGCAAAAGACCACCAACAAAAACCCCCGGAGCACCGTAGGAACCATCACTGAAATATATGATTTCCTGCGCCTGCTGTATGCGAGGATTGGAGAAGCGTACAGCTACAATACGGGAAAAAAAATGGTGAAATTCAGTGAAGAGGAAATCGTTGCGAACATCTTTACAAAGTTCAAAAACAAGAAGATCAGCGTGCTGGCCCCATTGGTACGTGGCCGCAAGGGGCATTACAGGGAACTGTTTGAAGACGTCAGGAAAAAGGGTTACCTGAAAGTGAGGATAGATGGCGAGGTAAAGGATTTAGTAGCCAAAATGCAGGTGGACAGGTATAAAATCCATGACATAGAAGTAGTCGTAGACCGGCTCGCGGTAACGGACGACATGAAAGTCAGGTTGAGCCAGAGTGTGCAGAAAACCCTCCAGGTAGGCAAGGACCTGATGTTCTTACTGATCAATGATGATAATAAAGTTGTGCAATACAGCAAGCAGCTAATGTGCGTGGATACCGGCATCAGCTATGAAGAGCCTTCTCCCAACGCCTTTTCATTTAACAGTCCCTACGGAGCCTGTCCTACCTGCAAAGGCTTGGGAAATGTGTACACGATCAGCATGGATGCTGTGTTGCCGGATAAAAAATTATCCATTAAGGAAGGCGGTATTGCGCCGCTCGGCGAAGAACGAGAAGCCTACATGTATAAAAACATAGAAGCGATCGCAAAAAAGAATAAGATCAGCCTGGATAAGCCGATCAGCAGCCTGTCCGCGACCGCGCTCAATATTTTATTGTATGGAAATCCGGAAGGGGCCGGAACAAATGATACGGATGATTTTGACCTGAATGAATCTGGCTTTGAAGCAGATGCTTCCAACAATTCCCTGTTGGAAGCCGGCGGAGAAGCGGGCAGTTTCGAAGGAATCATTCCTATGTTGAAACGTTGGTTTACCGGCAGTGGCACTACCGAAGGTATGAGAGAGTGGGTGGAAAAATTTATGGAACTTAAGACCTGTCCTACCTGTCTTGGTAACCGGTTGAGAAAAGAAAGCCTTTGGTTTAAAGTGGATGAAAAAAATATCGCGGAGCTTAGTTCGCTCGACCTGGATAAACTGGCCGGCTGGTTTGGGAACATTGAAAAAAGGCTGAGCACCAAGCAAAATACCATCGCCAAAGATGTCTTAAAAGAAATCAGGGAACGGTTGCAGTTTTTGCTGGATGTAGGTTTGACTTACCTTACGCTCAATCGTTCTTCCAAGAGCCTGAGTGGTGGCGAGTCTCAACGTATCAGGCTGGCTACGCAGATAGGATCGCAGTTACAGGGGATCACTTATATTTTGGACGAACCGAGTATCGGCTTGCATCAAAGAGACAACCAGCGGTTGATCGGCGCCCTGCAAAATTTAAGAAATATCGGCAACAGCGTATTGGTGGTGGAGCATGATAAGGATATTATGCTGGCTGCGGATTACCTGGTGGACATCGGTCCAAAAGCAGGTAAACATGGCGGCGAAATAGTAGCCATGGGTACGCCCAAACAAGTATTGGCTTCCCGGTCGGATACGGCCCTTTATTTAAGTGGTGAAAAATCAATTGAAGTGCCGAAGGAAAGAAGAAAAGGAAACGGCAATTTCCTGGAATTAAAAGGTTCCAAAGGAAATAATTTAAAGAACCTGGATGTAAAATTCCCCCTGGGCAAGTTGATATTGATCACCGGTGTAAGCGGCAGTGGCAAATCAACGCTGATCAACGAGACATTGTATCCCTTACTGAGCAAGCATTGTTACGATTCCAAAATGAATCCGCTGGAATATAAATCTATCAAAGGGTTGGAACATATTGATAAGGTGATCGAGATAGACCAGTCGCCGATCGGCAGAACGCCGAGGAGTAATCCTGCCACGTATTGCGGATTCTTTACTG
The DNA here is from genome assembly GCA_039916545.1 of Ferruginibacter sp. Taxonomy (GTDB): domain Bacteria; phylum Bacteroidota; class Bacteroidia; order Chitinophagales; family Chitinophagaceae; genus Ferruginibacter. The sequence continues at coordinate 9,249 of JBDSLD010000024.1, forward strand.
ATATCAGAACATTATTTGCCGCGGTTCCGGAAGCCAAGATCCGCGGATACAATGCGGGCCGTTTTTCCTT
>JBDSLD010000025.1:0-13906 GCA_039916545.1 Ferruginibacter sp.
AGCGGAAACCAGGTACTTTGCACCTGTATCATGATACGGTGGCCTTTTTTAAACGTATGGTTGATATCATGCAGGTCGATCACAAACTCGCCCGGTACATTAGGTACCAGTGCTTTTGGTTGGGAAAAACTTTTTTGAAACCGCCCGCGAAAGACTTCCATCGCTACCGGTAACTGGTACCCGCTCATGGATAAACTCTTTTGATCGAAGGAAGGATAAACATCCACCAGTTTAACGATCCAGTCCGCATCTGTGCCACTGGTTGCGGCAAAAAGATGTGCCATTATTTTCCCTGTAACGGTAAGGTCGCTGGTAAGAGAATCCATTGTAAAACTCACTACATCGGGCCGGTTGTAAATAAAGCGCTGGTCCTCTACCTGCCATGGCCTCCACCTGCTTCCCTGGCCATAAGTAGCTTCAATGGGCAATGTTCTGTATGGTACAGGACTTGCCGGGTCACTTATATATGTCTCGTAACTATTGGCCGTTACTGGTTTTGTAAACGTAGCTTTGTGACCCGCACCGGCGTACAATTTTTTATTTACAGCTTCTTTTGGGGGCCAGTTAGTGTAAGTTTTCCATTGGTTGCTGCCCGTCTGAAAACAGGTGGCTTCATCAAATTTTCCATCACCAATACCTTTTAGCCAGTAATCAAACCATTTTTTTTGCAGGATGCGAAACCAAATGCCCGTATTGCTTTCAAAAGAAATTTTTCCCAGGCTATCACCTTTGCTTCTTCCCCATTGACCATGGTTCCAGGGCCCCAGCACAATATAATTCCGGTTGAACGAATCTTTCTTTTCCATGTGGCCATACATAAGCTGCGGCCCATTAATATCTTCCTGGTCGAAATAGCCACCCACATGCAACTGTGGAATCTGCACGCTTTTAACATAATTCAACGGAGAGTTCTTTTGCCAGAATGAATCATAATCCGGATGCGATACAAAGTTGTTCCAGGTAGGGATCTTGTTGTGAAAATATTTACTGTTCACATTTTTCAGCGAACCAAGTTTGAGGTACCAGTCAAACAGGTCGTACTGCGGAAATGGAAAATTGCTATCGGTTGTTTTGTCGAACTCCACTTCGTAAGTATATTCCATGCCATAACTCAAACGGAAAGCGCCGTTGTGGTGAAAATCATCTCCTAAGAACAAATCGCCCATACAAGCTTGTTCTGAAGAAGCCTTTAAGGCGGGATGCGGATCCACCGCACCTACAAGGGCAAGCCAACCGGGATAGGAAATTCCATAGATTCCTGCCTTGCCGTTATTATTAGGAACATTTTTGATCAGCCAGTCCACCGCGTCCCAGGTATCCGTGCTCTCATCAATGGCGCCTTTCTCCACAGCATGAATTAATGGTTGGTGTATCTGCATGGCCCCCTCACTTTTATACTTGCCGCGGATATCCTGGTAAACAAATATATAGCCATCCTTCGCCATGATATTATTCAGTAATTCAGCCTTTATGGTAGTGTCATCAGGTATGGAAACACTGGCGCCATAAGGGGTTCGTTGTATAAGTACAGGCGATGGGTTTTTTGCGTCAACAGGGCTGATTATAACGGTATATAATCTCGCACCGTCGCGCATCGGTATCATCACCGAAGTTTTTTTATAGAGGGTAATGCTGTCGGTCTGCGCGGCTGCAAATATATAAGCAAGACTAAAAAAAATGCAGGGTAAAAATGTTTTTTTCATGAAGTTAAGTTATGTAATGGCTGTGTTTAAAGGTAAGCGTTTGTCGGATAGCTGCCGGGATTTTCAAGCACAATTTAAAATAAACCATTTTTATATTGTATATTTAAAATCAGTACAGGAAACCATCGGGACGCTTATATCGTATAGTTAATTTTACCGAAACAGTTTAAAAAATTCATCATGAAAAAATATACAATTTTATTGTTGTTGATAATTGGTGGTTTGGTTTCCTGTAAAAAACAGCAGGCACAAGACGCTAATCCTGTTGAAAAAATATCCATTGATGATGCAACCCTCGTAAGTAAAGGCAGCCTGACTTCCACGTCTTTGAAATTAACCGGTGTAGCAAAAATTTACCTGCAAAAAAATGGAAAATATATCCTGGCGCTTGAGCAAATAAAAATGAATAGCAATAGCGACCTGTCGGTATATTTTTCTTATGCACCTTCCTTATCTTCGACTTCAATAAAACTTTTTAGCTTTAAAAAGATTGATGGACAAATGTATTACGAATTACCTGCCGGTGTCGCAGGCACATCATTTCCTTTTCTACTGATCCAGGGCGATATTTCTCAATTGCCAGATGGTATTGCTGAATTAAAGAAAGCGTAATTATCATTTGCTGATCATAATAATGACAAATTTAAAAAGCGCATGAGCTTTGTTGTTAATCCCTTCGCTTTTTCCCCGATAAAATAAAGCAACAAATTAAATGATCAAACCTGCTTAGCTGCGCGAGGCATCCGGGGCCGCGAATTAAAGGCTCAAAATTTCCACGACCTTCCTGAAATCAATCTGCTGGTTAGCAGGAAACAGCCATTCAAAAACCTATTTGTATTTTTTATCTGTGCAACAAATCTTCAATATTTCTTCGCTTTATTCCAACTGGAAATCTTAAAGTGTGGATAATGCAAAAAACTGTGAATAATAAAAAAAATGTTTTTGTAGTTTCAAGTAAATTTATAATATTTGTGCAGACGATTGAATAACGACTTCTCTCCCAATCACCAAAATTAAAGTATTAAAAGTTTGTTAAACGCTGCTGTGTAAACGATTGCATGACATTCACATGGACCTGACGTAATTAAAAAGCATTAAATTTTTTATACAATTTTAGAAGTAAAGGATATTTGACTGATAGATTAAATGTCAATAGAACAAATAAAACTGACTAAATACCAATGATTTCTTAATTAACCAAAACCAAATTGCTATTTATGAAAAAGCAAACCAATGCGTATTGCCCGGGTAGCCCCAGCCTATCCACGGTTCCCGGGTATCTTTTCCAAAAAATTCTCTTTCCTTTCATGCTGGTTCTGTTGAGCCTCGGTGCAGTAAATGCACAGAGTAAGATACATGTGACAGGTACCGTAAAGGATGATAAAGGAGGCCCTGCAATCAATGCCAGCGTTATCGTAAAAGGCACAACTTCAGGAGTTACAACTGATGCGAACGGCGCATTTTCTATGGATGTTCCGGGTGCAAAATCTATACTGGTAATATCAAATACTGGTTTTCAAACCCAGGAAGCACCCGTTGGAAAAACAACGAATTTCGTGATCACGCTTGATGTTTCTACCAGCAGTTTGAATGAAGTGATCGTAGTAGGGTATGGCTCGCAAAAAAAGGTGACCGTTACCGGGGCGGTAGCGCAGGTAAAGGGTAGCGAGCTGGCTAAATCTTCTAACCTCAATTTATCAAATACACTGGCCGGCCGACTGCCGGGTGTTACTGCTGTTAACAGCAGTGGCGAACCTGGTTATGATGGTTCTGCTATCAGGATACGTGGTACTAACTCCCTGGGAAATACCAGTGCATTGGTCGTAATTGACGGAGTGCCAAACAGGGAAGGCGGCCTTGAACGTTTAAACCCATTGGACATCGAAAGCGTTTCTGTTTTGAAAGATGCCGCGGCCGCTATCTATGGTTCAAGGGCTGCTAATGGCGTTATCCTGATTACCACAAAGCGTGGTAAAACAGGTAAGCCACAGTTGGCTTATAATTTTAACCAGGGATGGGCACAGGCAACCAGGATACCGAAGATGGCGGATGTGCTTGAGTATGGCCAGATCAGGAATGAATCACAGGTATTTGAAGGAAATATACCGGTAGCCCAATGGGAAGCCGCGTTGCAAGGTTTACAAACAACCGGAAGCTATACTGTTCCCGGTACCAACCCTGCCCAGATCATCAAATCACCATCAGGTTTCTTTCCTGCTGATATTGAAAAATACAAAGACGGATCTGACCCATGGGGTCATCCAAATACTGACTGGTTCGGTACTGCTTTAAAAACATGGGCTCCTCAACAGCGCCATAGCGTACAGGTGAACGGAGGATCAGAAAATGTAAAATACATCGCGTCACTCGGTTATAATAACCAGGATGGTTATTATAAGAATTCAGCAACGGGCTATAAGCAATATGACATGCGCCTCAACATTGACGCTAAAGTAAATAAATACGTAAATCTTTCATTGGGTATAACTGCCAGGGAAGAATATCGTTTCTTTCCAACAGAAAGCGCAGGTTCCATATTCAGGATGTTGATGAGAGGTAAACCACAGGAAAATGAAGTATGGCCAAATGGATTGCCTGGACGTGATATTGAAAATGGTCAGAACCCTATCGTAATAACTACCAATGCAACTGGTTATGACAAGGATAAAAGGGATTACTTTCAGACAAATGGTAAATTGGAAATCATTATCCCATGGGTAGAAGGATTAAAGATCACAGGAACTGCGGCAGTTGATAAATACCAATTCAATGGTAAAAGATGGGCTACGCCATGGTACCTGTATTCATGGAACGGAAGTGATTTCGAATCCGATGGCAAAACACCTAAACTTACGAAAGAACTTCGCTCTACATTTACAGATCCAAGGTTGAACCAAAATACGGAAAATAACCTAAGTATCAACCTCTCAGGTTTGCTGAATTACGACCGCACTTTCGGCAATCACAACGTAACCGTGCTTGCAGGTGTACAGCGCGAAACGCTGAGTGATGAGTATATGAATTCTTACCGCAGGTATTATATTTCTACTGCGATCGACCAGATATTTGCTGGTGGTGATAAAGAAAAGAACAATGGTGGCGGAGGTTATGACCGCGCCCGCCTAAGCTATTTCGGCCGCGTAGGTTATAACTACAAACAGAAGTACATAGCTGAGTTTTTATGGCGCTATGATGGATCTTATATATTCCCTAAAGAGCACCGCTTTGGATTTTTCCCTGGTGTAATGGCCGGCTGGCGCATTTCGGAAGAAAATTTCTTCAAGAACAATGTGCACTTTATGGACAACCTGAAAATTCGTGGTTCATGGGGACAGATGGGTGCGGAGCCATATTATCTTGGAACAACCACATTGGCTGAATACCAGTTCCTTGGTACCTACGGTTTGAACAGTTATATTCTCAATGATGCGGCAACAAGGTCTTTGAATGAAAGGATCCTGCCCAATCCGGATTTTACATGGGAAGTCGGCAACAGTATCAACTTTGGGTTAGAAGCATCCTTCCTGAAAAATAAATTGAACCTTGAAGTAGATGTATTCTCTAACAAACGTACCAAGGCGTTGATTCCTCAACGTGGATCTATCCCACAAAGCTCTGGTATCACTTCTATCCTGCCTCCGGTAAACCTTGGCAAGATTGACAACAAGGGTTATGAGTTTAAATTAGGATACAGCGATAACATCGGTGAATTCAAATACACAGTAAGCGTTAACGGTGGTTACGCGAAAAACAAGATTGTATTCTGGGATGAAGCACCTGGCGCAGAAGCATGGCAAACATCTACCGGGCATCCTTATGGCTCTAATGGCCAGGCTTTCATTGCTTATCAGTATGATGGTGTATTTCTTGATCAAAAAGAAATTGCCGCAAATACAATTGACTATAGCTCTATCGGTGGTGCAAACCTGTTACCTGGCGATATGAAGTTCAAGGATATTAATAATGATAAAAAGATTGATTACAAAGACCAGGTTACTTTAGACAAGACACGTGACCCAACTTTTACCGGTGGCGTAAACATTTACCTGCAGTATAAAGGGTTTGATTGTTCAATCCTTGCACAAGGCGCTACTGGCGGACTGCTATATATCGGTACACAATCCGGCGACTGGGGTAACTATCTTCAGTATAGCTATGATCATCGCTGGTCTATCGAAAAACCAAGCAGTGTGGATCCGAGGTTACCTAACCGTAACAATACTTATTATTCAGGTACAGCAGGAAATAATACCTACTGGTTAAGAAGCAGTGACTACGTGAGGTTAAAGAATGTGGAAATTGGTTATAATCTTTCACCTGCTATTTTGAAAAGGGCCGGAATGGCGAGCCTCCGGGTTTTTGTAGGGGGTGTTAACCTTTATACAATAGATAAGATGAAGATATGGGATCCTGAATCTACCAGTGGCGACGGAACCTATTATCCTCAATCCAGAATTATTAATGTGGGTGCTTCAGTAACCTTTTAAAAAAATTATTTATGAAACGTAAAATAATAATATTTGCTCCCTTGTTGATAGGGTTTGCAATCATACTGAATTCCTGTAACAAGGATTTCCTGAATACGGTTCCAAAGGATTCTATTTCCTCTGATGCCGTTTGGAATGATGGTCCGCTGGCCGCCGCATTCGTAAATGAAATTTATAACGGGCTGGGTGCCGGTGGGTTTGAAGAAGAAATGCTGTCATCTTATTCCGATGAATCAGTATTCACTCACCAGGGCCGTGGTATCAATACGGTAAATGAAGGCAGTCTAAATGCCGGTAACTTAGGACGCGAGAGCGATACCTATAAATGGGGCCCGATGTATAACAGGATCAGAAGTTGCAACCTGGCACTAACAAATCTCAGGACAGCTGGTTTTGATGATCCTACTTTAAAAGAAAGATTGAATGGGGAAGCTCATTTTCTGCGCGCCTATTATTATCACCAGTTAGTACGTTATTATGGTGCTGTGCCTATCATCGACCGTTTGTACGGTTTGAACGAAGATTATTCAATCGACAGGTCAACATTTGAAGATTGCGTAAAATTCATACAGGCTGACTGCGATTCTGCTATTACACTTCTTACCGGCAAAGCTGTCGAAAAAGGAAGGGCTACTGACCTTGCTGCCAAAGCACTTAAATCCAGGGTATTATTATACGCAGCCAGTGATCTCCATGATGTAACTACCGCTAAATTAAAATCAACATTGATTGCCGGATATGCAAATCCGGAATACCTGGGGTATGTGAGTGGTGACAGAACTGCAAGGTGGCAGGCCGCAAAAGCAGCTTCTAAAGCAGTGATGGATGCAGGAAACGCATTTGAACTTGCCCTGACAGCGCCAGCGACTAAAGAGCAGGCAATGGCAAACTATGTTTCTCTTGCAATGGCTGGTGGAAGTAAAGCGGTAGGAGTAGATGCCACAGCAGGTAAAGAGTTAATATTTGCCAGGTACATTACACCTGACAAAGATGAGTGGGGTGGATCTTCCGTAGGTCTTTTCAACGGGCCAAACGGTTATCACAACTGGGCCGGCAACACGCCGATCGGTTTAATGGTAGATGATTATGAAATGATGGACGGAACCAAATTCAGTTGGGGCAATGCAGCCCAGGCGGCTGATCCTTATGTGAATCGCGATCCTCGTTTTTATGCATCGATCCTGTATGATGGCGCACCATGGAAACCGCGTAACCTGATCTCCGGTGATGCAGATCCTGCTAACCAGATACAAACCGGTCAGTATGATTTAAAAGTAAACGGAGCATTGGTTAACTTCCAGGGATTAGATACAAGAAGCAGTACAATCGAAGATTGGAACGGTAGCCGTAGTCATTATTACGTTAGAAAGTTTACTGATCCTAACCCTGCAATTATTGAAAATAATACCAAACAATATGTTCCATGGCCCTTCTTCCGCTACACAGAAGCTGTATTCAACTATGCAGAAGCCTGCATAGAACTCGGTGAAGATGCGGAAGCAAGAAACTGGTTAAATAAGATCAGGTTCCGTTCCGGGATGCCTGCCCTTACAGAAAGCGGCGCAGCGCTCAAAGATCGTTACCGCAATGAACGCAGGATCGAGATGATGTACGAAGAGCAGCGTTATCATGATGCCCGCAGGTGGATGATCGCACCAACTACCTTAGGAAGAAAACTTACCTTTATTAATGTGCTTGGTGAATTTAAACCAGGTAAGGAACTGGCCGGCAAATATCATTACGATAAATCAATTTACAACTATACCTATACGCCAATTGTTGACCAGGCCCAGGAAAACAGGACATGGGTAGACAAGATGTATTTCAGGCCGATCAGTAAGGATGAAATTAATAAAAATGAAAAATTAAAGGGTAAAAATAACCCGGGCTACAACGATTAATCTTGACTTGGTCAGCCTGTATATTTTTTTAGTAGTTTATATTATCTATGCCAGTATATTTATACTGGCATAGATGTTTTATCCAGGCCTTAAAATTCAAAAAATTGACGCGGTTTATTCCATATTTTCTTCTTTGTTCTATAATAATTTTAAGCAGTTGCAGTAACAATACCAATAAAAAAGATGTCGCTGGCAGCGGCCCGCATTTATTTACTTTATTATCTCCTGACAGCACCCATATCACTTTTAGCAATACCCTTACCGAAGGCGCCAATACCAATGTAATGATGTATGAATATTTTTACAATGGAGGCGGGGTAGCCGTTGGCGACCTCAATGGCGATAACCTGGATGACATTTATTTCACCGGCAATATGTCGGATAATAAACTGTACCTGAATAAGGGCAACATGCAATTTGAAGACATCACAGTCACTGCTGGTGTAGAAAGCCGGAAGATACCGTGGAGAACCGGTGTAACGATCGCAGATATAAACGGAGATGGCAAGCCGGACATCTACATCAGCTATTCTGGCAAGGTACGCGGAGAGAACCGGATGAGCCAGCTATTCATAAATGCAGGCAACGATACCGAAGGCATTCCACATTTTAACGAACAGTCGCAACAATATGGGCTAGCTGATTCTTCCTACAATACCCAGGCATATTTTTTTGATTACGACCGCGACGGCGACCTGGATATGTTCCTGCTAAATCACAACCCAAATAATCTTCCTGTCCTGGATGAAGCCAGCACTGCGGATCTGCTGAAAAAAAGCAGTAAGTACAGGGGTGTAAGGTTATTTAAAAACAATAATAATCATTTTGATGATATAACAGAAAAGGCTGGTTTTAGCAGTTCCGAGCTTACTTACGGACTGGCCGCGGGTATATCGGATATCAACGGCGATGGCTGGCAGGATATCTATATCACCAATGACTACAACGTTCCCGACTACCTGTATATTAATAACCGGGACGGCACTTTCACAGATAAGATACAAACCATGCTCGGGCATACATCCAAGTCGTCAATGGGTAATAATGTAGCTGATATCAATAATGACGGCCTGCCGGATATCTTCGCCTTGGATATGCTGCCGGAAGACAATCACCGGCAGAAGTTATTGTTCGCACCAGACAATTACGAGAAATTCGACATCACCCTTCGCTCTGGTTTTTATTACCAGTATATGCGTAATATGCTGCAGCTAAATAATGGAGACGGTACTTTTAGTGAGATCGGCCAGCTATCCGGAATCTCCAACACAGACTGGAGCTGGGCACCGCTTTTTGCAGATTATGACAATGACGGATGGAAGGACCTGTACGTGACAAACGGCTACACCAGGGATTTTACAAACATGGATTTCTTAAAGTTTATGAATGATTATGTAGCTGCCAAAGGCAGGTTAAAGCGTGAAGATGTACTGGATATATTGCAAAAAATGCCGGCATCAAATGTGGTCAATTACCTGTATAAAAACAACGGTGATCTAACCTTCAGCGACGTAGGCAAAAAATGGGGAACAGATACCGGATCAAACAGCAATGGCGCTGCCTATGCCGATCTTGATAACGATGGCGATCTTGACCTGGTCGTCAATAATGTAAACCTGCCCGCGTTTATTTTCAGAAATGACGCTGACAAACAAATGCAAAATCACTACCTGCAGGTAAAATTGAAAGGAGCGGATAAAAATACAGATGGCTACGGCGCTAAAGTGTTTGTGTACAGTAAAGGTCAGCAACAATTCCAGGAGCAAATGCCGGCCAGGGGGTTCCAGTCTACCGTATCGGCTATATTGCATTTTGGCCTGGGCAAAGAAGCCTCTATCGATTCGGTACGAATCGTCTGGCTAAGCGGAAAAGAGCAGCTACTTAAAAATGTAAAAACCGGCCAGTTAATAACGCTTAATGAAAGAGACGCCGTTACAAAATATCAAATTCCTCCGGCATTAAAATCGATATTTGAAGAAACAAAATCTCCGGTAAACTATCGCAATACGGTCAGCAATATCAATGACTTTAAAAGACAGCCGCTGCTTGTCAACCCGCTATCATTTTCAGGGCCATGCCTGGTAAAAGGTGATGTTAATGGGGATGGTTTGGAAGATGTGTTCGCAGGTGGGGGAAGCGGGCAGGCAGGCGCTTTGTATATTCAGCAAAAGGGTGGGGGCTTTACTCAAAGGCCAATACCCGCATTCGAGGCGGATAAACTTTGTGAAGATGCCGATGCGGTTTTTGTTGATGTAAATAATGATGGGTTTAAAGACTTATATGTGGCAAGCGGGGGTTACCACCATTATAGCTCCACGGATAAGATGTTGCAGGACAGGTTGTACCTCAATGACGGGAGAGGAAATTTTACCAAAGCCACGAATGCATTGCCTGAAATGCTGGCGAGCAAAGGTTGTGTACGTGCAGCGGATATCAATGCAGACGGCTTTACTGATCTGTTTGTAGGTGGCAGAGCGGTGCCAGGCCAATACCCGGAAATTCCGGAAAGCCATATACTCATAAATGATGGGAAGGGAATTTTTACGGATAAAACGGCTTCGCTGGCACCGCAACTTCAAAAGGCGGGTATGGTTACGGATGCCGCCTGGATCGATCTGAACGATGATAAAAAACCTGATCTCATCCTGGTGGGCGAATGGATGCCGCTCACGATATTTATAAATACCAATGGCAAATTAGAAAATAAAACGACTACTTATTTCGACAAAGAATATAGTGGCTGGTGGAATAAACTGCTTGTCGCGGACCTGAATGGCGATGGTAAACAGGACCTGGTTATTGGAAATATGGGTTTAAATTCGCAGTGCCGGGTAAGCAGTGAGGAACCTGCGGAAATTTATTACAAAGATTTTGATAACAATGGGTCGATAGATCCAATGCTTTGCTTTTACATACAGCACAAAAGTTATCCTTTTGTGAGCCGGGATGAATTGCTGGACCAGATGAGTATGATGCGGACGAGGTTTCCCGACTATAAATCTTATGCCGACGCATCTATAAAAGAAGTTTTTTCTGCGGAAGAAATAAAGGATGCAAAACACCTACAGGCAACGGATCTCAAAACAACCTATTTTGAAGCAGGTACAGACGGAAAGTTTCATGAAAAGGCATTACCCATACAGGCACAGTTCTCGCCCGTATTTACCATTAACAAGCTGGATTATGATAAAGATGGCAAGCCGGACCTGCTGCTTTGCGGAAATATTAACCAGGCCCGCCTGCGTTTCGGCAAATGCGATGCAAATTACGGTTGCCTGTTAAAAGGAGATGGTAAAGGGAATTTTATATATGTTAAGCAACAACAATCCGGGTTTCATATTTGGGGCGATGTGCGGAGCGTACTTGAAATAAATAATGTGTTATTGTTCGGAATTAACCAGCGTGAGGTAAAAGCTTATAAAATAAAGTGATCTTAACGGGATAATAATGCTGCATATCTCGTTATTGAATAATCACGCGCTTTCAATATTATAATTGCAGCTACCAACAATATAAAGTATGCGGATGTTTCGGTTCACAATTTTCTTTTTGGTTTTAGCCATTCTTGTTTCTTCCTGCAGGCAGAAAAAGCAATCTGCTTCATTCAGTAATAAGGATGTCAGCATGGTCATCACCAAAATGTCTGACATCATGTTGCATGACATAACAAATCCTCCCCTGGCAGCCCGTTTTTTTTCATACACCTGTTTAGCGGGTTACGAGGTGATAGCACAGAATAATACGAAGTTTAAAAATATGCACGGCGTATTGAACGGCTATCCTGTAATAAAAAAGCCGGACTCTGTGCAGGCTGCCGATTACCAGTTAACGGCACTGCTCGCAATGATGGAAACAGCAAAAAAAATGCAGCCCTCGGGAAAATTACTGGATGCGTATGAAGCAAAATTTATTGACTCCTGCAGTAACGCAGGTTTCAACGATGATGTGCTTGATCAATCAAAAAGCTACGCGGTTGCTATCAGCAAGCAAATATTGGCTTATGCTAAAAGTGATGGTTACAATAAGATCAGTAACCGGCAAAGGTATACGCCACTCACTACAGACGGTTATTGGTATCCGACACCACCGGGTTTTATGGCGGCGGTGGAGCCATATTTCAATACCGTTCGTTCATTTACCCTGGACTCTTCCAGCCAATTTACAGCGGTGCAGCCTGTGCCTTACAGCACGAAAAAGAGTTCGCCTTTTTACGAACTGACTGCCGCCGTGTACAAGGAAGGAAATGAATTACCTGAAGAACATAGGGTGATAGCCTCTTTCTGGGACTGCAATCCATTCGCCATGCAGGATGACGGGCATCTTCAATATGGGTTTAAAAAGATATCTCCCGGCGCTCATTGGTTGGGCATCACCGGCATTGCCTGCTTAACCGGGAAGAAAAGTTTTGAGGAGACCCTGCAAATCTACCAATCTATTTCTATCGGGTTAATGGACGCATTTATCTGTTGCTGGGATGAGAAATACAGGAGTAACCGCATACGTCCTGAAACTGCCATCCGTAAACTGATTGATCCCCAATGGGTGCCCTTGTTGCAAACACCGCCCTTTCCCGAATACTTGAGCGGACACTCCTATATTTCGTCTGCCTCCTCGGTAATTCTTTCGCATTATTTTGGCGACAACTTTTCATATACCGATAGCGTGGAAGTATCCTATGGATTACCCCCACGTGCCTTTAAATCTTTTCATCAGGCTGCCGGGGAAGCGGCCATATCAAGGTTTTATGGGGGCATACATTTTATGGACGCTATTGTGGAAGGCCAGAACCAGGGAACAAAAGTAGGCGCCTGGGTATTGCAAAAAATTAAATAACGATAAAGGTATTATTCCTATCAATTTTATGGTGCAGAGGGCAGGTAATCCGGTGAATCTAAACAGGTCATTGCAACTGGCGATCCTGTTGCTGTTATTGTATAGTTGTACCAGCAAGACAACCGGTATAAACAAGGAATTCCATTTTAGTTTATTGAAAGAAAGTGAAACCAATATCAGTTTTAATAATAAGATAACTGAAAGCGATTCTGTAAATTTTTTGACCGATCAGTATTTGTATATGGGCGCTGGCGTTGGCATTGCGGATTTTAACAATGACGGACTGCCCGATATTTTTTTTGCCGGTGAACAGGTAAGCTGCAAATTGTACCTGAATAAGGGGAATCTCAAATTCGAGGATGTAACGAAGCAAGCCGGGCTGGTTACAAGTAAATGGTGTACCGGCGTAAGTGTTGTCGATATCAACAACGACGGGCGGATGGACATTTATGTTTCAGTATCACATTCCGGCACCCAGGACCTAAGAAAGAACATGCTCTTTATTAACCATGATGGCCTGGTATTTACCGAGGAGGCTGCGGACTATGGCCTGGACAATTCGGGTTTTTCTGCACAGGCTGCTTTCTTTGATTACGATAAAGATGGCGACCTTGACATGTACCTGGCAAACCATAATATTTTCAAAAATCAGCCTCACCACATCGTTTCCTACAATACGCCTGGCGTACCTGTTGCCGCTGATAAATTATTTCGGAACGAGGGTATTCCGCCAGGAAAAAATCACCCGGTTTTTAAAGACGTATCTGCTGAAGCCGGCATCCGTGATGATGGCTACGGAATCGGATTAGCCATCAGCGATCTCAACAATGACGGCTGGCCTGATATCTATGTCTCCAATGATTTTTCCGGGTTTGACCTGTTATGGATGAATAATAAAAATGGCAGCTTTACCAACCGGATAAATAGTTGCCTGCATCACCAGGGCTATAACAGCAAAGGATTGGATGTTGCGGATATGAAC
>JBDSLD010000026.1:0-11269 GCA_039916545.1 Ferruginibacter sp.
TTAAGATATTTAAATTATCACAGTTCTTTTATTTTGATGTTCCTGTACGAAACCATATCGCCATGGTCCTGTAAAACGATCTTGCCTTTTTTGAAAGCGCCAAAGCCTTCCATCTTTTTAAATTTACTTCCTGCAATTAATTTTTTCCAGCTATCATCCCACAAAGTGGTGGAAACAACATTTGTTCCGTTCAAAAAAAGATCCAGCTTGCCATCTTTTGACCTGACTTCTGCCTCGTTCCATTCTCCAACAGGTTTTGCAGATTTTTTTGAGCTTGAGATCAGGTCATACAGATCGCCGGCCTGGTGTTTAATGAGTTTACCATCAGGGTGGCCTTCATTATCGACAACCTGCATTTCCGGGCCTGTATTATAAGTAGATTTATATTTAGCCGTGTCTTCCTGTGTGTAAAAAATGATCCCACTGTTGCCTTTTGGAGAAATCTTCCATTCCAGTTTCAGATCGAAATTTCCATATTCTGCATCAGAAACAAGATCACCACCTTCTTTTTTTGACGTATCCAGGTAGATGGTACCGTCAGCTACCTGCCAGCGTGCGTTGACCGAAGTTTGGCCATAAGTATGCCATCCAGTTATAGTCTTTCCATCAAATAAGGAAACCCAGCCATCGGATGAAACAGTATCTTTTTTATTTGTTAAAGTGTCGGTGCTTGTAGCGGCCTCGGTTCCAGTTTTTTCAGGACTATTGCAACTCATCAACATACAGAGTGAAATAGCCATAAAGGATAGTTTATTTTTCATATTATTTTTTTACTTGTTTTTGAAGCAACACATATTTTACCATGGCAATGGCATCTTCCTTGCTGAGTCCGGCGTGTGCAGCCATCGGGATCTGCCCCCAATTGCCCGTGCCGCCAGCTATTACTTTATCCGCCAGCTTACTTTGATTAGCCTCTGTATTCTCATATTTTTCAGATACTGCAGTGTAAGATGGACCGGTGGAAACATCATTCAATTTGTGGCAGGTAAAACAATCTGATTTTGCTACCAGCTTTTCCCCTTTTACCCAATCAGGACTGTCCATAACAGAAGTGGCAGTTTCGGCAGTGTCTTTTGTAGCCTCAGGAGCATTGGTTTGATTGCCACAGGCAAAACAAAAAACGGATAACGATAATACGATGAAATATTTCTTCATACAGTAAATTTTAGTTTGTCAAATGTATTTAAATCGTGAAATTTCTAAAAAAATAATAACTGGAAAGATAAATAAAACCATAAACAGTTTAATACTATGTTTAAACGTTCGTGGTAATTACGGCACTGTATTAATTTAGCAATTAAATCAATCGTTTCAATGCGTTTGTCTGCACCCGTTATAAAAATAAAGATATATTTAAAATCAAATAATTAGATTTCTTTTATTGACTTTTTATAAATAAATTTTGTCCGGATAAATGGTAGAATTTTAATAATAATCCAACAGATCCGACATTATTTGCACTTATATATTTGTTGTGTAATTTGTGTCGGCAAAGCTTATTTCAAAAGAATAATAAACGCTCATGTCAGGAATACTGGACCTTGTAGGAAACACACCGTTAGTAGAATTAAAAAAGATCCCCATCAATAAAAATGTCACCATTTATGGAAAGCTGGAGGGGAACAATCCTGGCGGCAGTGTGAAGGACAGGGCAGCATACGGTATGATAAAAGGTGCCATTGACCGTGGTGAGATCACCGATGGCATAAAACTGATCGAAGCAACCAGCGGCAATACAGGCATTGCCCTGGCGATGATAGCAAGCCTTTTCCAGGTAGAAATAGAATTGGTTATGCCCGAGGATGCGACCAGGGAAAGGGTATTGGCCATGGAGGCATTTGGCGCCAAAGTGATTCTGACACCCAAAGCAAATTCTATGGAAGGTGCGATTGATTATGCGAATGCGCAGGTGGCGAAAGGTGGTTACCTGATGCTAAACCAATTCGGCAACGCCGATAACCCGGGCATGCACTATAAAACTACGGGTCCGGAAATTTGGAACGATACCAACGGTAAGATCACGCATTTTGTATCTTCCATGGGCACCACCGGCACTATTATGGGCGTGTCAAAATACCTCAAAAAAGTAAATGCGGACATACAGATCGTGGGTTGCCAGCCTGCCGACGGCTCTAGAATACCGGGTATCCGCAAATGGCCTGAAGCTTATTTGCCTACCATATTTGATAAAAGCAGGGTAGACAGGGTGATTGAGATCGATGAAAAAGATGCCCGGGTAATGGCAAAGCGGCTGGCGAGGGAGGAAGCCATTTTTAGTGGGATGAGCAGTGGGGGAGCGGCACATGCAGCAATAGAACTCGCCAAAGAATTAAAAGAAGGCGTGATCGTATTCATTGTATGCGACAGGGGTGACAGGTACCTTTCTTCGGATCTTTTTGACTGATATTAATATCGTACGCAAATACCCGGTGTAACTCCTACATAAAAAACTCTTCGGAAACTATCTTGCCGTCTTTCACTTTATAGAGACAAAGTTCATTCATATCCATGCGCTTATGCCCTTTCATGGTAATATCCATATTAAGGGAAAAAGCAAAACTATTGGGAGCTATCACCGGATCAGAAATAGACAAACCATGTTCGGTTTCTATTCCTGCCTGGAATTTGCGGCCCTTTTCAATGATGCCCTGTAAGCCCTTGGTTTCTTTTTCAAAACCAGGACTCGCTTCCGGTTCTAAACTGACGGCATCTTCGGCGTATAATTCTTTTTGAGCTGCTTCAAATTGTCCCTGGCGGCAAAGTTCTACGAGGCGTGCGGCGATCTCAGTCGTTGTCATGATTTTTTTGTTTTAAAGCTAAGAAAAGATTTGGTATTTTAATAGAAATCCAGGCATCAGTATTAATCATTATGTGTTGGTTATTTCAACAAATCTTATTACCTTTGCGGCGCTAAAAAGTTCAGTAAATAAAAGTTTTGGTGGCGGCTGCAACTTATTTAGCATACTATGAGAGTACAATGATCATATCACGGAAACCCAACACTTACGGGTTAAAAAGCACCCTCCTATGAGGGGTGCAGAGCTCAATAAAGATATAAAGTACCAGAGTCAAACGCCCATTAAACTTAATTGATTGGCATAGGCCGGGTCCCAAAAAAGCAAGTAAGTATAATATAAAATCGCTTAATCTTTTGCAGCTCAAAATTCTTAATTTTTAATTCTTAATTTTTAATCGAAATAAAATGGCAGATTTACGTTATCAACGAAATTTTGGTATTGCGGCTCATATTGACGCCGGCAAAACCACTACCACCGAACGTATATTATATTATACGGGTGTGAATCATAAAATTGGTGAGGTGCATGATGGCGCCGCTACTATGGACTGGATGGCGCAGGAACAGGAAAGGGGTATCACTATTACCAGTGCTGCTACTACCTGCTTTTGGAACTTTCCTATGGTGCAGAACAAGAAAACACCCGATACAAAACAATACAAATTTAACATCATCGATACCCCCGGCCACGTGGATTTTACCGTGGAAGTAGAGCGTTCGCTTCGTGTATTGGATGGTTTACTGGCCCTGTTTTGCGCCGTATCCGGTGTAGAACCGCAATCTGAAACAGTTTGGCGCCAGGCTAATAAATATAAAGTACCACGCGTAGGCTTTGTAAATAAAATGGACCGTGCAGGTGCGGATTTCTTAAACGTGGTAAAACAGATCAAGGAAATGCTGGGTGCTAAAGCTGTTCCTTTGCAATTACCGATCGGTGCTGAAGATGATTTCAAAGGCGTGGTTGATCTGATCACCCTGAAAGGAATGGTTTGGGACGAAGCAGGACAAGGTATGACCTTTAATGAAGTGCCTATTCCGGAAGATATGAAAGAAGATGTGAAAGAATGGAGGCAACACCTGATCGAAGCCGTAGCGGATTATGATGAAAAATTACTGGAAAAATTCTTTGATGATCCTGATACGATCACTGAGATGGAGATCCACGAAGCGATCCGTAAAGCAACCATTGATATCAGCATTATCCCAATGTTGTGTGGTTCATCTTTTAAAAACAAGGGTGTACAAACAGCATTGGATGCCATCGTTCGTTATTTACCCGGCCCAATGGATATTGAAGCCGTTAAGGGTACAAATCCTGATACAGGAGAAGAAATTTTCCGCCATTGTGATACCAAGGAACCATTTAGCGCCCTGGCGTTCAAGATCATGACCGATCCTTTTGTGGGCCGCCTGGCGTTTTTCCGTGCTTATTCAGGCAGGTTGAACAGCGGTAGTTATGTATTGAATACCCGTACAGGGAAAAATGAGCGTATCAGCCGTATTATGCAGATGCATGCCAACAAGCAAAACCCCGTAGATTTTATCGAAGCGGGTGATATTGGTGCAGCTGTAGGATTTAAGGATATTAAGACGGGCGATACATTGTGTAACGAAGATAACCCGATCGTGCTGGAAGCGATGACCTTCCCTGAACCGGTTATTTCTGTTGCAGTTGAGCCTAAAACACAAGCTGACGTTGACAAGATGGGTATGGCGATCTCTAAACTAGTTGAAGAAGATCCGACCCTGCGTGTGAAGACAGATGAAGAAACCGGCCAAACCATTTTGAGTGGAATGGGTGAGTTGCACCTGGAAATCATCGTAGACCGTATGCGTCGTGAATTTAAGGTAGAAATTAACCAGGGTGCTCCCCAGGTGGCTTATAAAGAAGCGTTCCAAAACACGATCGAACACAGGGAAACACTTAAGAAACAGACGGGTGGCCGTGGTAAATTCGCCGATATCGTTTTTGAGATCGGGCCCGCGGATGAGGAGTTTTTGAAGGAAGGCAAATCGAATTTCCAGTTTGTGAATGGATTGTTTGGTGGTAGCATTCCAAAAGAATTTGTGCCTGCCATACAGAAAGGTTTTGAAACAGCGATGACAACGGGTGTACTGGCAAGCTACCCGATGGAGAGCATGAAAGTACGGGTATTCGATGGCAGTTTCCACCAGGTGGATAGTGACGCGATGAGCTTTGAATTGTGCGCGAAGCAAGGTTACCGGGAAGCCGGCCGTAAAGCAAAACCTGTTTTGCTGGAGCCGATCATGAAGGTAGAAGTGTTAACGCCGGATCAATACATGGGTGACGTAACGGGTGATCTTAACCGTCGTCGCGGGATGCTGGAAGGTATGGATAGCAAACATGGTGTACAGGTGATCAAAGCCAAAGTGCCATTGAGCGAAATGTTCGGTTATGTAACGCAATTGCGTTCTTTATCGAGTGGCCGTGCTACCTCCACCATGGAATTCAGCCATTACAATCCGGCACCGAATAATATCGCTGAAGAAGTGATCGCCAAGCAAAAAGGAAAACAGAAGTCGGATGACTAAAAAACTTAATATTTTTTAGAAAAATCTTGCATCCGTGCAAACTTAAATAATAGCAACCCCGTACATAATGTGCGGGGTTTGTTATTTCTACTAAGATCTGGCCGGCAAATCACCATGAATTCCCTTGAGAAAACGATGCTTACAAAAATGGATTGAACGCTTGCTACCGTATGCTCAACGGAAAAATGGTAAAACCTGCCACAAAATGGTATTTTACTACCACTTTGTGGTATTGTTAAAGAAGATATTGCCTGTTATCTTTGTTTAGTTATAATTCTAAACCTCTTTTTACCAGCTAGTTAACGAAAGCAATAGCTAATAAATCTTTTTTATGACAGCAACAAGTATTCCCCCCTTTCATGTTTTAGGTCTATCCAAAGCCAAAGGAAATGGCAATTTATTTGTTTCTAACAAAGGCCAGGCCGTTACGTCCGGCATTTTTCATATTGACATGAATGTGCATTTTGATCCGGCCGTGGATAGTTACCCGGCTGGTACCTTAAGTATTCAAACCGACCTCGGCGATGGTGGAAAAGGAATTTTTAAAGCATCTACGATAGAGTTCCTTAATTCGTACAATAAGCATGATCCAACCATCTACCTCACCGGCCAATGCCAGCCGGATGAAGGCACCGCTACCGCTGATATCTGCAGGTATTGGGTAATGGTGGTAAACAATACAAAAAATAACCATCGTTCGCCGGATATTGTCGGTTTTTGCATCCAGGATGGTAATGGAAAGCGGATTGCATATGGTTCAGGATTTTAAAATGAGCTGTAAGGTCCGGTTGACAGGCTATGAAAGTATAATTACCTGCCAGCTTATACTGTTATTAGTAGAAGCTGGCAGGCTTTTTTATTTTGTGTGGTTTCAACTTTTCTGCCTTTCATTTTTAAATGGAAATAAACTTACCGGTTTTTGTAATTGCGTTTTTCGCGATGAATTTTCAAAGTCAGCTAATTACATAACCAGTAACTTAGTAAAATATTTTTCTGACATTGAAATAAAAACAAATGAAAAACATCCCAACATTATATGAATGGGCAGGAGGAAACGAGGCGCTGGAAAAACTCACACAGGTATTTTATGATAAGGTTTTTAGAGATGACTTGTTATACCCGGTTTTTAAAAATATGTCGGGTGACCATAGCAAACACGTGGCGCATTTTATAGGGGAAGTATTTGGCGGGCCTGGATATTACACCGAAAATGATTTGGGAAGCCATCATAAAATGATCGCCCATCATTTGGGCAAAATGTTAGACGAACCAAAACGGAAACGATGGATAGCACTATTATTGGAAAGTTGCGATGAAGTTGAAATGGCGGACGATCCCGAATTTCGTTCGGCATTGGTTGGATACCTGGAATGGGGAAGCCGCATTGCTGTGATCAACTCCAGGATAAAAGACAACCCGCTTGGGGAAAATGAGCCTATGCCTAAATGGGGTTGGGGTGAAACAGGCGGTCCGTATATTCCTCCCACCAATTAAAAACAATACATACAGCTGCATATGAAATTTATCCAACACGCTTTATTTGTCTTTTTGATTTTGATTAGCTGGAACGGCTATGCGCAAAAAAAGATACGACTGCAATCGCCCGACCACAATATTTCTTTTTTATTTACCCTCACTAATGGTGCAGCTTCTTACCAGGTTGACTTTAAGGATAAAAGAGTAGTAGATAAATCGACACTCGGACTGGCTTTTGAAAACAATGAAAATTTTACTGATGGGCTTGTTGCAGGGAAGCCTGTATTTAAAACTGGTAATGAAACCTACGACCTGGTTGTGGGAAAAACCAAAACAGTGAACAGCCATTACGAAGAGCTAACGATTCCGCTTATGCGAAAAACCGGTGCTGAAAAGAAACAGGTTAATATTGTTGTAAGGGCCTTTAATGACGGACTTGCTTTTCGCTATGAATTTCCTTCACAAACGAATTGGGCCAATTATACTTTAACGGAGGAGCAAACGACCTTTAAACTTGCACAGAACCCGACTGTGCTAACACTTTTCAGGGAAAATTATACAACCTCGCACGAAGGCTATTATGATTCACTGAAGTTGAGCGATGTAAAGGACGATACCTTAATGGACCTGCCCACATTATTTCAATATCCCGGCGGTATTTATATGGCTATTACAGAAGCCAACCTGCGTGATTATGCGGGGATGTACCTCGCGAAGAAAAAAGGTGTCTTAACAACCATGCTATCGCCTTTGCCCGGGCAAACCGCCATCAAAGTAAGAGCCATTCTGCCACACCATACGCCCTGGCGCGTAATGATGATCAGTGACAGGGTGGGCGCTTTGATCGAATCAAATATCCTTACCAATCTTTGTGAGCCCAATGAGGTTAAAGATGTGTCATGGATAAAGCCCGGTAAATGTACTTTTCCCTGGTGGAACGGTTCTATCGTACCTGATACAACCTGGCCGGGTGGCAACAATTTCGAAACGAATAAATATTACATAGATTTTTGTGCCCGTCATAAAATAGAATATCATTCTGTTGTTGAATATGGCATGCATGAATGGTATATAAATGATGGCGCTGGGTTTTCACCCGGGCCCAATGTAGATGCAACAAAATCAGTTGCCGGCCTGGATATGAAAGCGATCTGTGACTATGCAAAGCAGCAGGGAGTTGGCGTAAGAGTATGGGTGCATTGGAAGGCGCTTTATCCGAAGTTGGAAGCGGCATTTACACAATATGAAAAATGGGGCCTCTCCGGTTTGATGATGGATTTTATGGACAGGGATGACCAGGAAATGGTGAACATTTATGAAGAGGTTTTAAGAAGCGCCGCAAAACATAAACTGCATATACAATTTCATGGCGCTTTTAAACCAAGTGGCTTGCACCGCACATTTCCAAATGAATTTACCCGGGAAGCCACTTATAACTATGAAGTCAATAAATGGAATGAACAAGGCTTAAGTCCGGACCATGATATCAATATGCCATTTACAAGAATGCTTGCAGGTGCGACGGATTATCACCTTGGCGGTTTCAGGGCGGTGCCACCTGCTAAATTCAAAACGCAACAAAGCCGTCCGCTCGTGATCGGTACGCGCTGTCACATGCTTGCCATGTATGTGGTATTGGAAAGTTACCTCGGCATGGTATGCGATTACCCGGCTGCTTATGAGGGCCAGCCCGGTTTTAAATTTATAGAAGATGTTCCAACCAGTTGGGACGAAACGGTTGTTCCCGGGGCAAGTGTACATGAGTATGTAACTATCGCAAGAAGGAAGGGACAGGATTGGTTTATCGGAACCATTAATAGTACAAAAGCCAGGTCGGTACAATTGTCGCTCAAATTTTTACCGCCCGGAAAATATACAGCAGAGATCTACAGCGACGCAAATGATACCGCAGAAAATCCCAATCACTTATCTGTTGTTGTACAAACGGTAAGTAATGCCGATACGATTGTACTTCAGTTGGCAGCGGGTGGCGGGCAGGCCATACGGCTCGTCAAGCAATGATGGATACATCCGGGCCCCACTATAGCCGCGAGCTTTTAAAGGTTGGAGCCGGATTGTGGAGAGGCTCGTCAATTACCCCTTACGACCTATTATCGGCGCGTCGGATATTTGGATCGAATATCGCCAGCCGCCGTGGCCAAAGATGATTGCTGTGTCGGCGATTTCCGCCTTATTGTAACTCATTGCCAATCTGCCATTGTTTTTCTTCCGGCCGGCAACAATTTCGCGGATGGTAGTTTGGGTAGACTTTAGTTTGCCGTTAATCGTAATAATTTCTTCAGCTGCCATTCAAATACCCATACAAGGGAAATGTAAGCGCTAAATACCTGGTAGCTACCATGCAGTATTTTAAAATATTTATATCTGTCAAAAAAGAAATAGTAAACTGGGTTTGTAAAAGAGTGGCCCAAAGGTTATATTTAGCTGATAAACCTGTACTATGATCGCAAAAATGCCTTTGGAAAATTTTCTTGTTATTGACATTGAAACGGTGTCTTCAAAAAAAGATTTTGAAGGCCTTGATCTGGAGTGGCAACATTTGTGGGAAGAAAAGGTAACCCGGGCCTTGCCGGAAAATTGTACCGCAGGGGAGTACTATTCTCAGCGGGCCGGAATAATGGCTGAATTTGCAAAAGTGGTTTGCATCAGTATCGGCTATTTCAGGAAAGACAAAGACAGCCACCAGTTCCGGGTAAAATCTCTTTTTGGTTTTGATGAAAAGGAACTATTGCAGCAGTTTGTAAATACGATCAACCAATTAGAAGCGGTGCATAACCGTTGGTGCTTCACCGGTCATAATATCAAAGAATTCGACGTCCCTTTTTTATGCCGGCGCCTGCTGATAAACGGGCTCGCCATTCCTTCATATCTTGATTTTCAAAATATGAAGCCCTGGGAGACCAATATGGTAGATACCTTCCAGTATTGGCGTTTTGGCGATTATAAAAATTTCACCTCGCTTAAATTGCTGGCCGCCGCATTAAATGTACCCTCACCAAAAGACGATATCGATGGGAGTATGGTAGGCGATGTGTATTGGAAAGAAAATGACTTGCAACGGATTGCTACCTACTGCCAAAAAGACGTGGTAACGGTAGCAAATATTATCCTGCGGTTCAAAAACTTGCCTTTGCTAACGGCGGAACAAGTGATTTTTGCAAAATAAGAGGGTATTCCTGACTGCACCACACCAGGGCCATAATCACTTGATTTTAAAATGTCATTTGCCTTAATAAGCCCATATTTACCAATGAAAACCAGGGTTTTTTAATTAATATTCCTGCCTTGAATAAATCTTTAAAAAACTTTAAACTTTCCCTTTGCTATTTCAATCCATCCCCTTACCTTTGCACTCCAAATTAAAAAACGAAAGTTTAAAGTTCTTTAAATATGTCACAGAGAATCAGAATAAAACTACAGTCTTATGACCATAACCTGGTTGATAAGTCAGCTGAGAAAATTGTCAAAACGGTACGTAGCACCGGTGCAGTGGTAACAGGTCCAATTCCTTTACCGACGCATAAGAAAATTTTTACTGTATTGCGTTCTCCTCACGTTAATAAAAAAGCACGTGAGCAGTTTCAGTTGTGTACACACAAGCGTTTATTAGACATATACACCAGCAGCAGCCGTACGGTTGACGCGCTAAGTAAATTAGACCTGCCAAGTGGTGTAGATGTTGAGATCAAGGCCTGATGAACCTTCCCGCCACGTCGGGAAAGGCAAAAGGTTAGTTCTTAGAATTAAAATATTGAACATCCATCTGTTTTGAATTGAACAGCGCTGGATAAAAAAAAGATACAATGAAAAGTATTATTGGAAAGAAGATTGGCATGACCAGTGTCTTTGACAAAACAGGCAAGCAAACTGCCGTTACAATCATCGAGGCAGGACCATGCGTGGTTACACAAAAGAAAACCCTCGAATCAGACGGTTACAATGCACTCCAGATCGCGTTCGGCGACAAGAAAGAAAAACACTCCATCAAAGCTGAGGTAAATCACTTCGCCAAAGCTCAGACATCTCCAAAAAAAGTAGTAAAAGAAATACGCGATAGCGAACTTACACAGGCCGTTGGTGAAACCATTACTGTTGACATATTTGCCGAAGGCGATAGCGTTGAAGTAGTTGGTACCACTAAAGGAAAGGGTTTCCAGGGTGTTGTAAAACGTCATGGTTTTCATGGTGTGGGCGGACAGTCTCATGGCCAGCATGACCGTTCAAGGGCTCCGGGTTCTATTGGTAACTCGTCTGATGCCTCCAGGGTATTTAAAGGAATGAGAATGGGTGGACGTATGGGACAAGACAGGGTGAAAATGAAAGGGTTGAAAGTAGTTAAGATCTTTTCTGAAAAGAATTATATATTAATTAGTGGTTCTGTGCCGGGCCATAACGGTTCTATCGTTTTAATACAAAAGTAAG
>JBDSLD010000027.1:0-22887 GCA_039916545.1 Ferruginibacter sp.
TTCAACGGGCCCGGACCTAAATTTCCATCCCATTGCTCAATGCCACCGAATTTATTTTTTAAAGATGGTGTTTCCGCCGGTTTTACGTAGCCATCTTTTATATATTGCACAAATCGCGGGAACCTGTTTACACCATGGGTATA
Source organism: Ferruginibacter sp. (assembly GCA_039916545.1). Classification (GTDB taxonomy): domain Bacteria; phylum Bacteroidota; class Bacteroidia; order Chitinophagales; family Chitinophagaceae; genus Ferruginibacter. The sequence goes on from JBDSLD010000027.1 coordinate 144, forward strand.
AATTCCATCAAGGCTATTGGCGGTAAAGATTCGGGCACAGTCATTTGCCTGTTCTTCGGTAAAGCCATATTTAAGCAATACCGCTAAAAAATGTTCCTGCATCTGCTGCGCCGAAACCGTTATGAATTTATTACCAGGCATATTTTTTAAAGATCGAAATTTTAGTTGATCGCAGGTAAATAACAGCGGTTACTCCGTTGATTGTTATTTTAATTTGCTATATCGTTCCATGGCCTCCACAAAATAATAATCAGCGTAGGTTAGTGGCGTATCAACTTCGGTTTGCGCCGGAAGATGGCCCACGCTATGTTCTAATAAAAATCCTCCATTGGTGCCCGCAGCGGCTTTAAATGTAGTATTTGATAATGATCGAAGAATTATTTCCGCCGCACTCAAATAAGTGGTAGAATATTTTGCATCCGTATAACCGCTCAATTCAATCAGGGCGCTGGCTGTTATCGCGGCTGCTGATGCATCTCTTAAGGCAGCAGGTATCCCGGGTGCATTAAAATCCCAGTAAGGAATTTTATCAGGTGGAAGATTGGGATTGTTCAAAATAAAACCGGCAATACCGATTGCCTGGTCGAGGTATTTTTTATCCCGGGTTTCCCGGTACATCACCGTGTATCCATACAGGCCCCAGGCCTGCCCCCTTGCCCAGGCAGAACTATCAGCATACCCCTGCGCTGTTTTTTTCTGTTTTACTTCACCGGTTGCCGCATCATAATTCAGTACATGATAAGAACTATGGTCGGGCCTGAAATGATTCTTCATGGTGGTGTTGGCATGTGTAACTGCGATCTTGTAAAATGAAGAATCGCCGCTGACCTTTGTGGCCCAGAATAATAGTTCCAGGTTCATCATATTATCAATGATAACCAAAAAATCGGATGGCTTCGAATCCCAGGATTTTATACAACCTGTGGCCGGGTTAAATCTTGTGGACAAAGATTTTGCGCTGGTGAGTAAAATTTCCTTGTATCCAGGTTTGGGAGCGATCCTGTTGGCATTACCAAAACTGCAAAACATCATGAATCCAAGGTCATGTGTATTGGTATTGTTTTTTTCTTTCTCCAGCAGCTTTAATATCCGCATCGACTCATTGTACAAAGCCGTATCTTTTGTTTGTTCATAGAGATATAACAAAGTTCCCGGGTAAAAGCCGCTACACCACCATCCTGAATTACTGAATTCATATTTTCCTGTCGCGGGAAAATATGTTTTGGGGAATTGATCCCCCGGCAGATTTTTGGCCAACATTTTATACTGCGACACCGCGTAAGGAATATTTTCTTTAATCGTTTGCAGCAACTTTTTATCGGGCTGATAATGGCTTTTGCTTTGGCCATAGGAGAATGTTGCAAGGGATGCAAAGGCAATGCAAAATAGCAGGCAGGTTATATTTTTCATAAATGAAAGGTTAAATTAAAGATTATTTTTCGGATACTATTTTATTGTCTGCATTTCAATTTTCTTTTTTCAATTTCGTTAATCCACTGCATGGTCATTGGGTATGTCTATCCCACTCCAAACCTTTTTAGCCGTCCACATTTCAGCGGGGGCCGACCAGAAAATATCTGTTTCCGGCAGTCCCAATGGCAACAAAATAACCGCACATAAATAGAGACTGCCGGTGGTATTGTACGTGTCGGCCATGCCCGGCTGCGCACCATACAATCCTATGTTGAGCCAGCCATTTGTCGTAAAGGTGGCCGGACTTTCCATCGTTTTTTTAATAACTGCGGTCAATGCTGAACGAATCTGCGCCGGCTTAAGCGACAATGGTAATTTTTTCTTCCATGCCATGTCTGCGAGGTGATGAAAGGCCCCACCCCTGTACACGAGAGAGCGGCCGGTAGCGGGAAAAGATCCATCTGCATTTACTAATCTTTCCTGGATTACCGCGTAGCGTTCACTTCTTGCTTTTATTTTATCGGCCAGCCATTGATAGGCATTGCTTTTTGCATTAACAATTGTTACTACCTGGTCAAGAAAGGGATGGATCACGTAACTGTTATAATAGTCCCAGTGAAAGTGCTCCCCGTCGGAATACACGCCATCTCCCACATACCATTTATCCATTTGACGCAATACCAGGTCGACGCGCATCTCATCCCAGGGGTAATTATTTTTACAGAAAAATGCCTCGATCATACCAGAAAACAACAGCCAGTTACTATTACCTGGTTTAACTTTACGGGTAAGTAAAAAAGCCTCCATTACCTGTTTTCGGGTCTTTTCAGTAAGGTGTTCCCAGAGCCAGGGGCAGCGTAACAATCCAAACGCCATAAAGGAAGCATCTACTAGCGGCTGGCCGCCCGCTTGCCATTCCATATAATCTTTTGCAGCTGGATCCACGGCGTTAGCAATAGACCGGAGCGCCAGTTGCCTGTACTCATTTCTCAGTGCCTGCTCGGCTGCTGTGCCGCCCTCGAGGTTTAACCAGGGCGCTATGCCACTAAGGAGCCTGGCAAATGCTTCCAGGTACGACGCATTTTTCCGTACCGTTGCATTATCGGTCGTACCGGATAATAGCACCGGCATATTTTCCTTTAATTTATCATTGGCAAGATTGGTCAGTACCGGCCTTGCGAGTTTGTCCAGATGCGTTAGCCAAAACTGCCTGTCTTTTATACCGTCGCTGTTGTTTTGTGCAGTGGCAATAGCCATTACAACAATCAATGAAAGAAAAAGCAATAAAGGTTTTTTTTTCATATGGCTATCCTGTTTTTTGTAAAAATAATACTAACAGTCAAGACGAAGTGTATAAATGTATGCGGCACATTTGGAAGCGTTTTCGGAGCTGCGTAATGAGGGAAAGGATGGAAAGCGACCAGGATGATCCGTTTTTTTAAGACCTGCCTGGTTATGTATTTATTGCCTGGTTACCGGCGTAATATTTCAACTCAATAATATCATTGGGCAGGGCCTTTGTATTCCATGCCTGGTGTATGGACAAGGCAACGCCAACAGCTGTAGCCTGTGCCATTGAAGCTGCAAAAACCTCTGTTTCCGGGAAAAATAAAGCCAGCAGGTTCATGTAAATCGCATTTTTACTAAAGCCGCCATCTACAAAAATTCTTTTGACAGACGTGCCGCGCAGCACCAGGCCGGTAGAAAAGACTTGTTGAAGCATGATATCCAATACCAGTTGATGATAAGCTTCCGTACCTGTTTGAAATTCTGAAAGATCTCTTTGCGGAAAGGCAGATGCCTTTAAATTAACCGGCCCGTTTTGTACAGGCGACTTGCGCTGGAGCTGATTTATGACACTCGGTTCGTAAGAAATATTTTTGTAATGGCTGGTATTTTGATTAAAATGTTCTGCGATCCTTTTCACCTGCTGCTCATGCTCATAACCTGCAAATAACCGGGAAGCTTTAACCGGTTTGCCTTCATAAGTCATATAACAAAGGCAATCATTTTCCAGCTCTTCGTTTGTAAGCGGTACCTGGTTAAACGGGTTTAAACTGATACACCAGGTACCGGTAGATATCAAAATAAATGGCTCATGAAAATTTACAAGATATGGAATCAGCGCGGCAGAACTATCATGAAGGCCGATTCCAACACAATAATTATTACCAGGTGGAGCGGCGGTCAGAACTTCATTACAAGGCAATACCGGCGGAAGCTTTTCGAGTATCCCTTCCCGTGATACCCACTCATGATAATCGTTCTTATTAAAATCCCAAAGGTTGGTATGGCAACCGATGCTGGTAATCTCGGTGCAGGGAATGCCACTTACCAGGTAACTTATATATTGTGGCAGATGCAGGGCATATTTTATTTTTTTAAACAATTCCGGTCTTTCATACCTGATGCGATATAGCTGCATCCCTGAATTCAGGCTGCCCAAAACAGGCGACGCGGTCTCATGAGCAAAGGATTGCTCACCGCCATAAGTTTCATAAAATTGTTTACGGAGATGGGCAGGATATTCTTTTAAATAGTTGTATAGTGGAGTAAGTGGTTCACCCTTTTCGTCGATATAGACAAAACTGGCGCCATAGGTTGAAAAATTGATGGCTTTTATACTAAATTCTTTTAGCCGGAAAACTTCTTTTAAAGAATCAAACACACTCAACCGAAGACTGTCCAGGTTTTCACAATCATCCCCGTCTTCATCCACTGTTTCAGTGAATTTAGCCGATTTTTCATATACGATCTTATACTGTTCGTCGAACAGGAACAATTTTTTATTGGTTTTGCCCACATCAAAAATCGCTATAACGGGAGTAGATGGCATGCGTATCGTTATTCATTTTTTAAAAGGCAATTTTGATCTCGATTGCTCGTAAGTCTTCCGATGTTGCCGGCAAGGCTCGCCTTTGCGTAAAACTATTCTGTGTATTACAACCCTGTCGCCACCGTCGCCTGCCCTCTTTCCTTTATCAATTGTTCTCTTACTTTTAAACCCCGGAATACCTGTATCGGATTTAAAGCGCCACCTGACCTGGTCCTCGCTTCCGCTACCAGCGGCCGGACATCTGTTCTGTAAGCAGCCTGCAATATTTCCTGCGCCCTTACCACGTCATTCTCTTCCTGCGCTCCTTTTAATGCAGCAGTGTCTACGATCAGCGCCTGCGCGTACGCGATCATAATAGCTTCAACGGATTGCAGCAGGTCTTCCAAAGGGTCCTTTACATTATGGCTCGCATCGATCATCCAGGCAAGGTCATTGGCATGATCCATTCCCCTTGCGTCCATGCCTTCTACCAGTTCGTTGAAAATTAAAAATAACTGGTAAGGATTGATACTTCCTACGGTAAGGTCATCATCTCCGTATTTACTATCATTAAAATGAAAGCCGGCCAGTTTATTCTCCATCATTAACAATGATACGATTTGTTCGATATTCGCGTTGGGTAAATGATGGCCGAGGTCGACCAATGTGTAGGCCTGGGGGCCCAGCTTGGAAGTATATAAATAAGACTGCCCCCAGTCCCCTACGGTAGTGGAATAAAAATTAGGCTCATACGCTTTGTACTCGACAAATATTTTCCAATCGGAGGGTAAAGCCGCATAAATTTCCTGCAGGCTTTCATAGGTATTTTGCCAGGCCTTTCTAAAATTCAACTGGCCCGGAAAACAGGATCCGTCCGATAGCCATACCGTCAGTGCCTTTGAGCCAAGGGCAACTCCCTGGTTGATTACTTCAATATTGTGCTCGATGGCCTGTTTGCGAACCGCTTTGTCCATATGTTGCAGGGAACCGAATTTATAGCTCAGCGCCTGGTTCGCCTGGTCCTGGAAAGTATTAGAATTAACTGCATCAAATTTGAGATCGTGCATGGCGGCCAATGCTTTGGTAGCGGCTGCATCGGAAGGAATGTCCCAAGGGATGTGCAGTGAAATGGCGCCGCTGGATTGGTTAAGTGCATGCAACAACCCAATGTCTTCGATCTTCTGTTCAAGGTTGCCCGGTTCACCACCGCCGCTAAAACGGCCAAATCTCGTACCGCCCGTGCCCAGCGCCCAACTGGGAACTGCCACCTGGAAATCAACCAATTTTTGAATGATGGTTTCCGGATCGTCAACAACCGCCGCAACGTGCTCATAACTCTGCCGGTGCGCAGTCAGTAGGCCATTATTGCTTTCTTCAATCAATCGTTTATCCAATAACATATTCAATATTTTTTCAGGATCAATAAAAATTTATTTGGCAAATAAAACTGCCGTGAATCAAAGCGGAAAGTAAGCGCATGGTGATGCCATTTTGAGATATGGGAATCAGCTGCAAATACAAAATTGACTAGCCCGGGCAGTGAGCATAACCGGCATTCCGCATTCATTATCAATTAAAAACAAATGTGGTACACTTACGCACACGCGTTGGCTTTAAATAAATTACATTTATTTCGTCAAGCAGATACATTTATCTTACAAAAGCCATCGCAACGCCACCATCAACATTTAGTATATTCCCTGTTGACTTATTTAATAAACCGCCCGTGAAGGCGAAACATGCATTGGCAATATCTTCGGGCAATATCATTTCATTTAGTAAAGTTCGCTTTGCATAATATGCCGGTAATTCGGCCACGGTAATTCCATAGGCTTTGGCCCTTCCTTCGGCCCAGCCGCCGGCCCAGATATTTGAATCGGCAATAACAGCATCGGGGTTTACAGTATTAACACGGATATGATCGGCACCCAATTCGGCAGCCATCAGCCTGCTAAGGTGTGCCTGGGCGGCTTTCGCCGATCCATAACCAGCATTGTTAGGACCAGCCACAACAGAATTTTTTGAAACGATATTTATTATATCCCCACCGATTCCCTGCTTGCGCATAACAGCAACGCCTGCCTGTGAAACAAGGAACTGGCCCTTTACCAATATATCGTATAATTTATCCCAATCGGCAATCGTATGCTCAGCGATTGTTTTTGAAATGCTGATACCTGCATTGTTTACAATAATATCTACACCGCCAAATGCAAGTGCCGCGCCTTCCATCGCTTTACAGATGGTATCCGCACTGGTAACATCCAGCATAACTGCAGCTGCTGTGTCCTTCCCGTATAACATTGAAAATTCTTCTGTAGCTGACTGCAACCTTTCTTCGTTGATATCGTTGATTACCACACAGGCGCCTTCGCTGGCAAACTTTTTAGCGATTGCTTTTCCGATGCCACCTGCACTACCAGTAACCAGGGCGATGCGGCCGCTCAATGGCTTTGGCTTTGGCATCCGTTGCAGCTTAGCTTCTTCCAATAGCCAGTATTCTATATTAAATGCTTCCTGCCTGGGCAACGAGGTATATTCTGAAATCGCTTCCGCCCCTTTCATTACATTAATGGCATTTATATAAAATTCCGCGGCTACCCTTGCCGTCTGTTTATCTTTCGCGAAGGTGAACATACCAACACCAGGATATAATAGTACCACCGGGTTGGCATCCCGTATCGCAGGACTATTTGAATGTTTACAGGTATCGTAATAATCAGCATACATTTTACGGTAGGCTTCAAAATCCGGCGACAGTTTTTCTTTAACAGCGGTTGCGTCTTCCAGGTCGGCAGCTACATCCAAAGGCAATACCAGCGGACTTATTTTAGTACGTAAAAAATGATCCGGACAGCTTGTCCCCATGGGTGCCAGGCGGCCAAGGTCATTGGAATTGATAAATTCCAGCACCCTGTCATCATCAGTAAAATGCCCGATCATTTTTGTTTGGGAAGAACAGGCTCCTCTTAGTACCGGCGCCAGCTGGGCAGCTTTTTTCAGCCTTTCCACTTTTGGCAATGAGGTCAGCTTCTGACCACCAAAGATCTCTCCTTTTTTGCCGTAATTTTCCTCCAGGTATTCTGCGCAGCGTTCTACAACTTCCAGTGTATTTAAATAACTTTCATAAGCGGTGTCGCCCCAGGTAAATAATCCATGAGAGCCGAGCATGATACCGCGGATGCCTGGATTTTCATCAAGGCATTGCTTTAATTGAAGCCCCAGGTCGAAGCCCGGCTTCTGCCATTCTACCCAACCGATGGCGCCATCGAACAATTCCGCCGTTATTTTTTTTCCGTCCTTTGCCGCTGCAATGGCGATCGCCGCATCCGGATGCAAATGATCAATATGTTTGAACGGAAGAAAGCCATGTAAAGGCGTATCAATAGAAGGAGCTTTTGAGGCCAGGTCGTAAATACAATGATTGAATAGTTCAACCATTTCATCTTCAAATTCAATACCCCGGTACACATTTTTCAAACTGCGTAACCGTTCTACATATAAAGCCGCAAGCCCGCTTTTTTTGAGGGTACCGATATCACCGCCGGAGCCCTTCACCCACATCACTTCTGTTTCCACACCAGTCACGGGGTCTTTTGCCATTGCTTTGCAAGACGTATTGCCACCTCCATAATTTGTCAGCCGCAGATCGGCGCCCAGTAAATTAGAGCGGTATATTAATAAACCTACTTCATCGCCTGCAAGGCTAGCGGCTTTATTTTCATCCCATAGGTAACTGACGTGTTTGAATTGTGCTGTTTCTACTGACATATGTAATCGTATTTTCTTTTTTTGATTTTTCGTGTAAATAGTTACCGTATCCAACTGTTAAAACTGACAATACGATAACGGCTATGCCAATGATGATCATGCGGGTCGTTTTTTTACTCACTCCTTTCCACTCTTTTAAAAGAAGTCCCCACATGTTGGCAATTAAAATAATAAAAGACATGTGTAATATCCATGAGCTTGCGCCGTTGCCTAATTTGCTTTCGCCCATTCCATAAAAGAAAAATTGCAGGAACCACATTGTTCCACCCAGCGCGCACAACAGGTAATTTTTTGCCAATGGCGTCTTTTTATCTGTGTAATCGCCAAAGCTTTTATTACGAATATTTAAAATAACGCACCAGATAAAATTGGTAGTGAGGCCGCCCCAAAGTATCACTACAAATATCACATTATTGCGAAACAAAAACTCACCTTGTCCGGGGTTAGCGGCTTTCCAAACATCATTGGCGACAATGCCCAAAGAAGTTCCGGCTTCAATACCAAAACTAAAACAAGCGCTCAATACGCCGGAAACAATTGCAACAACAAGACCCAGGCCAATTTTAAATTCACTGCCGGAGGCGTCGGTCTTTGCGCCACGCAATTCTTTGTCTTTCATCCCGCCCGCCTTTCCGCAGATGATGATTCCAATAACACATATCGCCAGCCCCAGGATAACCATCAATCCCCAATTTGTTCCAAAAAGATCAGCAATGGTATCCTTACCATTTGTTGGTGTAAAATAATAATAAATTGATGGAATGATCGCGCCAAATACTGAACACAATCCAAGTATGATAGAGCTGCCTAATGATACGCCTAAGTAGCGTACACCTAAACCATACGTAAGGCCGCCGATGCCCCATAATAAACCCATCGTAAAAGTAGCGCCTAATATAGCGCCGCTCGAATTTTTTATGATCTCCCAAAACCCGGGAATGGTAAGATACGCTGCAAGAGGTGGCACAATAAGCCAGGAGAAAAGGCCGCCAACTATCCAAAAACTTTCCCAGTGCCAACCCTTTACTTTTTTATAGGGCATGTAAAAACTGCCGGATGCAAAACCTCCTATGAAATGAAAAATAACACCAAGAATAACACCCATGAAACACTGGTTTAATATGAACAAGCAATAAGCGAATGAAGGTAAATATAGCTGAATTATTACCTGTTATGTACTGTCATGCTTTATTGTGGCTAATAAACATTTAAAAATAACTACAGGAATTTTATGAAATATCCTGCCGGTTTACTTTGAGGCCGACTTGATTTGTTTTAAAAATTTGGGCATATTATCCGGGTTATCGTCATAAAGTAAAAGTTTTTTATTCGCCGTGTATAAAAATATGGAAGGGTATTTTACCGGCCTGAACTTATTTATAAATTCGTTCTGCAGATCCTGTAAAATGACCACATTTTTTTTACCAGGCAAATTTTGACCATAATGCCCCATGAAGTTTTTGATGCCGGCCTGGTTATCCAGCGTTATCAGGTAGATGGCTGTTCCGGTAAACTCGTTGTAGTGCTGATTTATTTTTTCAATGGCATGCTGGCAATGATCGCAGCTCACATCAAAAAAGCAAAAAAACAATAACTTGTTTGTTGCCAGGTCCTTATTTGTAAAAGCCGTTTTGTCCAGTTTAAAAAATAAGAATTCAGGAATTACCGCAGCCGGTTTTTGGCCACAAATATTAAATGATATGAATAAAAATAATAGGAAGGACAAGCCTTTTTTCTGCATTAAGGTTAGCATATGATCGTTTGAAATATTAAACAAATATCTGTGTTTAAAATATAATAGTAAAGGATAAAAAAGAGATTTTATTGACGCCAAATACTTTTTAAACTGGTGTAAGCTAATTTTTTTAAGGAAAAGTTTTCCCCGCATTTAAATTGAACATTACCGTATGGCGTAGCGGGAAAAAATATATCAGTCATTACCGTAAGGCCATTATCGGCAAACATTTCTATGGAAGCCTCGTCCGTTATAAGGGTCATATTCAAACCGGTCGAATTGCCTATTCTTGGCGCAGTATGGCGTGCGGCAAATTTGCTTTCAAAATCCGTTTTGCCCGACCTGGTGCGGTCAATGTAATACTCGTTGCTTCCCTGGTCGTAACCGGCGATCACCATTTCCCCGGAACGATTAGAAAAAGTAAAGGAAAAACTTTCCGCTTTGCCGGAAGACAACTCGATCTTACCTGGCCCTTCGGATAAAGTGATGTCCTTCACCGGCGCATGCATTGTTATTACTTTCGTATCCTTGTTAAGAATATCCAGTTCCTTAACGGGAAGGGAACTTACAAAATAGGATTCGCCTATCTTTTGTATGGTCAGTTCCCTTGGTAAGGTGGTTGCACTTCTCCACTTTTGAGTAGGAACAATATTAGCATATTGCCAATTACTCATCCACCCAATAAATATTTTTCGCCGGCCGGTATTGGACCAGGTAACGCCTGCATAATTATCTGTACCATAGTCTAACCACCTGGTATCGGTTTGAAAAGGTTTAAAAAATTGCCCATCGAAGTTTCCTGTAAAATATTGAGTGGCCGAACCTCCGTTTGGCCCGCCGGGATTAATGCTTACCAATAGCACCCAAATTGTTTTGCCTTTATAATCGATGCTAAAAAGATCAGGGCATTCCCAAACTCCTCCATGCGCACCCAGGGACTCGCCAAATTCGCTTTGCTTCGTCCAATCCTTTAAATTTTTAGAAGTATAAAAAGTAACCCTGTCCTTTGTAGCCAACGTCATGATCCACTTTCTATCTGCCTCATACCACATAATTTTTGGGTCCCGGAAATCGGTAATCCCCGGGTTTTTCAATACCGGGTTGTTCGCATATTTGATCCAGCTTTTGCCGTCATCCAGGCTATACGCAAGACTTTGATACTGGAAATTTTTGTTGCCTGCTCTTTCCATTTTTATATTGTGATGTGTAAAGGCAGCTACCAAAGGCACACGGCCATTTTTTCCGAGGAGGGAGGTGTTATTTTTGTCAACCACGGCGCTACCGGAAAATATGTATCCAAGGCTATCGGGATAAAGTGCAATGGGCTGTTCCCTCCAATGAACCAGGTCCTTACTCGTGGCATGGCCCCAATGCATCGGCCCCCAAACGGTGCTATCCGGGTAATACTGAAAAAATAAATGATAGACGCCTTTGTAAAATACCATCCCGTTCGGGTCATTCATCCAGTTTCCCCTGGGTGAAAAGTGAATCTGCGGACGGTATTTTTCCCGGAATGCTGATTGGCCATTTATTACCATGCTTCCACTTACAAATAATAGCGCAAGGAATATTCTTTTCATACCAGGTATTTCATTTAAATTATAAACAAATTATTTATACAGTAAATATACCAAACTCACCGGGCTCAAAGAGACTATTACTGATTGTAATTTAGACAAGCATATCATTTTATTTTTAAACTGTGAATTTATTTTCTATATTTTTTGTTTCGCTTCATTAATTTTAGGCAATGATCTTTCTTCATTCAGGCAATTTAAAAAGGAAATTATGCAGCGGACAAAAGTAGCGATTTTAGGCGCCGGCTTTATTACGGACATCCACATGGAAAGTTATCATCGGTTTGTGCCAGAGGCCGAGGTTGTGGCAGTATATGCGCGCAACGGGGAAAAGGCAAGAGCTTTTGCTGAAAAATACCATATTCCGGCTTGGTATGACGACCTGGATGAGATCATCTTAAAATCGGGATGCGAAGTAGTTGACATTTGCCTGCCCAATTATTTACACGCATCCGCTACATTAAAAGCGGCAGCGGCAGGAAAACATATAATCATCGAAAAACCGCTGGCGATTACACTCGAGGAAGCCGACGCCATGATCGACGCCTGCAGAAAAGCCGGCGTAAAATTAATGTATGCTGAAGAGCTTTGTTTCGCTCCCAAATATGAGCGCGTACGACAATTGGTAAAGGAAGGCGCCATCGGTGATATCTATATGCTGAAGCAAGCAGAAAAACATTCAGGACCGCATACCGACTGGTTTTATGATATTGAACTTTCCGGCGGCGGCGTATTGATGGACATGGGTTGTCATGCCATGGGATGGTTTCGCTGGATGCTGAACAATGAAAAAGTAAAAAGCGTTTATGCGACCCTGTCGACCGTATTGCACAAGGGCCGAACGAAAGGCGAAGACAATTCAGTGGTGATCATCGAGTTTGAAAATGGCGTAACTGCGGTTGCGGAAAACAGTTGGGCCAAACATGGTGGCATGGATGACAAAAGTGAAGTGTACGGAACTGCAGGAGTGGTTTATGCCGATTTGTTTATGGGCAATGCCGCCATTTCATACAGCAAGAATGGTTACGGCTATGCAATGGAAAAAGCAGATACTACCGTCGGTTGGAGTTTCACCGTGTTTGAGGAAGCATTCAACCAGGGCTATCCGCATGAACTAAAACATTTTATTGAATGCGTACAGCAAAATAAGCAGCCCCTGGTAACCGGGGATGATGGCCGTGCAGTACTGGAAATTATCTACGCGGCCTATGCCTCTGCAAGAGAAGGTAAAAAGATAATGCTTCCTTTTACACCAGTGGTCAAAAGGCCAATTGATCTTTGGTTGGGAACGGAAGAAATAAAAGCGTTAAAATAAAAATGCGGATAACTTTCCGGAAGAAACTTGAAAGATGGTAACTGATCAAATAACTAATTTTATTTTCTTATTTCGATGTCAGACTAAAATGTGAGCATGAATCCTCCTGGTGAGTCACCTCCAAAAGGTGTCTCACCAGGAGGATTCACAGAGCCTTTATATGCGACATGCCCCTTAGATGGCTATTGCTTTTGACTTATGATAAACAATACTTTTTAATTAATTTATTAAAACCAATTGCAATGAAAAAAAGTACAGGCGTAATGCTGGCGGTGATGATGTTCTTACAATATTTTATCTGGAGCGCCTGGTATGTTACGATGAACAGGTATATGACAGAAAACCTCGGCTCCTCAGGGATACAGATCGGCGCAGCTTACAGTGCATTGGCCATTGCAACCATGATCTCTCCATTTATCGTAGGCATGATCGCTGACAGGTATTTTGCTGCCCAACGCATCATTGGTGTTTTTCACCTGGCAGGTGCAGTATTGTTGTTTTTCGCGACAAAAGTTACGACCAACACCCCGTTCTATTGGATCATTCTTTTTTACTCACTTTTATACATGCCCACCATCGCATTAACCAATAGCGTAGCCTTTTTTCAAATGAGCGACCCCGGCAAACAGTTTCCCTGGATACGCGTATTTGGTACGATCGGCTGGATAGTTGCAGGCACGATCATCGGCAACCTGGGGATTGAAAGCAATGCCGCCACTTTCCATATTGCCGCGGCCGTATCCGTAGTATTTGGTTTATATAGTTTTGCTTTACCCAATACACCTCCAAAAGCCAGGGAAGCGGGTGTATCAGCCTCTAAGGCATTCGGTGCCGAAGCAATCGTATTATTTAAAAGCAAACCCTACCTCGTTTTTTTTATTGCCGCGGTGCTGATCTGTATTCCGCTGGCTTTTTATTACGGTTTCGCCAATGGCTTTTTAACCGAAGTAGGGATGCATAATCCTGCAGGGAAAATGATTTTGGGACAGGTGTCTGAAGGATTATTCATTATCGCGATTCCTTTTTTATTTAACAGGATCGGCGTAAAGAATATGTTGCTGCTTGGCATGAGCGCATGGGTATTGCGGTATGTCTGTTTTGCCTATGGATACGCTGACCCTGCCAGCTGGATGTTGTATGCCGGGATAATTTTACATGGTGTTTGCTACGATTTCTTTTTTGTCACCGGGTATATGTACACCGAGAAAAAAGCCGGGGAAAAGATCAAGAATGCAGCGCAGGGTCTTTTTACTTTTGCTACTTATGGCCTGGGCATGTTCATCGGCACCTGGTTCTCCGGCTTCGTTGTTGACAAATATAAGATCGGTGAAAAAATGCACAACTGGCAAACCATCTGGCTGGTGCCTGCTGGTATAGCAGTGGCTGTATTGATCTATTTTATATTTTTCTTTAAGGAAAATAAAAATATATCCGTTCCGGAAAATATAAGCAAGGCTTAGTCCATCATTTAAAACCCCCTTCAATAATAAGTGATATTAAAGATCGCTATATGAATTAGTAAACAATTATGAAATCCGATCATCCGATTTTTCTAAAAAGCGTTGGTGCGCTAATTTTTACAATTGCTTTAGGTGTTTTTGTATTTCTCAGGGCGGGTAAAAGCAAGGGCTCTTTTCAACAAATCAGTGGTGTAGTTATTGCTTGTAGCAATTCAAATAAAAGCTATCCGGGTAAGGACACTTCAAGATACCGGTACCTGCAAATTGATAATTTTTACAAAACGTTTGAATTGTTTATCGGCAAAAGTTCCGGCGACTTCAAGCCTCAATTAGAAAAATTAGATATTTTAAAAGCCGGTGATTCTGTAACGGTATTTTTCGATACCAACTTCGATACCCCGGAAGATCCTGTCAACCGGCTTGCTTACTTTATAGACAAAGACCGGGAACCTGTTTTTATAAAAGGCGGCGGAGAAAAGCCGCTTGCTTACGTGTTAGTCGGATTATCCCTGGCTACAATTTTGGCACTGGTGATATTAAGAAAAAAGGGCAAAATAACCTGACAAAACCTATGGCAGGTTTGATACAGAACTCTTTTACATACAGAAATAGCCTGCTTTTATTGGATAGTTATGATGAGTGTTTGATTTGTCCGGATATTTACCAGCTCTTTAAAGTCGAGCAAAATATTTGCAGCAATTTGCCGGTGTTCTACCTGTATTTTTTTTGTACCGATCATAGCTGTCACTTTTTTTGCTTCTCCTTTGTTCGCTTTTTGTAACCTGATATTTTTCAACTGCAAATGGCCATACTTTAATTCCAGGCTATATATCATTTGAGCCTTTTGAAATTTCTGAGTGTAAGTCCCCCAACCCTTTGCCGTAACGAATGGCGCTTTAAAATCTCCTTTGTTCCATTTTGGTGAAAATGCGATAAAGCCTTTGGGGCCATGGTATTCAAACCCACAGGCTGTTACAAATGTGCCATAACTGGCCATCGCCCGTGCGTAATGATCACTGCATTCAATTTCATTGAACGGGTTTCTTTTAAAAGCATGATAGCGGTCATGGATGGCCCTTGTTAATATCATCGCTTCATCCGTCATACCCTCTGCCATCATATGGCTTGCCACCTGGTGTTCGAAACCACTCATGCACTCATGAAAATACCCCAGTTGCCAGGTGGTATCTTCACCATATGGTTTTGCTTCATTGGACGGATTTGTATTCATGATCATCCCGGCCTCGCCCGGCAATGCATACGGTCGCCCGCCGGTATGGTCCTTTATATATGGACCTACATCAGTTTTAAAATTATATTTCCACAATGCCTGCAAGGCCGAAACTGTTTTTTCTTTATCCAGCACGCGGCCCAGGCCCACCTGGAAGGCCCAGCTTTGTCCATATACCTGGTCAATGTGACAAGTATTGTAAGCGCCCAATTTTTTTCTTCCTTTTTCCGCATCCGGCCGGTGAATAAAATATTCTCCGTTAAATAATTTGCTTTCCATATTTCTTCTTCCTTTCTCCGCGTATTCCCGGCAGGTCAATGCAAAAGATTCATCATTCATTTCAATAGCCATCATTTCGCCCGCTTTCACTGCGGCAACGCATAAGCCTACGATCCAGGCTATCTCGCCATCCCATACAGCATCGAGCGTATTTTCCATTGGGTTGTCTTCCATGCCATCGCGGTTGCGATCTTGGTTTATGATAAATTGAATGGCCCTTTTTATTTTGTTCCAGTTAGCTCTTAAAAATGAATCATCACTGCTCATTTGATGCTCCCGGTAAATACGCAGCACAGTCCCAGCCTGTCCGTCGATCGCCGGCCGCTTTTCATATTCCCCACGAAACCAGATGCCCCCATCTTCCATTAACGATAAGCCAAGATCCACCCGCTGCCGGTTATCTTTTTCGATGGCCGGGAAGATCCTGCCAACCGCCTGCGCATACTGCCACACATGGGTACAATTACCTTCACAGGCTCCTACCCCTTCCCAGGCCCATGACCGCCCTGTTTTGAAACGGTGAGAAGTGGTTGTTGCCAACGTAGAAATATTTGAGAATGTCCTTTCTGATAACCACCAGGGTAAAGTGGAGTCGTACCAGGTATTTTTCCACAATTTTGTCTGTGCCGCCAAATAAGGAAATTGCCTGGCCACATAAGTTGCGACCTCAAAGGCATTGGAAAATTTATTCAGGTAATAATTGCCGGTCGCGGCATCCGGCACAGCAATACGTTTGCCCACATTGGGAAAACACCAGCTTATCGCAAACTCTTTTTTCACAGACTTTCCCGGTAACAACTGCACCGTGTTAGTTGTAATTCCAGCCACCAGTTTTTCAACCGCATTTACTGAAAATTCATTCGTGGTCTTTTGATCAGTTAATTCAGTAGAAAAAGGTTGTTGAAAAGAGGCAATACCCTTCGCACCAGCGCCCATATAAGATAAACACATTGAACCTGTATCGCCGGCTTCGGCTAATTTTGATTTATCAGTCGCGTCAAAAGTGGATAGAACGAAAACATTTTTTTTGTCACTGATCACTTTATTTGTACGTCTGCCATCCGTAGTCTCAGTAGCTGAAAATTTATTAACCGCGTTTTCAAGCCAGCCTGTTATTTCTACCTGCACAGCTTCTTTGCCTGCATTTTTAATTTCAAAAGACTGTATCGTTACAGGGATATTTGAATTGTCTTCATCCAGGGGAATAAAGGGCGAGAAGGCGGTCAGCTTGATTTCTATTGGAATTTTTGAATCGGAGTAATGAATGACAGCAACAGGGTACGTTGCTTCAAACTTCACCTCTTCCCAATCATCCTGGTGAAAACGTTTGATTACAGTAACACCTTTATATTTTATCTTTATTGCAAATCCCTGCTCCAGCGGACGAATATCTTTTGATGGTTGCACGTAACAGGCGCCATCCCTTGACTTGATCTTCTTTACCTCCTTCGTACCATCATCAAACAATACCACCTTCGGCTCAACTCCCTCCTGGTTCTTATTAAAAATATCCCAAAGCCAAAGCCGGCCATCGCCGCCAAGATACAGGGTACCGCAGTTGATACCGCCAACGGGCATTCCAATGTACTGCAATTCATTTTTAATTTTTGAATAAGTAGTAACTGTCCCTCGGTTATACAGCGACTTTATCCATTCAGGGTCCATCAAACCGGCGGAAAGTACATTTTCACCTACGACTCCACCGGAACTACCGATCACGGGTACACGTAGTGTCAATAATCCTGCGGTCAATATTCCTGCATTTGACAAGAATTCCCGTCGCCTTAATTTTTTCATCTTTACCGGCATTACAAATTTTAAAAAATCGTATTGGGCAATTTACAATTTTTATGGAGAAATCTTCACCAGGTGCCGGCAATATGCAATGAGCCGATCGCGACTATTCACAAGATTAAATTTAAAAAAACATAGTATAATTGTGCATATCAAAACTTTACCATTCTCCGATATATTTTACTAAAAAAATATTATATTTTTATCTTTGTATTATCATGCACCCCACTTCAACAGCAGTAACTAATTGTATTGAAGGTTTTAATTTGATGAATCCGGAAGGCACGGTAAATCTCACTAGAGACAGAACTTAAGTCCGGGAACAGTATCTCAAAAATAAAAAATGAGGTATTTATATTAAGCGTTAACCCTAAAAACGTAGATACTGTTTATCTGCTGAACACAGAAATCACTGATATGAATTACCCGGTTATGTTTCAGAGTGGAAGAAAAGTTTTCTCATACATTGATGATGTATGCCTGATCATTGTTGGAAGTAATGCCGGGATAAGCGACTATGTAATTTCAATATTTCCGGAAAAAAATTGAAGGATCTTTAACAGGTAATAGTTATAACCGGCGGCGCTTTCACTAAACAATGGGCCTTGCCAATCTAAACCCATCAGATGAGTTCCAAATATTATTCTCCCATTCCAATACTTTAACCCTGTCTTTTAATATACGAATGGCAGATTCTGCAATGATCAGTTTATTGATCAATTCGTCGTTTGACATTTGGTGATTAAGAGAGTCTAAGGTAAACTCATATTCACCAGCCACAGTTTTTACAACAGATTCAATAAGTTCTTCGACTTGGTTTTGCATTAAATTAAATTTTGAATGGAAAAAATACAAATTACTATTCTTTAGAAAACAGCTATCTTAAAAAGCTACACAAAAATCGAACTTGTAACCCACCAATTGCTTAACCCGGTTACCGGCTAAACGCGCCAATTAATAATCCAATACAAAGGTTAATGCTTATTTAAAGTTACCAATTAATTGAAGTATAAAAAAATAAAAATCACTATTTACCCTGGTGATTTTTAATGATTATAAAATTAACCATTTTGTCGTTTATGGTAGTGTTCATAAATGGCATATGCCAATAACGGCAAGGTAACGATCAGTGCCCAATAAAAATTTTCATTAACAATAAATGCAATTTTTGCTATGAGTGCATTGAAGATGAATAATAATAAAACAACGATACCATCTACAGAAATATTTTCACTGTGTTGAGACATAATAAAAGAATTAAACTAATGACAAATGCCCTGAAGCGTGCCCAATAAACTATAGCTGTTGATCAGTATGTGCATTTAATAAAAATACAGTATTATTTTATATGCGTGGAGTTACAGATAGAGCACACTATTCGAGAACTTATATAAAATGGAAATCAATTACCAAAAGCTAAAAAGCATAGCCGGTATAGTTTAGCTCCTAAAGTCCTTATAGCTGGAGAAGTAATATAATTCAGAAGTGAAAGGAAGAAATTCAGTAAAGGAACAGGTAAAACAATCGCTCGTATCAAGTACCAGCACATGATTGGTAAGTATTGAATAACCGATGTTTTTGCTGGAAATGCGCATACTGCAAACCTAATTAATTTATGACAATTTATTTGTTAAAATCAATATTAATATGATAATGCCGCAGTTGGTTACCTGATCAACTCTATTGATTTTGAATGATTGATACAGCTTGAAAATATTTATAAATACCGGTAGTATTTCTTTGTGTACATTACAATTTTTCGCCGCAATACTTGCAGAATTTGGCGTCTGTATCATGACCTTCCCTTCCACAGCTTAAACATGCTTCTGCCCTTGTTTCTTTTTTCCGCATTACACTCGCCATTTCGGTTGTAACAATACCAGTCGGCACGGCGATGATGGCATACCCCATCAGCATAATTAAACTGGCTACGAATTTGCCCATTGGAGTAACCGGAGAAATATCCCCATAGCCTACTGTAGTGATGGTAACGATCGCCCAATAGATGCTGTCGGGTATACTTACAAATCCGTTCTGACCTTTTTCTACAAGGTACATGATAGAGCCCATGATAATTACGAGGGTAAGCACGATCAGCATAAAAATACTGATCTTCCTCAAACTACCTTTCATCGCTACTCCCAGGAATTGCATTTCGGATAAAAAATGTGATAGCTTAAATATCCTGAAAATCCGCATTAACCGCAATGCCCTTAAAACGAGTAGTGATTGGGCGCCTGCAAAAAAAATACTCAGGTAGGAAGGGATGATTGCCAGCAGGTCGATGATCCCTAAAAAGCTAAAGACATACTTCCACGGCTTTTTGATACAGATGAGGCGCAAAATATATTCAATGGTAAATAAGGTCGTGAAACCCCATTCGAGTACCTGGAACAAATGACCATTTAAGAGGTGCCACTTGTTGATGCTGTCCAGCATAACCACAATGATGCTCGTAAGGATCAGGATCAGTAATGATATGTCAAAGGCTTTCCCGGCCGTAGTGTCCGATTCGTAAATGATTTCATGTAGGCGATGCTGCCAGGAGGTAATGCCCTCTTTTTCCATATGCATAAATACAATTATATGATAAAGGTAGTACAGGGAGGTTTAAAGTTGTTTAGAATGGTGCAGGCAAATTTCCCGTATCGTTGCTGAAAATCAGATCACCTTAATAAAGTAATAAAGTCAGCGTATAATTATCGCTCTTCTACTGAGGTTCAAAACGAGCATGTTTAAAATCTATGCTACTGATACACATCAATAGCAGTATGCCCATTTGTAAAAATTTACCTGGTTGGTTTAACTTGATTACCGCGGTACAAATAAAATTCCGCTTGGTAGTAAGCGTTGAAACGCGACAACTCGCTGTACATTTAAGGGCGATTCATTAACCTTGGTAGAAATGGTTCTTTAATACTTCCGGCCTTGTTACCTCATTGTTTACTGATTAGTGAAAATCATTTTTTAGACAGAAATATTTATCCTGAAAAGTATTGTGTAATTTCCCAGCCGGATTAATTTTCATTTATTAAAAATCAAAAAACATAGTACAAATGATAGCAACAAAAGCTTATGCTGCACAGACTGAAACAACTCCCCTGGCTCCCTGGACTTTCGACAGGCGGGATGTCGGTCCGAACGACGTGCAGTTTGATATTTTATTTTGTGGCGTTTGCCACTCCGATCTGCACCAGATCAAAAATGAATGGTTTCCGGGCATTTTCCCCATGGTTCCCGGACATGAAATTGTGGGCCGCGTAGTTAAGGTAGGCGACGAAGTAAAAAATTTCAAAGTAGGTGATCTTGCCGCTACCGGTTGTATGGTAGATTCCTGCCAGGTTTGTGAAAATTGCAAGCGCGACCTGGAACAATATTGCCTGCAAGGCAATACCCAAACCTACAATAGCATGAGCCGTGATGGAAAAACACCTACATATGGCGGGTATTCCAATACGATCGTAGTCAGGGAAGAATTTGTGCTCCATATTTCAGACAAACTGGACCTGGCAGCTACCGCACCTTTGCTGTGTGCTGGTATTACTACCTATTCGCCGCTAAAGCACTGGAAGGTGGGAAAAGGACACAAGCTCGCAGTGTTGGGACTTGGCGGACTCGGTCATATGGGTGTTAAATTTGGCGTTGCCTTCGGCGCAGATGTAACTGTATTAAGTACTTCGCCAAAGAAAGAAGCGGATGCAAAAGCATTGGGCGCCCATCATTTTGTAGTGACAACAGATCCGGAGCAGGTAAAAGCTGCAGCAGGAACATTCGATTTTATTTTGGACACCGTTTCGGCGCCTCATGATTTTAACATGTACCTGGGTCTTTTAAGGACCGATGGTATCCATATCTGCGTAGGCGTGCCGCCGGAACCTGCCTCTATCGCAGCTTTCAGTTTATTGGGTGGCCGCAAAAGCCTGTCTGGCTCAGGCATTGGTGGCATTAAGGAAACACAGGAAATGCTTGATTTCTGCGCCGAGAACAACATTGTATCGGATATCGAGATCATTGATATCAAGGACATCCAGGCGTCTTATGACCGCATGGCAAAAGGCGATGTTCGCTACCGGTTCGTGATCGATATGGCTACTTTATAAAATGATCTGCTCATAACAATTTCGCAGAATAAATTTATTCTTGAAAAGTTGAAGGCCCGCAAGCAAACCGTTTGCGGGCTTTTTCGCGGCTTGTATCACTAAAGAAATCAATTTTCACTGCTAACACCCCTCCTCTTGTCTTATGGCTATCAGGGCGCTGTAACCTTGAGCTATCAACAATAATTTTCGGCTTGCTATTTGACAACCTATCCGTCAACAATGCACTATTTTAAATATTGACGAATTATTAAAGTAATACTCAAATGGACCAAAAAATTTTAGTAGCAGGCGGAACAGGTAATCTTGGAAGCAGGATCATTAATGCTTTAATCGAAAAAGAAGCAATGGTGTATGCACTTGTACGCGAAGGAAGCGACCAGTCTAAAATTGAAGAAATTGAAAAAATGGGCGCACAGGTTATATCAATAAATATGACTGACATGGATGCATTAACGAAAGCATGCGACGGGATATCCTGTGTAGTATCAGCATTGGCAGGTCTGCATGAAGTTATTGTAGATAGCCAGTCCCTACTACTTGGCGCTGCGATAGCTGCCGGCGTGCCCAGGTTTATTCCTTCAGACTTCTCATCAGATTTTACAAAATTGCCTGCCGGCGAAAACCGCAACTTCGACCTGA
Organism: Ferruginibacter sp.; assembly: GCA_039916545.1. Lineage (GTDB taxonomy): Bacteria > Bacteroidota > Bacteroidia > Chitinophagales > Chitinophagaceae > Ferruginibacter. Next base: position 22,273 of record JBDSLD010000027.1, read on the forward strand.
GAAAGGAGTTTCACGACAAACTGGATAAAGCGGCTATTGCTTCAACATCGATTTTTAATGGTGCCTTTACGGATATACTTGGCTACAATACGCCCTTCTTCAATCAAAAAAATAATACGATCGGCTACTGGGGTAGCCCTGACTATAAAGTAGATTTCACAACAATGGATAATACTGCGGCGTATACCGCGGCAGTGGCATTAGATCCTGAAACCCCGCGGATATTAAGAATTGCAAGTTTTCAAATAAGCGCCAATGAATTATCAGCGCTTGTACTGGAAGTTAAAAACAAATCTTTCAAGTTGGTTCCGATGGGAAACCTTGCAGAACTTTCAGTGCACAATAAAAAGAAACGGGCCGCCCATCCCGAAGGAGAAAATGAATTATACCCTTCCTGGCAGGGAAGCCAGTACATGCACAGTATGTTTAGCGTACAGAACCAGCCGCTGGACAATAACAGGTATCCGGGTATCAACTGGACAACCGTCAATGAAATTTTATTTGCACTGTAAATTATTTAGTGTTTGCAAGAAAACGCTGAAAACCTTTACAGACAATGGATTGTGGAGATTTTTCCTGTTGAATATTATTAATCTGAAACTAAAGAAATGGCCT
>JBDSLD010000028.1:0-12814 GCA_039916545.1 Ferruginibacter sp.
CGAGACAGGAAGGGCATTGGTTATATTTAAAAAAAACACGCGGGGTAAAGGGCTTTCGGCAGCAACGGATTTATGGCCAAGATCTGTTGTGATAGTAAATTCATCTATGACCGATATTACCCTGGTGATTACCAACGCGGCATAATCAAATGGCTCGTCAGGGAAATTATTTTTATACCCATAATCCCAGAAAACAAATGTTCCCGGACTACACTCTATGTCTTTGCGTTGTGCATGTACCGGGAAAGTGGGAGAACCACCTGCCACGATTATTAATTTCGTACCGCTGATAGCTTCAATAGCTTCTGCCAGGATAATTACTTTGTTATATCCAAGATCGGTATTTTGCTTGCGCAACGCTACGTCCGTATCATGAATATGTCCATCATAGACATGCAGGCCGATCACTTTAATGCCAGGTAATAATTTCAACGCCTCAAATAACATCAGTGCCTTTGCGGGTAGCACGCCCGTACGGTTCATTCCATTATTCAGGTCGATGAAAACATCGGCTGCCAGGTCATTTGCAATAAACAATTCCGACAATTGCCCTGCGGCATCGATATTATCTGACAGGCATGAAAAATGAGTTTGCGGATATTGAATAACCAGGCGAATATAGCGATCGATCTTTGGCCCTACGGGTTGATAGGACAACAGCACATCCGGGGCGCCAATAATAGCCAGCATTTCAGCTTCGGCAATGGTGGCGCATTTAAATTTGCTGATCCCCGCATCCATCATCATCTTACAAACTTCCGCAATCTTATTTGTTTTTACATGCGGGCGGAGCCGGGCGGTATCATTATTCACCATGCTTATGAGGAGGCGTATATTCTGTTGTATGCGTTCCTGGTAAACCACCAATGCGGGCGAGTCGAGCGTATCTATATTTTTTATTTCATACCAGTTCATAGGGACTTGTTATTTATACAATAAATGCGAATGGTCGAAAATAAGCTATCCTGGATTTATGCCAGTTCAAATAATGCTTCGATCTCAACCGGAATATTTCCAGGCAGGGAACCCATTCCCACAGCACTTCTTACGCCAATGCCGTTCTCTTCGCCCCAAACTTTTGCAAAAAGCTCACTGCAGCCATTGATAATATGCGGATGCTTTTCAAAATCCGGGGTGCAGTTAACCATGCCCAAAATTTTGATCACTCTTTTAATTTTATCAAGTGAGCCGAGATTCTGTTTAAGGGTTGCGAGAATAGCCAGGCCGACCTGTTGCGCTGCCAGCTTTCCAGCTTCCATGTCGATCACGTCACCAATTCGGCCGACAATCAGTGTGCCATCCTCTTTCAAGGTTCCATGTCCTGATACATAGCAATGGTTGCCGTCAATTAAAAATGGTTTGTACACCCCCATCGGTTTTGGTGTAGGCGGCAGGGTAAGATTTAACGCAGCGAAATTTTCGTCGGCAGTCATGTGTTAAGTTTTGTTGATAAATAAATAGGCCCCGTTAAATCACCTGATGAATGAGCCGGGAACTAAAGATAAATAAAAACTTAACTGGTGGATGTTTTCGTTATCGCTGGTTAACAATTGCCAACCTTTACAAATACCCCGACAATATTTAAAAAGGTTGTCAACCCGTTCCTGAATGCCTGCACAATTTATTTTTTCAACTTTAATCTCATAATAAAATCATCACAGGTCATGTATAAAAATTGTTCTCCTGTTGAGAATGCGCAATTAGAAGTTTGCTGGCCCGTATAAACGCGGGCAATTAATTTTCCTGCAGGATTGAACAGCCAAACCCCTTCCGGTCCCGTTGCAAAGATGTAGCCCTTTTTATTTATTTTCATTCCGTCAGGTGCACCCAACTTTTTACCTTCATAGGAATGTACTTCATAAAAGATTTTTTCACTTTTTACCAGCCCGCTTGTGTCAAGTTCATATTGCATCCAGACATAATTGGAATCATCGGAACTGGCTACATACAGGAATTTACTATCCGGTGACAAAGCAAGGCCATTGGGATATTTCAGGTCCTTTGTCAAAACATCCAGTTGCCCGTTTGGCTTTAACCGGTACACGCCCTGGAAATCCAGTTCCCTGGCAGAATCCTGAATTCCTTTTGGTAAGCCATAGGGTGGGTCCGTGAAATACAGGTCACCATTTGGATGATAGACCGCGTCGTTCGGACTATTAAACCGTTTGCCTTTATATTTATCCGTAAGGGTTACAAACTGAGGCTTTGGGCTGTTTACAGGCGCAGTCATTTTAGCCATCCGGCGATCACCATCCTGGCACAAAACCAGGTTGCCGTCAGGATCCAGCACAAGACCGTTGGAACCCTGTTCGGAATTTGGTTTGGGCGGACCGGTATTCCCGGAAGGCGTTAAATATACCGAGGTCCCTTCCCCTTCTTTCCATTTAAAAATCTTATTTTCCGGGATGTCAGAGAAAATAAAATAATCGCCATCGGCTATATACAAGGGCCCTTCCGTCCAGTTAAAACCTTTGCCAATTGTTTCAACGGCAGCTGTAGTATCAAGGAACGCCAATGCTTCCCGATCGATGATCTCAATCCGCGATTTTGGAAGTTCCTGCTGCGTTTCAACCGTTTTTGGCTGAGTGCCCTGGCAGCTAATTAATATCACCGCTGCAAGTAACACCTGTAGTAATTGATTTTGTTTCATATATCTGCATTTTATAAAGGTTGCTGTCCCTATTATTGGGTAAAAAAAATATATTTTAAAAACCGATTTTATACATATCCTTTTTGACGTATAATTCGCCACTGACCTTTGATCAGTGCATCATCCGCATTTTTGTATTGCAGGCGATCATGCAGGCCCAGGATTTTTAATGCCTGCCCGTATTCATTTTTTAATCCTTCGCTGCAAACCAATGTTATATTGGCTGGTTTCTTTGCTGCCAGGTCTTTCAACTCGTGGCCAATCAGCAAGCCACTTAAAAAAGTATGATTTTGCTGTGGGGTAGCTTTCTTTAAAAGGTGGTTTGTGCGCACATGAAAGATGCTGTTGGTAAGACTTAGTAAAATTCCCTGCCGGATCCCTTTCGCAAAAAAAGCCTCATCAATATTTTGTGGCTCGGCACTTTTTTTTACAGATCCGGATAAAATACTTTTATTGGAAAGGAGGTCGAATAGCTCTCCAGTCATGTACGTGGTGATATTTTTAACCAGGCCATTTTTTACTAACATATGTTTTGAATGCGTACCCGGGAAAATAAAAACCGCTTCGGTGTCAGACTTCACTATCTCACATCCTGCCACCATTGTTTCTTCTCCCCTCGCTACATCCACTTCGGTCCTGGCGCCGGAGATGATCATTATTTCACTGGCATGTTTTTCATCTTTCGGAATTACATGCACATCCAGATCGGATCCATCGCAATTGAACGGAATTTCTTTGTAGGGAAGCTCCACCATACCAATACTTGAAGACACCATACCCGACAAGATAATTGGTATATCAGCTATATTGTCAGCATAAGATGAATCGATATTTCCAATTTGTTCAGACAGGTATTTTCGATAAAAAGAAGTCCGGTGTTCTTGCCCCCTGCCGCTTTGTGTCCAGCTTTCGAAAGCAGCAGCCATACCATGATTGGTTTTTATTTCAGACAGCACCGTTAGATCTCCGGCATCTATCAACCTTAACCTGAAGTTGGAAGTTCCCCAGTCGCAGCTAAAAAACAATTTCATGATGAGTAAAATTTAATTTTTTTAATTTTTTCCGACGATTTATTTGGGCAATGCTATTTCAATGCGCTCCACTTTACCAACGAGGAAAATATAAGATAGCGCCCCCGCCATGCCCATACAGGCCACAAAAATCAGCGCCGGTGCAAAGTGTCCGCCACGCGCTAAAAAACCAATTGCTATTGGAACTACAATGCCTGATAAATTGCCGATGCAGTTGAACACGCCACCGGTAAGTCCGACCAAATGCTTAGGCGCCAGGGTAGAAACAAACACCCAGGTGATAGAAGCAAGTCCGTTGCCAAAAAAAGAGAGGCACATAAAGAGAATGATGAGCGCCGGGCTCTCAACATAATTCGCACCGACAATGGACATACTCAGCAAAAGCCCGGTAATGACGGGTATCTTGCGGGCGATATCAAGCGACACTTTTTTGCGTACCATGTAGTCGGAAAGAAAGCCCGATAGCAATATGCCCGCAAATGCGGCGAGAAAAGGTGCCGCCGTCAGGAAGCCGGATTTCAAAAAATTTAGTCCGCGGTACTTAACCAGGTAGATGGGGAACCAGGTTATGAAGAACCACAATGTTCCACCTATTGCAAACTGCCCGATATAGATTCCCCAGAGCTTTCTGTGAATAAATACCTCTTTCAAATCGCTCCATTGAAATTTATTGGCGGCAACGGTTTTTTCTTCCGGGTTTTTCTTGTTAATCAACCCGCCACCTTTTACTATTAAATCCAATTCGGCCCGGTTTGCTCTTCCAAGTTCCGAAGGATCGCGGTAAATAAAATACCAGGTAATTCCCCATACTATTCCGATCAACCCGGTGATAATAAATAATCCCTTCCAGCCGGCGTAATCCTCAAGCGCGGTCAGTACAGGAGCCAAAAAAGCGAGGCCGAGATATTGCCCGGATGTGTACATAGCTATTGCCGACGCCCGTTCATTTTCAGGAAACCAGGTAGTAACGATGCGGTTATTTATTGGATAAGACGGCGCTTCAAATATGCCAATTGCCATACGCAAACCAAAGAGCGCACCAAAGCCTTTGGCAAATCCCTGGAGGACGGTTACTACCGACCACGTAATTAGCGTAAATGTGTACAGGATGCGTGGCCCAAATCGATCCGCCATGATACCGCCAGGAATTTGAAGCGCCGCATAGGTCCAGCTAAAGGCGGAAAAAATAAGGCCGAGTTGCACAGAGCTCAGCTGAAATTCATCACTGATAAATGAAGCCGCTACAGACATATTGCTGCGGTCCATATAGTTGATTACAACGTTTACAAATACCGCCGCAAGAATGGTAAACCTCACCCGCGTTGGCTGATCCGCACCGTTGTTTTTTTTCATATCTAAAAAGCATTTTATTGTCGTTACCGCGATACCAAATTCTGGAAGAGTTATTCCGGGCAATCAATTAATGTTACGATCTTTCAATAGTGTAATATCACCATTCCGCCACACTTCCATCTTCATGCCTCCACAACGGGTTTCTCCAGTTATGGCCCGTTTCAGCCATCTTTTTCACATGGGCTTCATTGATCTCGATGCCCAGTCCAGGTCCGCCGGGTATTTTTACAAAACCATCCTGGTATTCAAAAACGGATTTGTCGGAGAGGTAATCCAACAGGTCGCTTCCCTGGTTGTAATGGATCTTTAAACTTTGTTCCTGAATAAAAGCATTGTGACAGGTGGCGTCGACCTGCAGGCAGGCAGCAAGCGCGATCGGGCCCAGGGGACAATGAGGAGCCGCGGCCACATCAAAAGCCTCGGCCATTGAAATTATTTTTTTACATTCCGTGATACCGCCGGCATGTGAAAGGTCGGGCTGAATAATATCTGCGTAGCCATCCATTAATAATTTTTTGAAATCCCACCGGCTAAACATCCTTTCGCCGGTGGCGATGGGGATAGACGTATGTTGGGCTATTTCTCTCAAGGCTTCGTTATTTTCGGCCAGCACCGGCTCTTCAATAAACATGGGGTGAAAAACTTCCAGTTCTTTAGCCAGCACTTTTGCCATCGGTTTGTGCACGCGTCCATGAAAGTCTATACCAATGCCGATCGAATTGCCAACCGTCTCCCTGACAGTTGCCACGCGCTCTAAAACACGATCTATTTTATCGTAAGAATCTATGTACTGCAATTCTTCTGTCGCATTCATTTTAAGCGCCGTGAATCCATTGTCCACCACATTTTTTGCTTCCCTCGCCACATCTGTCGGACGGTCACCTCCTATCCATGAATATACCTTGACCTTGTCTCTTGCTTTACCACCCATTAATTGATATATGGGCGCGTTAAAAAATTTTCCTTTGATATCCCACAATGCCTGGTCGATACCGGAGAGGGCACTCATTAAAACAGCCCCGCCACGATAAAATCCGCCCCGGTAAAGCACGTTCCAGTGGTCCTCGATATTCATTGGGTCCTTACCTACCAGGTATTCCATCATTTCATCTACCGCTGTTTTTATCGTTGCCGCTTTTCCTTCCAGTATAGGCTCGCCCCATCCCGTGATGCCTTCGTCGGTTTCAATTTTTAAAAATAGCCACCGTGGTGGCACCTGGTATAACTGATAGCTGGTAATCTTCATAATATTTTTTTAATTGGCCTCCGCTGCCTGTACGAATCTACGTGCGCTGGCTGTTATTTCGTGTAAGTACGCTTCCGTGATTGGTTGTTTTGTGTCAACCAATGATTTTCCAATACCGAAGGCCACTGCTCCGGCTTTTTTAAATTCATGCAGGTTTTCTAAACTGATTCCGCCGGTTGGCATCAAAGGGATATGAGGTAAAGGCGCCAATATCTCTTTGATAAATGAAGGTCCGGATGTGCCGGGAAAAACCTTAATGATATCCCCTCCGGCCGAATGGGCCCTGAATATTTCAGTTGGCGTAAATGCGCCCGGAATACTTACGGCGCCCAACTGTTTCGTTCTGGCGATGGTTGCATCATCAGTGATGGGAGAAATTATAAATTTTGCGCCGGCTGAGATTGCATCGCTTGCTGCTGCAGCGTCCAGCACCGTACCAGCACCTACTAAAATACTGCCTTCCATTTTAACCGCAATACTTTCTATGGCTTCCAACGCATTTAAAGAATTGAGGGTGATCTCTAAACATTTGATTCCTCCTTTGTACAGCGCCATTGCTATTTTTACCACGTCATCCGGGTTTGCTCCACGGAGGATGGCCACAATTTTATGGGCTAGTATTTGTTCATGTGTCGTCATAATATTTGAATGAGTTATAAAAATAAATTTTTCCAATATTCAAAGAATAGGGTTACCCGCTTTTGCGTTGTAGTTACGCCTGGTAAAGGCTGCCAACCCGTTGCCCTACTTTATAAAACAACAAGGTTACTGCATCTTATCGCTGCCCATGACTGTACTGTGCTGTAACGCGGGTTGGCCTATTTTATAAAATAATTAAGGGCCAATACACAAAACAGGCCCGCGACTGAAACGATGGTCTCCATGACGGACCATGTTTTGAGCGTATCCTTTACTGACATATTGAAGTATTCCTTGAACATCCAAAAGCCCGGATCATTGACATGAGAAAACATCATACTGCCTGCCCCGGTTGCCAGCACCATCAGGTTCGGATCCACACCGGATGACAGGATCATTGGGGCCACGATGCCTGCCGTAGTGAGCCCTGCTACTGTCGACGAACCGAGGGCAACACGTATGATCGCGGCAATACTCCAGGCTGCTATCAGCGGCTGTATGTTCATTGTATGCAATACACCGGCGATCTGTTCGCTGATGCCACATTCTATCAACACTTCTTTTAAGGCGCCGGCGCCACCAAGGATCATTATGATCATGGAAATATCCTTTACCGCATCAGCCATCGGCCTCATGACGTCTTTAATTTTTTTCCCTTTGTTTAAGCCGAGGCTGTAACAGGCAAAGAGCAGGGTGATGGTCATGGCCACTATCGGGTCGCCAATGGATTGCGCTACTTTTGTCAGTGTATTTTCCTGGTGTATTGTAAGACTCACAATGGTATTGAATGCTATCAGTATCACGGGGAGCAGGGCTGTGAATACGCTGTTAAACATGGTCGGCAGTTCCTCATCCGGGATGTCTTTTCCCTTAAAGGTTTCCAATGGTTTAATAGTGTACTTCTTTAAGGTTAAGGCAAACAAGGGACCGGCAACCAGTATAACGGGAATGGCTACCAGCAGTCCGTACAACAAGGTAAGCCCGATATCCGCATTGAATTGTTTTACCAATGCCGTTGGTGACGGATGGGGTGGTAAATAGCCATGCGTAACAGAAAGAGCGGCCAGCATTGGTAGCCCGATGTAGACGGCGGAAATATTATACCGGTAAGATAAAGTGATAATGAGCGGAACCACCAGCACGAAGCCGGTACCGTAAAAAAGCGGTATGCCGACAATGAAGCCGGTAAGCAGCAACGCCCACATAATATATTTTCTGCCAAATACATTCATTAAACCAGCGGCTATCTTTTGTGCAGCGCCGCTATCCGCAATGATCTTGCCTAACATGGCGCCCAGTCCAAGTATGACAATGATCGAACCCAGCAGGTCACCGATCCCTTTTTGAATGGCACTGGTGATGGCTGCTATATTTTTTCCATTGGCCATGCCAATCAATATAGACACAAGGATAAATGCCAGGAAGGGATTTAGCTTTGCCCAGGTGATCAATAAAACAAGCAATACGATGCCAGTCAACAGTATAATAAATGACATGATGGATGAGCTGTGAAATAAAGATATATAAAAAAGAATTGATAATGAGGGATGGGTGGTGGATGCGGGATATTGGATGCGGCATACCGGATTCATCACAAGTATGTCCCAGCGGGGTTTTCACTGCAGGGATTACAAATTATAAAAGTTACAACCGTGAAACCCTGCTGCGGAATGCTATAACCTTTTATCGATTCACCTGTGCTATCGTATAATGATTTCTATATCTATATTACGTACCTACAGCACTTTACCCACCTATGCATTTGACTACCGATGTTTCGTCCTTACCGGACATCAGGTACATCTCGTCAAAGAACTTTCATTCAAATGAAAGATAAAAGAAATCGCGCACTTTTTGTGCCCCCTGTATAAAGGCGTTCCTGGGTAGTCCCGTCCCGCAGCAGGGTTGAACGAATTCCCTTTTACAATTTAAAGTTCAGCCCTGCAAACGCCGCCAGTATGTACTTGTAACAAAATATAACAAGCGAGATACATTAGACATGGCGCAAATCCGGTAATCCAGCATCCGGCATCCAGTATCCGGCATCAAGTATCAAGTATCCAGTATCCAGCATCCAGTATCCAATTTCAAGTATCCACCATCATCCCCAATTATCATCCGTTCTTATTATCTTCATCCTCTTAATCAAACAAAAGAAATAATGGCGAATGATGACCTGCTTACCCTTGCTAAACGGCTTAAAGCAATTGCTGATGTTGGTTTGCTGTATAATCAAAACGAATATGATAAAGAACGTTATTCAGAAGTGCTTGACATCAGTTATGAGTTGCTTCACCAAATAACCGGGCAGGAAATAGTTTACCTGAAAAATTTGTATGTTGAAAACAAAGATTATCCAACCGCGAAGGTTGATGTAAGGGTGCTGATCATAAAAGACAATAAAATACTGTTGGTAAAAGAAAGCGCCGATAATAAATGGTCACTACCCGGAGGCTGGGCGGACATTGGTTATTCGCCCAAAGAAGTAGCTGTGAAAGAATGTAAAGAAGAGACGGGCCTGGATGTAGTACCAATTAGATTGCTGGCGGTTTATGACAAAAAATTTCATGCTCACCCGCCGCAACCATTTTATGCTTACAAGATGGTAATACATTGTGCCGCGGTCTCTGAAGAGGTCAGCAAAGGATTTGATGTACTGGATGTACAATATTTTGACGTAGATAATTTACCCGAACTTTCCGAAGACAGGATATTAAAAAGTCAATTGGAAATGGCTTTTCAAAAAGTATCCGTGAATGATATGGAGACCTACTTTGATTGAAACGAAGCCTGTCATAATCTTATCTGCTAAATCGTTCGTCTTTATCCATAACTGTGGAAGCACGCACCACTAATTTTGCCGGCAAATTTAGCTGGGTAATTTCTTCATTTCCTTCGATTGCATCAATCAAGAGCTTTGTTGCAAGGCGTCCCATCTCGGGTAATGGCTGATTGATATAGGTAAGGGGCGCATAAAATAAATCAAGCGCATCTGTTTTATCAAAGCTTACCAGCGCCAACTCACCTGGCACTTTAAGATTGAGCTTATAAATATGTTTTAGTCCATGTGTGGCGATGGCATTGGTGGCAAATAGCAAGGCATCAATTGGTTGACTGGTTGCGAGCAGGCTATCAATTGCATTCTCCACACCAGCTTTAATATCACCAATATTGATCTCAATCAAGAGATCGCTATTAAAATGCAGGCCGCTTTTTTCCAGTGCCGAAATGTATCCGCGATTACGTTCCTGTATGTTAAAAAGTGATGTATTAAAACTGATCATGCCTATCCGCTTGTAGCCTTGATCGACCAGGTGATGGATAGCGGATAACGAAGCTTCGTAATTATCCAGCGCAACATAATTTGTTTTGATATCGGGAAAATACCGGTCGACCAATACAAAAGGAATATGTTGTTGCTGAAGTGACAGGATTTGCGAAGCGGAATTTTCCCCGGGAGCAATGATCAACCCGTCGACCTGCCTGGTTATAAAAGTATCAATGAGTTTTTCTGACCTGGCAACATTTTCATCAGAACTGCCAAAGATCACCGTGTAATTTTTCTTTTCAGCTTCATCTTCAATGATCCGGGCAAGGCCTGAAGAAAATGGATTTGAAATATCGGCTACTACCAGGCCAATCGTAAAAGTTTTGTTGGTTTTAAGGCTCCTGGCAATCTGGTTGGTGCGATAGTTTAATTCCACTGCGACTTCCTTTATTCGGTCAGCAACCGATTTTTTAATTCTTCCTTCCTTTTTATTATTCAAAACATAGGAAACAAGGGCTGTTGAAACACCTACTTTATCGGCAATATCCTTAAGGCTAATTCTTTTTTGCATGCAAACGATCCGTTTTTAATAACCAATAAACCTATTGATAATCAATTAATTAATAAAATTTGTATAAACAAAATAACTTGTTTACAATAACTTAACCTGATTTGTTTAATCGATTAAACAAAATTACATATTTTTGCATTTGCACTTAGCAATAATTAATATAAATTTTAAAAAAATTAAATATATGAACACGATTAAAAATATAGGATTGATAGAATGCGGATTACAACAACCACTTTACATTTCACCTGTTAGTTTATTACAGGGCTATGAAATCAAGAAAGTATTGTCTACGGAAGGGGCAAATGAAGATAATATTAAGTCGAGATACCCCCTTGCGGAGATTGTTGGAAATACCCGCGATATCCTGGATGATAGTTCTATTGACCTGGTAATTGTATCAGGCCCTTCTCATGAAGATATGAGTTTGGTGGGTGAAGCATTGCAGGCAGGAAAGCAGATAAGGATAATATAAAACAATCCCCGACATTATATTTAGACAGGTATGCCATAAGTTTTTACTGCCGGCTTATGCAGTGGGTATTTGCATTACCCGCTGCTAAAACCTCACAGGTTTTAAAAACCTGTGAGGTTTGGGAAAACTATTTTCAGTAATTTAATTTATGTAAAGTGATTGCCCGTTATTTTCTAAATAGCTGGCAATTTTTTATTTGAATTGCCTCATGGAGCATTATGTCTGCATTTCAAATTTTAACTCATAATGCTGAACCTGCGGAGGAGTTTCAAAAAATGGGCCTATCAGTGCGCGCCACGCTTTAAACAAATCCGATTCACGGAAACCGACTGTATGGTCTTCCAGTGTTTCCCAGCGGATCAAAAAAACATACCGGTTATCTTTTTCAATACATTTTTGAAATTGGTGCCCCAGGTACCCTTTCGATGTGCTGATCACTGATTGTGCTTTTTCCAACGCTTGTTCAAAATCAGCGTTTGTTCCCTGTTGAATATCTACTGTTGCTAATTCAAGTATCATAAAATTATTTTGATAAGTAGTGTGATATTAATTTAAGTCATTTTAATAAACAGATCCTTGGTTAAACATCAATGGTGAATAGCCGGTTTGCGTTCGGCTATTCACCATTTGATGTTCATTAAGTCATTTAAAACAGCTGCGCTTCGATCGCGCTTACTTTAGTTTACCGACTTCATCATTATAATACTTCACCGTTTGCAGTACCGACGGAAGGTTACTTGGAAGGTCTTCCGCATCGCGCTCGATGTAAATATAGCCATCGAAATTTTGTTTTTTCAACTCCGCAAAAACTGCGGGGAAATTAACTTTTCCCGTACCAACCGGCACATCCCTTAATTTAGGATCGTTGAATTCGGCAATGTCTTTCAGATGTACGACGAGGATATGACCGCTTAATTTTTTTACTGCATCAACCGGGTCGATACCACTTTTTGGCCAATGGCCAAGATCAGCGCACACACCAAAATTCGGATGCCCTTTCATAGCAAGCAACACCGTGTCAGGATTCCAATAATGGCTCACTCCTTTCCAATGTTCGTGGATAGCAACTTTAACACCGTAAGCACCTGCCAGGCTATCAATACTATCCCACATATTCAGTGGTGGTTCCGTAGTCACATATTTTACGCCGAGTTGTTTTGCGATATCAAACTGGTGTTTCCAGGAAGCCAGTGTAGAATCGCCCGCGATATAGATCGATTCAATCTTAAGCCCTTTCTTTGCTATCAAGGCTTTAATCTTTTCCAGGCCGGGAACAGATAACTGCCCGATCAGAGAATCTTTAAATTCAGGACCTGTTTTATGAAATGTGTTGGGCTCGATATAACCTAGTCCCGCACTGTCCACTTTATCCAATGATTCAGGAAAATTGAAAGTGTGGAACGTCCAAAGTGCTACGCCAAATTTCCAGTCTTTAGCCGGGCTCACCGTTGCAGAAGAAACACCTGACGAATCAGCACTGCTTACAGCGGCAGGCTCATTGCTATTGCAGGCGGCAAATAAAAGGGAGATAAATAATAATGGGACAATCGTTCTTTTCATTTTTATTATTTTAATTTTTTT
>JBDSLD010000029.1:0-3780 GCA_039916545.1 Ferruginibacter sp.
GGCTTTAAAAAAATAGGGGAAAAAGTGGTGGAGCACAGACCAAGAAAGTATGGCATCACCAAGTTCGGCTGGACACGTTTTGTCAATGGATTCCTTGACCTTGCTTCGATCATGTTCATGGGTAAATTCGGTAAAAAACCAATGCATATTTTTGGGCTCTGGGGCAGCATTGTTTTTTTTGTCGGTCTTTGCATCTGGATCTATCTTTTTGCGGCTAAAATACTTTTCTCTCAATTTAACATGACGGACAGGCCCTTGTTTTATGTAGGCATCATATCGATCGTGATTGGTACGCAGTTATTTTTAGCAGGCTTCCTGGGAGAGTTGATCGCCCGTAATTCGAACGACAGGAATTATTACCTGATCGATAAAAAGATTGGACTATAAAAATAAACGGCTGATTTTTATTGTGGCCGGATTTCTCATTTTACATTTTGACAGTGCCCGAAAATATCATTATCATTGGTTCCGCACACCCGCTCCGCGGTGGCCTGGCTTCTTACAATGAACGGCTTGCAAGGGAATTTATTAAGCAGGGACATAAGGTCATTATCTACACTTTTTCATTACAATATCCCGGATTTCTGTTTCCCGGCACCACACAATTTTCTAAGGAGCCTGCTCCCCCGGATCTTGATATCAGGGTGAAAATAAATTCTGTCAACCCACTTAACTGGATAAAAGTGGGTAGAGAAATAAAAAAAGCGAGACCGGACCTCATCGTCGTCAAATTTTGGATGCCTTTTATGGGCGCCTGCCTGGGTAGCATTTTACGTATCGTAAAAAAGAACCGCTACACAAAAATTATATGCATCGCGGATAATATTGTTCCACATGAAAAAAGGCCTGGTGATACCGTGCTCACAAAATATTTTATACAGCCCATTGATGCGTTTATCACCATGAGCGAAAAAGTAATGGGCGATCTGCAGCTGTTTGCACCAAATAAACCAGCTAAATTTATTCCGCATCCATTATTTGATAATTTTGGTGAAAAGGTCAGTAAAGCAGCGGCAAGAACTCACCTGGATATAAAAAAGGATGAACCCGTTATCTTGTTTTTTGGTTTTATCAGGAAATATAAAGGCCTTGATATATTACTGGAAGCAATGCAATTATTACAGGAAGAAACAGCCCAAACAACTTTTTCTATGCCTAAATTATTGATAGCTGGTGAGTTTTATGAAGATAAAAAAACTTACGACGAGCAAATGGCAAGGCCAGGCATTCGGGAAAATTTGATCATAAGAACTGATTTTATACCGGATAGCGAAGTGAAATATTATTTATGCGCCGCAGATGTAGTAATTCAGCCTTATCGCAGCGCTACGCAAAGCGGTGTTACTCCCCTCGCCTATCATTTTGAAATACCAATGATAGTGACGAATGTAGGCGGACTCCCCGCATTGGTACCCGATGGAAAGGTCGGACTGGTAGCTGAACCCACGCCGGCCTCCATCGCGAAAAAAATAAAGGATTTTTATGAAAAAGGGGAGGCTCATTTTATCCCCCATTTAGTGGAGGAAAAGAAAAAGTATGGTTGGGATAAAATGGTCAAGGCGATCCTGGATATTTGCAAATGACTAAAATTTCAATGACAATTATTATAGCATATATGTGTTTTAAATAAATGTTACCCTGACATCCAGACAAGGTAACATTTCAATTATTAAGCCTTATATTCGGGAAGTTATTAAGTTAAAAAGCTTACCTAATTTATCCATATTTTGAAGAAATTTACCCTAAGCGCCATTGCGTGCATACTGACATTTATAAGTTTTGCCCAGGTTGGTATCGGTACCACTACACCTAATGCATCTGCACAATTAGAAATCAATAGCACCGATAAAGGGTTTTTGCCTCCTCGTGTCGCACTCACCGCAACCAACGCAGCCGCACCTGTTAACAGTCCCGCTACAGGTTTGTTGGTATTTAATACAGCTACGGCTGGCGGCACCCCAACAAATGTGGTTCCCGGTTACTATTACTGGAACGGAAGTAGCTGGTACCCGGTAATTAACAAAGGCAATACGCCCGGCGATATGCAATACTGGAACGGATCGCGTTGGGTGACGATCCCTTTGGGTCTGAACGGGCAACAGCTTACTATTTGTAATGGCGTACCAACCTGGGGCCAATGCCCGGCCGTTACAATAACCTTAAAGCCGACCAATAATTTATACGAAGGTTTTGTTGACAGCGATTACCCGGTTGGTTTCACAACCGACACGCAGATAGACATGGCTGCATGGACATCAAATGGCAACAAATTAGTTCAGCGCACTTTCATCAAATTTGATTATTCCGGCATTCCTCCCGGTGCCACAATCGATAGTGCTAAATTATATTTATACGCTGTGACCGGCCCTCATGGCGGCAATGGCATCGATGCGCATTTCGGTACCGGAAATGCCTGCTATATCAAACGCATTACTTCCACCTGGACGCTCCCTAATCCTTTCACCTGGAGTAATCAACCTATTTCAACAGCAACCAACCAGGTAATTATTCCACAAAGTACCAATGCATTTGAAAACAGTGTAATCAATGTCACTGACCTGGTAAAAGATATGCAAATCAATGGTAACAATGGATTTGCAATTGTTTTACAAAACGAGACCATTTATAATATCCGGCAATATGCGTCGAG
Source organism: Ferruginibacter sp. (assembly GCA_039916545.1). GTDB lineage: Bacteria > Bacteroidota > Bacteroidia > Chitinophagales > Chitinophagaceae > Ferruginibacter. The sequence goes on from JBDSLD010000029.1 coordinate 2,651, forward strand.
TAATAATGCTGACGTTACCAAGCATCCGGCATTGGTAATCTCTTATCATTGATCCGGTTTATATTTTGATCCTTGTTGCCATTCCCAATCTAACCTTTAGTTAAATTCAGGAACTAATTATTTTAATACTAAAGTATTATTTTAATTTAGCGCATGAAGAAACTGTTGCTATTTTTTATATTCTGTACCGGCACACTTGTAATTTTTGCACAGCGCATTAAAAAAGAGGAACTGTCCATTTTACAAAAAAAAGAAGATTCATTAAAAAAATATTCCCTCAAGCTCATACAGGGAATTACAGCAGAGGACCGTTTTAATGCGGACAGCCTGTTTACAAAAATGTTTGTCCGCGGACTGGTTACAAAAAATTCTTTTTATTATCCTTTTGATTCTTTACAAACCATCTCCAGGTTATATTCACCTGACAGCAGTTTCAGAATATTTACCTGGCAAATGGTGATCAACGAGAATATCATACGACAACATGGCGCCATACAAATGAGGACAAGTGACGGCGCGCTAAAATTATTTCCACTGATTGACAAATCTGATGTGACTATAAATATGGCCGATACTTTTGCAAATAACAAGGGCTGGATGGGTGCGGTGTATTACAGGATCATACAGACAAAAAACGGCAGGCAGGATTTCTATACTTTATTGGGATTTGATGAAAACAATATCCGCAGCAACCGGAAAATAATTGAGACCTTAAATTTTAGCAATGATGAACCAATATTCGGCGGCAGGCTTTTTAGTTTTGAAGAAGATTCAATCGTGAAACCTTCTGTCAGCCGGTATATCATGGAATATAAAAAAGACGGTGGCGCCCGGCTCACCTACGACGAAGATTTGGCCATCGTTATATTTGAGCACCTTGAATCTGAAAGTAATGAGCCCAATAAAAAATGGACTTTGGTACCCGACGGCGATTACGAAGGTTTTAAATGGAAAAATGGCAAATGGATACACATAAATAAAGTGTTCGACCAGGTGACGCCGGAAGGCAAACCGCCGATGCCCAGTCCTCTCAAAGACGAAAAAGGGAATACTGTGGAAGAGAAGTTACAAAACAATATTCCCCAACAAAAACGCCGGTAGCAAAAGGCCACAATATTACCTGCGGAGGG